>CACPGZ010000005.1 GCA_902633585.1 uncultured Pelagibacteraceae bacterium
GAGCTGTAGGAGCAGGGGCAGTCATCTGGCCAATGATAGATCAAATGAACCCAGACGCATCAGTCAAAGCATTAGCAAGTACTGAAGTTGATGTAAGTGCTGTCAATCCAGGAAAAACGATAACTGTGTTATGGAGAGGAAAACCAGTTTTTATTAGACGAAGAACTCAAGAGGAAATAGCAGAAGCTAAATCTGTGAAGATAGAGGATTTAAAGCACCCAGAGAAAGACGAGGATCGAGCGAGAAATCCGGAGTGGCTTGTTATGTTAGGAGTTTGTACACATTTAGGTTGTGTACCTTTAGATCAAAAAGGAGATTACAACGGATGGTTCTGTCCGTGTCATGGTTCTCATTATGATACTTCAGGCAGAATTAGAAAAGGTCCAGCCCCAACAAATATGGAAATTCCAGAATATAAATTTGTTGATGCCAACACAATTAAGATTGGATAATTTTTATGAGTGAACACGAATACACACCTAAATCAAATGTCGGAAAATGGTTTAATGATAGATTACCACTTTTAACTTTAGCAAATCATTTAACAGATTATCCAACACCCAAAAATTTGAATTATTGGTGGACTTTTGGCGGAATTCTTACTTTTTGTTTAATAACTCAAATTGTAACAGGATTGGTTTTAGCAATGCACTATATTGCGCATGCTGATATGGCGTTTCAAAGTGTCGAACACATAATGAGGGACGTAAATTATGGGTGGTTAATAAGATATATACATGCAAACGGAGCTTCGATGTTTTTCTTAGCAGTATATATTCATATCTTTAGATCTTTATTTTATGGTTCTTATAAATCACCTAGAGAGGTTATATGGATTATCGGAATAATCATTTATCTTCTTATGATGGCAGCAGCTTTTCTAGGCTATGTTTTACCATGGGGTCAAATGAGTTTTTGGGGAGCTACAGTTATTACAAATTTATTTAGTGCGATTCCTTTAGTAGGTGAAGGAATAGTAACATGGTTATGGGGAGGATATTCGGTAGATAATCCAACACTCACAAGATTTTTCACATTACACTACTTAATACCTTTTTTAATTTTGGGATTAGTTGTTTTACATATTTGGGCTCTTCATGTGCCTGGAAATAATAATCCAATTGGTATCGACATAAAAAAACCGTCAAAAGATACAGTTCCATTTCATCCTTACATAGTTATTAAGGATGGTTTTGCATTATTGATGTTTATGATTGTTTTCGCTTTTTTTGTTTTTTATACACCAAATATTTTAGGTCATGCCGATAATTACATTGAGGCAAATCCTTTAGTAACACCAGCTCATATTGTTCCAGAGTGGTATTTATTACCTTTTTATGCAATTCTGAGATCAGTTCCTGATAAACTTTTAGGTGTCATAGCGATGTTGTCTGCAATTCTAATATTAGCTGCACTACCTTGGTTAGATACATCAAAAATTAGATCTGCAGTTTTTAGACCTTTATATAAGCAATTTTATTGGATCTTAGTGGCTGATGTTTTAATTTTAGGATACGTTGGAGCTATGCCAGCAGAAGGCCTTTACTTGTTAATTGCAAGGATCGCTACTGCATATTACTTCCTTCATTTTTTAGTTGTACTACCAGTTTTAGGATTTAAAGAGAGGACCACACCTGTTCCTTTGAGTATTACCGAACCAATCCTTGGTGGATCACCTAATCTTGCCGCTGTGAAAAAAAAGGATAGTTTTAAAGATCAGTGAAAAATTTTTTTAGAATATCGTTATTATTAGCAATATTTCTTGGATTCCAATTTAATTCTAAAGCAGCTGAAAAGGTTGAATATCTAAAAACTGATTGGAGTTTTAAGGGTCCTTTCGGAAAATTTGACAGAGCTGCACTTCAAAGAGGATATCAAGTTTATCAAGAAGTGTGTTCTTCCTGTCATTCTATGAAATATTTAAGTTATAGAAATTTGGTAGAAGAGGGTGGACCTGAATTTTCGGTGGAACAAGCAAAAGCTATTGCAGCATCTTTCGAAGTAAAAGATGGACCAAATGCGGATGGTGAAATGTTTATGAGACCAGGAAAGTTATCAGATAAATTTGTGATGCCTTATGAAAATGAAAAAGCGGCTCAAGCAGCAAATGGTGGTGCATACCCTCCTGATATGACTGTTTTAGTAAAAGCGAGAGGTGGTGGTGTTGATTATATCTATTCACTCCTTCAAGGATATGAGGACCCGCCTGCTGGGGTGATTTTAGATGATGGCGTTTACTACAATAAATTCATGTATGGAAATAAGATTAAAATGTCTAATCAACTTTCTGATGGCTTGGTGGAATACTCAGATGGTACTAGTGCCTCAGTAGAACAGATGTCAAAAGATGTTACAACTTTTTTAATGTGGACCGCAGAACCACACCTAGAGACACGCCATAAAATGGGTTTTAAAGCAATAGTTTATCTTATTATTTTAACAGTTTTAGTTTATTTCAGTATGAAGAGAATCTGGTCACGTATTGAAACGAAAATTTAAAATGTCACCGTCCTTAACAATATAGTCTTTACCCTCTAATCGCATTTTTCCATTTGTTTTAGAATTCACCCATCCATCATTTTCAACAAAATCATTATAAGAAATAGTCTCAGCTCTAATAAATCCTTTTTCAAAATCTGTATGTATTTCACCTGCAGCTTTTGGAGCTAAGCAATTTTTCTGAACTGTCCATGCTCTTGTTTCCTCAGGTCCAGAGGTAAAAAAAGTATCTAATTCTAAAATTTTATAACCTTTTTGTATTAACATATCCAAGCCGGTGTCCTTTAAACCAATCATTTCCATGTAGTTTTTTCGTTCATCGCTATTTAATTCATTAATTTGGTTTTCAATATCAGCTGATACAATCAAGGTGTTTTCTAAACTAAATTTTTTTAAAAATAATTTAGTGTAATTGTTTCCATTTTGGATACTTTTTTCATCAACATTACAAACAAATATTTTAGGTTTTAAAGATAATAAACCACTTGAATTTAGTTGTTTTTTTGTAAATTTGGATTTTAAACTTGTTAACTCTTTATCATTGTTAATTAAGTCTAAAGAATTTCGGAGAATTTCAATTTGATCTTCCTCAATATTTTTCTTGTTTTTTTTCTCAAGTCTTTTTTGAATAGACTCTAAATCGGCTAGCTTCATTTCTGTTTCAATTATTTCAAGGTCTCTGACAGGGTCAACTGTAGTATTTACATTTTGAATATCATCAGAGTCAAAACATCTAATCATATGTATTATTGCGTCTACTTCTCTAATATGAGATAGAAATTTATTTCCCAAACCTTCACCTTTAGATGCACCTTTTACAAGACCAGCTATGTCAACAAAAGAAATAGTAGTAGGTATAATTCTTTTTGATTTAGAAATTTTGGCTAAATTTTCTAACCGATAGTCCGGCACACTTACTACACCAATATTTGGATCAATTGTACAAAATGGAAAGTTAGCTGCTTGAGCTTTATTTGAATTTGTTAATGCATTGAAGAGGGTAGATTTACCTACATTTGGCAAACCAACAATCCCACACTTAAAACTCATTATTTGTTATTTACAGTACTAGAAAAAAGATCTAATTTTTTTTCAACAAGAAAAGAAATCGAGTCATTTATATAGCCAGACATTTTTTCAATACCCAAAGACTCGTCCTCATCAAAATTTTGTAAAACATAATCTGCAACTTCAATGTTTCCTTTTGGTTTACCAATACCTATTCTTACTCTAGAATAATCTTTGCCGATAAACTTGTCTATTGAGGCAATCCCATTGTGTCCCGCACTTGATCCTCCAAATTTAGCTTTGATTTTTCCAAATTCTACATCAAGATCATCATGAAAAACTATTACATCTTGAGCATCAATTTTAAAATATTCAATAAGTTCTCTAATACAAATTCCGGAATTATTCATAAAGGTCAAAGGTTTGATTGCATAAACTTTTTCATTTTTAATATTACCAGTGGTTAAAAGACCTTTAAATTTTGGTTTTTGTTTTGATAAACTAAATTTTTTGTTAATAGCGTCAATAATTTTAAACCCAACATTATGTCGATTATTTTCGCTGTCTGGTGTTGGATTACCCAATCCTACAAATAAAAGCATGATCTATTGATTAATTTTCAATTTAGTTGATTATTTTTTTTCTTCAGGAGGTTTTTTGTCAGCAGGTTTTTTGTTATCACCCTCTTTTTTATCTCCTTTATCACCCTCAGGAGCAGCTTTATCCCCATCGGCCGCTGCAGCGGTTGCACCTTCTGCACCTTCCTCACCCTCTGCAGCTTCTGCTTCAGCAGGTTTTTCAGGTTCTTTCATAACTGTTGGAGCAGCTAATGTTGCTATTACAAAATCTCTTCCTTGAATCGTTGGAACAACTTCTGGATCTAATTTAACTGAGGAGATTTTAAAACTCTCACCAATATCAACACCGTCTAAGTCTAACGTTAAATTTTCAGGTATCTTTTCACTTGGACATTTTAATTCTACTTTTCTTCTAACAATGTTTAACACCCCACCTTTTTTAAGACCAGGAGATTTTTCGTGATTGATAAAATTTACTGGAATTTCTATTTTTATTTTTACACCTGGTAGCACTCTTAAAAAATCTACATGAATTGGTTCATCAGTTAAAATATGATATTTTATTTCTCTTGGTAATACATTTTGATTATTACCATCAACTTTCAAAGTAATTATGTTTGAGAAAAAATTTTCTTTTTCAATAAAAGTTTTAAGTAATTTTTTAGAAATAGATATCTTTTGATTTTTATCTTTGCCACCGTAGATAATAGCAGGAACATTTCCACCATTTCTTATAGCATTTAACTGCCCTTTAGTGGAATTATCTCTAATGTTAGCTTCTATTGAATTCATAAAACAGAGCTTTTTAACTTATGTTTACAAATAATCAAGAAATTTATTTAAATAAATCTGATACGGATGTTGAATTTGAAATTCTCTTTATTGCTTCACCCATAAGACCTGATATGGGTAAAACCTCAATATTTTTAACATTTTTAGTTTTATGAACATTGTCTATTGTATCGGTTATAACTAAATTTTTAATTACTGAACTTTTAATTTTTTTAATTGCATCTCCACTTAAAACCCCATGAGTAATGTAAACATAAACATCTTTTGCTCCTCGGGATTTCAAAGCTTTCGCCGCATTAACAATTGTGCCACCTGAATCAATTATATCATCAACTAAAATACAAGTTTGTCCTTTTACATCACCAATGATATTCATAACTTCTGATTGCCCAGGCTTTGGTCTTCTTTTATCAACAATAGCTAGTCCTACATTTAAAAGTTTTCCAAGCGCTCTAGCTCTTTCCGTTCCTCCCACATCAGGCGCAACACAAATAATTTTTTTACTTTTAATTTTCTTTCTAGCATGTCTTGCAAATATTGGAGTAGAAAATAAGTTATCAACGGGAATATCAAAGAATCCTTGAATTTGACCTGCGTGTAAATCTACAGTTACCACTCTATCAGCACCAGCTTGAGTTATTAAATTAGAGACAAGTTTTGCAGATATGGAAGTTCTTGGAACAACTTTTCTATCTTGTCTTGCGTATCCAAAATACGGTATTACCGCTGTTATATTTTTTGCTGATGACCTCTTTAGAGCATCAATGCATAACAATAATTCCATTAAATTATCATTTGCTGGAGAAGAGATAGATTGAACAATAAAAATACTGTTTCCTCTTATATTTTCATTTATTTCAATATAAATTTCACCATCAGCAAATTTTCTAATACTTGAATTTACCAGTTTTGTTTTTAAGTATTTAGCAATGTTTTTACTTAAAACTTTATTGCTGTTTCCAGTTAATAATTTCATTGAAAAACTCTAATTAATCATAATTAGTGAAATATTTCTACCATAATCATCATGACTTAAATGCAAAGACCTTCTTGCACTAAAAAAATTATTTTTTTTGGGAAAAGTATCAATATTTATCGTATCTAAATTTGTAATTTTCACTAATTTGAGTTGTAATTTAACATATTTTGATAAATCAAAATAAATTAAGTTTTTTCTTTTTTTAAAAAAAACTTTATTTCTTTTATCTTTTTTAAGAAATTTTCTTTTAAAATCTTCTTTTACGTTATAGCTTTTTTGAGCAATACAGGGACCTATAACAGCAATTATATTCTTTTTTTCACAGCCCTTTTTAATCATGAAATTTATTACTTTTGAAACAATTCCTTTATATGCACCTTTCCATCCAGCATGAATTGCAGCTATCATCTTTTTTTGTTTATCATAAATTAATATTGGTACACAATCGGCTGTAAGAATTCCAATCGGCAATTTTGGAATGTCAGTAATTACCGCGTCTGCTCTCTTTTTTTTTAGGTTCTTAGAATATTTATTGATGAAAACAAATTTATTACTATGTATTTGATGGAGTAAAAAAATATTTTTTGAATTCTTATCGATTTTTTTTTTTACAATTCTTAAATTTTTAATAACTTTTGTTTTGTAGTCATTAGAGCCCAGTCCACAATTTAAGCTTTTATAAATACTTGTCGAGCACCCGCCTTTATTATTGAAAAACCCATGTTTGATTCCTCTTATTTTAGATAATTTTTTTGAAACTATCAATTAAACCCCAATTTATATTTATTATTTTTTTTTTTAATAAACATTACCTTAAATAAATTTCCCATTTCTTTCTGGTCTATTAGTCTTTTTAATCTATAATAAATATCTGCTTTTTTTGAAAAGCTTTGATTTTGTGAAATTATTTCAGCTCTATTTTTTATACCTAATTTTACCAAAAAGCTTCCTTGAGTTGTTATCAAATCCTTTAAGCCACCCAATTGATCAATTATTTTCTTAAAAAGGTAAAAATTAATATTATGGGTAATATCTGATTTCCCGATATTTTTTAAAACATCGCTGTGCTTATGATTTGAAATTGATTTGAGGGTATTTTTCATCTTTTTTTTCATATACCCGTAATCTATTATTAGAAGACCACCGCTATTTTTTTTAATTATATCAGAGATTTTTTTTAAATAACTTACTCCAACTATTGAGTATTCAATAAATTTTTGATTTTTTGAAATATTATAATCAATTTCTTTCTCAAATTTTCTCATATTAAAACTTTTTTCATTTTTAAAAATAACGTATCTTTCAAACCATATATCTTTTTTTTTAATAAATTGTTTTATTGCCATTGCGTCAAAAAATTCATTGGCAATAAAGATAGTTGGAAATTTTTTTATTTTTTTCAGATCGGTAATCCAAATTATTTTATCTTTGCCTAATTTATCTTTTTGAATTTTTTTTAATTTTAGACTTTTTTCATGAATTAAAATATTACATGAGTTAAAAAATACTGGAAACTTTTTAAAAGTTTCCAGTAAAATTTTCATCATCTCACCATTTCCCGCGCCAAGTTCTACCAAATTAATTTTTTTTGGATTTCCTAAATTTTCCCAAAACCCTAAAATCCAAATAGCTATCATCTCAGAAAACATTCTGGAAATATTTGGTGCAGTTATAAAATCACCTTTTTGTCCGAAAGGACTTTTTTGCATATAGTATCCTTTTTTTTTATCATACAGAGCAAAATTGATAAATTTATCTAAAGAGATTTCAAAATTATTTTTGATGATCATATTTTTTTAAAGTCAAATAAGAACCAAATATAAAAAATACTAAACATAAAATTTGTCCCATACTAAAGCTAAACAAGACATAACCCAATTGTTCATCTGGAATTCTTAAAAATTCTATTAGAAATCTGAATGTAGAGTAAAATATTAAAAATATTCCAGATACGAAACCAGGATTTTTAGCCGATGAACTTTTATTAAAGTATATCAATATAATAAATAATAACAGCCCCTCAAAAAAAGCCTCATAAAGTTGAGATGGATGACGATATATTTCATCAATTTTTTTAAATTTAACTCCCCATGGTAAGGTAGTTTCTTTCCCATAAAGCTCAGAATTAATGAAATTTGCAATACGCCCAAAAAAGATTCCTACAGGAGCAACTAAAGAGACAACATCAAGATATATGTATGAATTATGACTATGCTTTTTTGCAAACCATATACTCATTACAATTACACCTAATAGCCCTCCATGGAATGACATCCCCCCATTCCAAATTTTCAAAATTTCAACAGGGCTTACTAAATAGTAATCTAAATTATAAAAAATTACATAACCTAATCTACCACCAATTATAATACCCAAGATTATAAAAGTAATGTAATCGTCGAATTTTTCTTTTAAACTATCGTCTTTTATAAAAATTCTTTTTGCCAAAACCCATCCAGCAAGAATTCCAAATATATAAGATAAAGAATACCACCTAAACTCTAAAGAAAATAAACTAAATGCAACTGGGTCAAAATTATTAATGAACATTTTTAATTATAGTAATAGAGTAAAGATATAATAACTTATTAGATAAATATATGAAAAATTCAAAATTTGTATTTAATAAATTTACTAAACTTTTAGAACAAGGATTAGTCTCATCCAGAGACTTAAAAAATGAGATAGTAAATATTTTAAAATCAAAAAGAGATGAAATTGTATTTAAAATGAAATTAACGAGTAAAGATGAATTTGATATTCTGTCCAAAAGAGTCGAAAATTTAGAAAAAAAACTTGAAAAAAAACAGGTTTTAAAAAAAAAGATTAAACGGGTAAAAAAATCTTAACTTCAAGTCCTTTCAAATTAGATTTATTTAATTTTATATTACCACCGTGAGAACGTACAATGTCAGATGCTATTGATAGACCTAAACCTACACTTGATTTTGAATCTGTCCTTCCTTTATCTATTTTATAAAAAGGTTTAAATACGTTATCATATTCACTTTCCGGTATTCCGGGACCATCATCCTCAACTTTAATTACTAAGTTTGATTTTTTTTTCAAAAGTTCAATCTTTATCTTATTTCCATATTTAATTGAATTTTCTATTAGATTATTAAGACATCTTTCAATCAAATTTTTTCTACCATTAAAATATACACGAGGTAATATTTCTTTAGTAATATTTTCGTTATTACATTTTACTATAATTTCATTTATTAAATCACTAAGATTAAAAAGTTCGTCTTTTTCAATAAATGATGAGCTTGTAAACTGAAGATATTCATTAAGCATTTTTTCCATTTCATTGATATTTTCAGTTAACTTCTCAGCTAAGGATTTATCTTTTATAAATTCAGTTTGTAACTTCATTCTTGTTAAGGGTGTTCTTAAATCGTGACTAATTCCAGATAGCATTTCAGATCTCTGATTTAAATGTCTTATTATTCTTTTTCTCATTCTATCAAATTCATAACCTGCTTGTCGTATTTCAGCTGCACCGGAGGGTTTAAATTCATCAACATTCTCACCTCTTCCAAATTTTTCTGCAGCTTTAGACAAAGCCGTAATTGGTCTTGTTTGATTTTTTAAAAATATTAACGAAATTATAACGACTATGAATGCAGGAACAGTGATCCATAATCCAAACAATCTCGCTGACGTACTTGTGAGTCTATCTTTAGGAACAATGAATTTAAAAAAACCATTTTTATATTTTATTCTTAGATCTACCAGTTCTTTGTAACTTGTTGTATCAAACCAAAATATTTCTAATGCAAACCTAGATTTTAATTCTCTTCTAAGTGTTCTATCAATTGGACTAAACCATCTTTCATCATAAGAAAAATTAAATTTATCATCCTCAACAAATTCAATATTCAAATCTTGATATAATGAAAAAATATTTTTTATTTCATTTTTCTCATAATTGTCATTACTATAGACTTCAATAAATGTTTGAATTTCACTGACCAATGCTCTTGTCATTCCTTTATTAGTTTTTATCCAAAGACTATCAAAAAAAACTATCGTAATTATTAATTGAATTAAAATTACTGGAATGGCAACTATTAATAAAGCTCTGTAGAATAATCTTTTTGGTAGTAAGTTTTTTATAAGTTTATTCAATCCATAAAACATAACCAGCCCCTCTTACAGTTTGTAGAAATTTTGGATTTTTTGGATCTAATTCAATTTTTTTCCTCAATCTCGTTATTATAACATCAATTGATCTTTCTTTATTTAGCTCAATTAATTTACCAATCTCCTCTCTTTCAAATACCTTTCCTGGATTATTAATCATTTTTTCTAATATTATTTTTTCAGTGTTATTTATTTTAAATTCTGAATTACCGTGAAAAATTATTTGTTTACTCAAATCTATTTTAACATTTTTAAATTTTATTAATTTTTTTAAATTATTTTTTTTCATTTTACTAATTATGTTTTTAATTCTTAGATCAAGTTCCTTGGGTTCGAAGGGTTTTGGTAAATAATCATCTGCGCCCATCTCCAGTCCCTCAATTCTTTCATTTGGCTCACCTTTAGCAGTTAATAATATGACTGGAGTATTAATATTTTCTTTGTGCTCCTCTAAAAAATCAAGTCCGCTTTTGCCTGGCATCATTATATCTAAAATTATTAAATCAAATTTAATAACTTTTATTTTTTCAGACGCATCCTCTGCATTGTGCGCTGTTGTAATTAAATATTTTTTTTCATTTAAATATTTTTTAACTAAAGATCTTATACCTTCATCATCATCTACTACTAAAATATGAGCTTGAAAATTATCCATTTATTATTCTATTTAAAACTTCATCAAAATTAAGAACCTCTTGAGAGCTTGAATTAAGTAATGCGTTATAAATTCTTTTCTTTTGTATTTCAAAAATTTCTTTAAAAATTTTTTTTCCTTTCTCATTTAGGAAAATATGCTTAATTCTTGTATCAGTTTCATCTTTATTAAAAAAAACTACCTCAAGTTTGATTAAATCTTTTAAAACCCTATTTAAGCTTTGCTTAGACACTTTAAGTTTCTTCATAAGCTCTGAAATCGAGATTCCTTCATACATTGAAATTAAATGAATAGTTTTTTGATGAGCTAAGCCAATATGATATTTATTTAAGATTTTTTTTGAGTCTGAAAAAGTTTCTCTATAACTTATAAATAATTTTTCAATTAAATGTTTTAATTGTTCATCTTTTAAATATAAAAGCTCTTTCATCACAGGTAAGTTATATTGACATATTATATATACATAGATATTTTTCAGTAATAATTTTATATTTCATACATGATACCTTACGATAAAAGATCTGGTAAAATATGGTACAACGGCGAATTAGTAGATTGGTCAAATGTTAAAGTGCATGTTTTAAGCCATGGATTACATTATGCTAGCTGTGTTTTTGAAGGAGAGAGAGTTTATGATGGTTCAATTTTTAAACTTGAGGAACATACTTCAAGATTTTTTCATTCAGCAAGAAGAATGGGGTTTGAAATTCCTTACACCGAGGCGGAAATTAATTCTGCTTCAAAATCTGTAATTAAAAATCAAAAAGTTGAAAATGGGTATGTAAGACCAGTAGCCTGGAGAGGAAGTGAGATGATGGCAATCTCAGCTCAAAAAACAAAAATTCATGTTGCAATAGCATCCTGGGAATGGGGTTCATATTTTGATCCAAAATTAAAAGTTGAGGGGATCAGATTAAATATTTCAAACTGGAGAAGACCAGCCCCAAATACAATACCGTGGGATACGAAAGCCTCAGGACTTTATATGATATGCACACTTTCAAAACATGAAGCAGAAAAAAATGGTTATGCAGACTCTTTAATGTTAGATCATGAAGGTAATATTGCTGAAGCAACTGGCGCAAATATTTTTTTCAAAGATATGAATGGTGAGATTCACACACCGATTCCGGATTCTTTTCTTGATGGAATTACAAGAAGGACAGTAATTGAAATCGCAAAATCAAAAAATATAAAAGTTCATGAGAGAAAAATTAATCCTAAAGAATTAAAGAATTTTATCGGATGTTTTCTAACTGGAACTGCTGCAGAAGTAACTCCAGTGTCGTGTATTGCTGAAAACGAGTTTAAAGTTTGTGATTTAATAATTGGTTTAAACGAAAGTTATCAGAAAATAGTAAGAAAGAAAAAAGCCGCTTAATCTTTGTTGTCCTCTGAAATTGCGTGGTCAATTCCTTTTCTCATATAATCATATCCAGTGAAAAGGGTTAAAGCAGCTGAAAGCCATAAAAGAATTATTCCTATAGTTTGCGCATTATAGTCTTGAAAGTTAATAATTTTATTTCCAGTTTCACCAGAAAGTAAAAGAGCAATAGAAACCATTTGTAATACAGTTTTCAATTTTGCTAGATTTGAAACTGGTAATTTAATTTTTCCTTTTGCCAGGAACTCTCTCAATCCCGATATTAAAATTTCTCGAGTTAGGATTATGATTGCAGCTATTACTTCATAATTTCTTATAGTTCCATCCATTACCAAAAGTATCAAAGCAGTTGCAACGATAATCTTATCTGCAATTGGGTCAAGCAATTCTCCAAGTTTAGATTCTTCCCCAAGAAATCTAGCCAACATTCCATCTAAGAAATCTGTAAAAGATGCAACAATGAATAAAATTAAAGCTGTTAAATCTCCATAAAATCCAGGTAAATAAAAAGCTAATACAAAAAAAGGAACAATTAAAATCCTGCCAACAGTTAAGATATTTGGTATTTTCTTAAGCATATTTTTTTTTATTCATGAAAAAAGTTATATATCTTTTTTGCAACTTTTGCCTCAACACCCTCAACTGATTTTATCTCATCAAGGCTAGCAGACTCAACAGCCCGTGCTGATCCAAAATGATTTAATAATGCTCTTTTTCTTATAGAACCTATTCCATCAATTTGATCTAATAAGGATTTACTAATACCTTTCTTCCTTTTTGCTCTATGAGCACTAATTGCAAATCTATGAGACTCATCTCTAATTCTTTGCAAAAAGAAAAGAGTAGGGTCATTTTTTGCAAATTTAAACTCTTTACCATTATGGAAAAAAGTTTCATTTCCACTATTTCTTAGCTTTCCTTTAGCTATTGCAACTATTGGTAGATCATGAAGTCCTAGTTCATTTAAAGTTTCTCTGGCTACTGAATATTGGCCTTTTCCACCATCGACAAGCACCAAGTCAGGAAAAGTAAGGTAATTATCTTTTTCCTGAATAGCTCTTTTGAATCTTCTATTTAATACTTCTCGCATCATTCCATAGTCGTCTTGTTCATTTTGTGCAAATTTTATATTAAACTTTCTATATCTCTTTTTAATGAACCCCTCGTCACCGTAAGCAATTAAAGCTCCAACACTGTTGGTTCCTTGAATGTGACTGTTGTCATAAACCTCTATTAAATTGATACTTGTCTCTAGATCAAATTTGCTTGCCACTGCATCAAAGAGTTCTTTATTATTTTGGCTTTCATAAAGCTTTCTATTTAAACTATCTTTTGCATTTTTGATTGCTTGATGAATTACTTTTAACTTAGAGCCTTTCTTTCCGACTGAAATGTTGATTTGCTTTTTTTCTTTTTGGGAAAGAGTTTTCTCAATTAAGGTTTTTTCCTTTATTTCTTCAGACAATATTATTGAGGAAGGAACACTTTTATTTTCATAAAATTGAGAGACAAATGAATTTATTATATCACCAAGTTTTTCATCAGGATCATGTTTTGGAAAAAAAGCCTGATTTCCCCAATTTTGTTTTGATCGATAAAAAAAAACTTGGATACATGTTTTTCCAGACTCCTTGTATCCAGCAATTACATCTGCCTCAATTAAATTTGCTTCGTTAATTCTTTGAGATGATTGGATAATATTTAGGGATTTTATTCTATCTCTTAGGATAACTGCTTTTTCAAAATCTAAATCTTCACTTGCCTTTTCCATTTGGTCTGAGAGATTTTTTTGTATTTTTCTCGATTTTCCAGAAACAAATTCTATTGCGTCATCAACAGTTTTTTTATATTCATTCTCCTCTACGTAACCCACACATGGTCCAGAACATCTTTTGATTTGATATAAAATACATGGACGTTCTCTATTTTTAAAAACAGTATCATCGCAAACTCTTAATTGAAAAATTTTTTGGATCATCTTAATGGTCCAATTAGCTGAACCAGCAGAGGCAAACGGTCCAAAATAAAATCCTTCTCTTACCTTTTTTCCCCTATGTCTTTTAATTTGTGACCATTTATCTTTATTCCCAATAAAAATAAATGGAAAAGATTTATCATCTCTTAAAAGAATATTAAATTTTGGTTTGTATTTTTTAATTAAATTTGCTTCAAGCAATAAAGCTTCGCTTTCATTTGATGTGGTTGTTATCTCGAGCTTTCTTGTTTGAGACAACATTCTTTCTGTCCTTATAATATGGTTTTTCTCTGCAACGTAACTCTTGAGTCTATTAGGTAAATTTTTTGCTTTTCCAACATAAAGGATATCTCCTTTGTTGTTTAGCATCCTGTAAACACCGGGTAGTTTAGGAATTAAAGTTAGTTCTCTCTTTATTACCTCTTTTCCAATTTCAGAACTTATCATGACTTCTTTTTTTGGTAATTTGAATACCAACTGATGAACATTCACTTAAAATTTCCATTTTCTCAATTTTAAGCATAATTTTTGCAATTCGCTTATCTTTGAATAATTCATCAAAAACAGCCTCTGCTAAAGTTTCTAAGAAATTATAGTGTTTCTTTTTAACTAGTTTTGTAATGAGTTTTACAATTGTGCTGTAATTAACAATAGATTTAATATCCTTATCATTTGAGGGTTTTTTATCTTGATAATCTATTTCAAGACCAAATTTTACTTTTTGAGGTTTTTCTTTTTCGAAATCATAATAACCAAGTTTTAAATCTAAAATAAGCTCGTTAATAAGTATCTTTTTTTCATAATTAAATAGGGTTTTAGATTTATCAATCTTTATAACTTTAAGATTATTTTTTTTCATTCAATCCCTTTTATTATGTCTGGTGTCTGCCAGTTTAAACTTTGACCACTATCTACTGCTAAAACTTGACCTGTAATAGAGCTGTTTTTTAAAAAAAAGTCAACTGCATTACCAATTTCAATTACATCAACTTGTTTTTTAAGTGGAGTAGCTAAATATTGACTTTTAAAGTGTTTTTCTGATTGTCTTTTATTCTTAATAGTTGGCCCAGGGGCTATACCATTTACTCTTATGTTTGGTGATAAGCTCATCGCACTTGTTTTAGTTAAAGTATATAAACCGGTTTTACTTAAAGTATATGAAAAAAAATACGGAGTTAGTTTAAATACTCTTTGGTCTATTATATTTATAATATTGTTATTTTTACCTCGGATATTTTTTGAAAATTCTTTTGACAAAAGAGCAGGGGCTTTTAGATTTGTTGAAATATGCTTTTCCCAGCTTTTTGAGGAGAAGTTTTCCAGTTTATCACTTTCAAACAACGAAGCATTATTTACTAGACAATCAAAAAATTTCATTTTTGACTTTGAGAATTTTATTATTTTATAAATATCCCCCTCTTTACTCAAATCACCTCTTACAAGATAAACCTTTGTTCCAAATTTTTGTAATTTATTTTTTAAGTTTTTAGCTTTAATTTTTGATTTATTATAATGAATGGTTATTTCAACGTTAGGACCAGATAATTTCTCGGCTATCGCAGCACCAATTCTTGTAGCTCCACCAGTAATAATTATTTTCCGTGCTTCCATTTTTTATCTCTTTTTTTTGTTACCTTTGTTCCAGGCATACCCATAGTTGATCTTCCCTTTGGGTAAATTTTGTTTTTTACATCATACTGTCTTATTTTAGGATTTAACGTTATTTCTAATTCGGTACTTTCTAATTTTCTTATTTCATCTCTTACTTTTGCTGCTTCTTCAAATTCAAGGTTTGAAGCAGCTTCCTTCATTTTTTTATCAAGAGCCTTAAGGTGTTTTTTTAAGTTACCACCAACATTAGATCCCTCACTTATTTTTACATAATCTTTTTCATAAACACTTTCTAAAATATCACTGATTTCCTTTTTGACTGATTTAGCATCTATTTTGTGCTTTTTGTTGTAATCAAGTTGAATTTTTCTTCTTCTATCAGTTTCTTGTATTGCTTTTTTAATACTCTTCGTTTCTTTATCGGCATATAAAATCACCTTGCCCTCAACATTTCTAGCTGCTCTGCCTATAGTTTGAATTAAAGAAGTTTCAGATCTTAAAAAACCTTCTTTATCTGCATCCAAAATTCCAACCAATGCGCATTCAGGTATATCTAAACCTTCTCTTAAAAGATTAATTCCAACCAAAACATCAAAAACCCCCATTCTTAGATCTCTCATAATTTCAATTCTTTCTAGGGTATCTATGTCAGAGTGAAGGTATCTAACTTTAACACCATTTTCATGAAGATATTCTGTAAGATCTTCAGCCATTTTTTTTGTCAGTGTGGTGACTAATACTCTGTGATTATTCTCAATAACTTTTTTGCATTCATGCATTAGATCGTCCACTTGGTTTTTTGCAGGTCTTATTTCAACTGGTGGATCAATTAATCCCGTTGGTCTTATAACTTGATCAATATATTTACCTTTAGTTTGTTCTAATTCCCACGGTCCAGGTGTTGCAGATACAAATACAGTTTGCGTTCTCATTAAATCCCATTCTTCAAATTTAAGAGGTCTATTATCCATACATGATGGAAGTCTAAAACCATATTCTGCTAAAGTACTTTTTCTAGATCTATCACCTTTATACATTCCGTTAAGCTGAGGAACAGTAACGTGACATTCATCTACAAAGACCAATGTATTGTCAGGAAAATATTCAAAAAGAGTTGGTGGCGGCTCCCCTGGTTTTCTTCCAGATAAAAATCTTGAATAATTCTCAATCCCAGCACATGAACCAGTCGCCTCAATCATTTCAAGATCAAATTTAGTTCTTTCCTCCAGTCTTTGAGCTTCAAGCAATTTATTTTCTGTTTTATGTTTTTTAAGAGTAATTTCTAATTCTTTCCTTATGTTAATGACTGCCTGCTCAATAGTTGGTTTAGGAGTGATATAGTGACTGTTTGCATAAATTTTAATTAAACTTAATTCTCTTATCTGATCTCCTGTTAATGGGTCAAACTCCTCAATTTTTTCAAGTTTGTCGCCAAATAAACTTAATCGCCAAGCTCTATCTTCCAAATGAGATGGAAAAACTTCTAAATATTCACCTCGCGCTCTAAAAGTACCTCTGTAAAAATTCTGGTCATTTCTTTTATACTGTAGAGCTACCAATGATTTAATTATTTGCTCTCTGTTATAATCATAGTTTTTTTGAAGTGTTAAAGTCATTTTACTATATGCTTCAACAGATCCTAATCCATAAATACACGAAACACTTGCTACGATTAAAACATCATCTCTTTCCAGTAGAGATCTCGTTGCCGAGTGCCTCATTCTGTCGATTTGTTCATTAATAGATGCTTCTTTTTCAATATATGTATCTGACCTAGGCACATAAGCCTCAGGAGTATAATAATCATAATATGAAACAAAGTATTCAACAGCATTTTCTGGAAAAAATGTTTTCATTTCACCATAAAGTTGAGCTGCAAGAGTTTTGTTTGGAGCCAAGATTAAAGCTGGTCTGTTAGTAGCTTCTATGACTTTGGCCATTGTAAAAGTTTTCCCAGATCCAGTAACTCCTAAAAGAACCTGATTAAATTCCTCTTTATTTGCTCCTTGAACCAATCTTTTAATTGCCTCAGGCTGGTCACCTGCTGGCGTAAAATCTGATTTAATTTTGAACTTTTTACCACCCTCGAGTTTTCCACTGATTTTTGGATTTTTACTCTGAATATCTGTAATTAAATCTTGATAAGTATTTTCCATATATTAAGAACGTAGTAGAATTAATTTATATTTCAATGAGCATAATATCAGACAGTTTAAAAAGAATTAAGCCATCACCAACTATAGCAGTTACTCAGAAAGCTAGAGAATTAAGAGCAGCTGGAAAAGATGTAATAGGTTTAGGAGCAGGAGAGCCAGATTTTGATACTCCAGAAAATATAAAAAAAGCTGCAATCAAAGCTATTAAAAGGGGAGACACAAAATATACTGCTGTTGATGGCACACCAGAGCTTAAGAAAGCTATTATCAAGAAATTTAAGAGAGAAAATAAACTAAACTACTCTATGGATCAAATAACTGTTGGTACAGGAGGAAAACAAGTTCTTTATAATGCCTTTATTGCAACTCTTAATAAAGGTGATGAAGTAATTATACCAGCACCTTTTTGGGTATCATATCCAGACATGGTTTTGTTAGCTGGGGGAAAACCAAAAATAGTTAAATGCACTGAACAAGAAGGTTTTAAACTTACTCCAAAAAAATTAAAAAAAGCAATATCTAAAAAGACTAAATGGATTGTTTTAAATTCTCCTTCAAATCCAACAGGAGCAGGATATTCAAAAAAAGAGATTTATGATTTAGCTAAAATTTTAATAAGAAATAAAAAAATTTTTATTTTAAGTGACGATATTTATGAACATGTTAGGTATGATAATTTTAATTTTTTTACAATTGCTCAAGTTTCTAAATTAAAAGATAGGACACTTACAATGAATGGAGTAAGTAAATCATATGCCATGACGGGATGGAGAATAGGTTATGCTGCTGGTCCAAAGGAAATAATAAAAGCTATTGGAAAAATTCAATCACAGTCAACTTCAAATCCTTCTTCAATAAGTCAAGCAGCAGCTGTTGAGGCATTAAATGGAAAACAAGGATTTATAAAAACAAGAGCTAAAGCGTTCAAAGATAGAAGAAACTTTGTTGTGAAAAGCCTTAATAGTATAAAAGGTATAAGTTGTTTAACTCCAAATGGAGCATTTTACGTATTTCCAAGCTGTAAAAGGCTATTAAATAAAAAAACAAAACTTAAAACTGATACTAATTTTGTTCAAAGATTACTTGAAAAAGAAAATGTTGCCGTTGTTCAAGGTTCAGCTTTTGGCTTAGATGGTTATTTTAGAATTTCTTATGCTACATCGATGAGAAATTTAAAAAAAGCAATGCTAAGAATTAAATCTTTCTGTAAAGCCTTAAACAAATAATTATTTTTGATTTAAAACCTTTTTTGCTGGAATTGTTTTTTTAATCCAGTCATTTGGGATAGAATTTGAACCTTTTAAAGCTGCAAAGTATGCTCCAGTAAAATTTGCTCTAGAACAATTGCAACCACCAGCTTTTATGGTTTTTAAAATAGCATCTTTATAATTTTTTGAATTGATGATCGTATATATTGAGCTATTAAAAGTTCCCGGATAGCTACAAGCCATACCTAATTTCTTTATGGTAGCCGGATTAAACTTTGATTTAAATTTTCTTATTTTTTTAATGTCATCAACAATAATCTTAAAAAAAGAATTTCTGTTGAATTTTTTAATGAATTCTTTGATTGGGTCTTTAGCTCCCTTTAATGCAAAATCAATTAAATAAAATTTTGCTAGAGCATATTTAAAACTTATTTTTGAAACTGTTACAATTTTGAAAATTTTTTTTAAACTCTTAAAATCAAAGCCATAGAGAAAATATGGAAGAGTAGCACAAAAACCATCTGACTCATTTACTTTTACACCACCAGAAATCTTCTTTTTTAATTTAATGTTTTTTACCGTCTCAATAATATTTTGATGTATCCATGGCCCTTTAATCATACCGCGCCAGTCTTTGACTTTTTTATATTTAGATCTAAGTTTCAAATTTTTCCAATATTTACTTCCAGGGCCAAAGTCTTTAAGAATATTTTTTTTGAAACGTTTCTCTATATTTTCGTGTCCCTCCAGTAGTGTATTAAACATCACTTGGCCAATTTCATTGTAACCAGAGACTTTACCAGTTTTAATATTATAGAAAGGACTTCTGTTTTTTTTTAAGAAAGAAAAGTCTTTTTTTCCATCAATATAAGTACTTAATTTTTTTTGATTATATACCCAATGTAATGGCCTGGCTGCTGCATCTGCAACTGTGGCACCCAAGAAAACATGGAGATTATTTTTCACTTCAATGAGATAAAAACTTTTCAGCCTCTAGAGCTGCCATACATCCCATACCAGCAGCAGTTACCGCTTGCCTAAATGTTTTATCCTTAACATCTCCGGCTGCATAAACACCTGGCACGTTAGTTTCTGTTGAATCTGGTTTTGTTATTAAATAACCCTCATTATCCATGCTAAGTTGGTCTTTAAATAATTTAGTTGCAGGGTCATGACCAATAGCAATGAAGACACCATCTAATTTTATTTCATCAATCTTATTTGTTTTTATATTTTTGACTTTTATTCCTTTCACATTCTTTGGATCTTTATCTCCAATTACATCCTCAACAACTGTATCCCAAATGATTTCAATTTTTTTATTTTCCATGAGTTTTTTTTGAAGCATTTTTTCAGCTCTCAAACTATCTCTTCTGTGAATTAATTTTACCCTTGAAGCAAATTTTGTAAGAAACATTGCTTCTTCAACAGCCGCATTACCTCCACCCACAACAGCAACTTCTTTATCTTTAAAGAAAAAACCATCACATGTTGCACACGCTGATACACCAAATCCCCTAAACTCTTGTTCGGATTTAATATTTAACCATCTAGCTTGGGCACCTGTAGAAATTATTATGCTATCAGCAGTATATTTTTGACCGGTGTCACCTACAGCCTCAAAAGGTGTTGTTTTTAAATTTACTGAACTAATATGATCTTCAATCATTTCTGTTCCAACTGTTTTTGCTTGCTCTTTCATTTGATCCATAAGCCATGGACCTTGAATTACATCAGCAAATCCAGGAAAGTTTTCAACATCTGTTGTTGTAGTTAGTTGGCCCCCAGGCTCTGATCCGTAAACTAAAATTGGATTTAACATTGCTCTTGCCGCGTAAACTGCAGCAGTGTATCCAGCAGGACCAGACCCAATTATTAACACTTTTGTGTGTTTAGTTGGATTTTGACTCATATGAAAGCTATATAGTGATAAATGACTAAATTAAAAGGTTTATTATTGACCGAGGGAATGCATGGCATGATTAGCCAAGTTGAGGGGCTTGCTAAAGCTCTCAATCTTGAATTTATACACGAAAAAATTGAACTAAATAATTTTTGGAAAATGATTCCTCCAAAATTGACACCAGTAAAAGATTTTGTTTTCAAAAATGATATATCAAAAAAATTTAATGTAGTAATTTCATGTGGAAGAAAAAGTGTAGTTCCATCCATCTTTTTAAAAAAAAAATTTGGAAGTAAAATAATGAACATCCATATACAGGATCCAAAAGTATCATTAAATAATTTTGATTTTGTTATTGCGCCAGAGCATGATGGTCTTCAGGGTATAAATGTTCTAAAAACCAAAGGAGCAATTCATTATCTCACTGAAAAAGATCTAGAGGAAAATATTGATTATCTAAAACCTCAAGTTAAAAAAGAAAAAGTAATAGCTTTTATTGCCGGCGGCCCAAATAAGTATTATGATTTTAATGATAAAATAATTGATAAAATTTTTGCTAAAACTAAAAAAAATTTTATCAATCAAGGTTATCAGTTAATTTTTATACCCTCAATGAGAACACCACAAAGAATTATTGATAAAGCCCAAAATTTTTTTGATGATAACCAGATTATAATTCAAAATATTGATAAGAAAGCTTATTTGTCATCACTTAAACTAGCTAATCATATCATTGTAACTTGTGACTCTACATCAATGATATCTGAAGCAGCCATGTCAGGAAGACCAATATATGTGGCTCAAATGCCAGCTATTAAAAAAAATATTCGCTTCAAAAAATTTTTTGAGCTTTTTAAATCCCTAGATATTATTAAAAACTTAGAGGACAGAGTGGAAGAATGGAATTATAAAAAACTTAATGAAACTCATAGAATATCCGGATATATAGAGAAACAATTTAAAGATTATGACTTTTCTTAATTCTATATTGAAAAACTCAAAAAAGTATGAATTCCCATTTAATCACTGGGAATATAATAATGCTTTAAACGAAGACGCTATTAAAGAAATAGAAGGTGCGGATATTCCTGATGTAAGTAAACATAATCTTAATTATGATGGCACAAGAGCAATTGATGGCGGTGCCGCCGAATTTAGAGAAGGCATAGCTTCAGGTGGTAAGGCAATAAAATTTAGATGTTTTGTTACAAAAGAAAATGCCTCCCAATTTCCAAATTTAGTAAAATTTATTAATGAACTTCAATCTAAAGAGACATGCGAAACTATCTCCAAAATGATTAATAAAGATTTATCCGGTTCTTATGTAAGACTTGAAGTTATATGTGATCGTGAAGGTTTTTGGCTAAAGCCACATTGTGACATTAAGGAAAAATTAATGTCAGGACTTATTTTTATAAATAATGCAAATGAATCAGAGGAATTAGGAACTGATTTTTATAATGAAAAATTAGAAAAAGTTAAAACAGTTCCCTACAAGCATAATTATGGTTATTTATTCACAAGTGGTCCAAATACATGGCACGGTATGGAAAAGAAAAAAATTGTTAAAGAAAGAAGATGTATTCAAGTCAACTATGTTACATTTGAAACTGATTGGAAAGTTGATTAAATATTTTGAAGAGACGTGACTTCTAATTTTTTAGTTTTAAGTGATTTAATACCCTCAATACATGCAAGTGCTGTTGACATATTCGTGCAGTAGGGCACTTTATTTTTAAGTGTTGCTCTTCTTAAAGCAATAGCATCGTTTAATCTGTGTTCTGTGTTGCCACCACCAGTATTAATTACTAAAGCTATTTTTTTGGAGTCAAGCACATCAACGATATGAGGTGATCCACTACTTACTTTATTAATAATTTTACAACTCATACCATGTTTTTGAATATATTCAGCAGTTCCTTTTGTGCCACACAAACGGAACTTCAGTTTTAAAAGTTCTTTTGCAAGCCCTATTCCCTCATCTTTATGAGAGTCTTTTAATGATAAAAAAGCTAGACCTCTTGTTGGTAACGAATTAGAAGATGCTATCTGGCTTTTTGCGTATGCCATTCCAAAATTTTTGTCAAATCCCATCACTTCTCCAGTTGATTTCATTTCTGGACCTAACAATAAATCACTATTAGGAAATTTATTAAACGGAAAAACAGCTTCTTTTACAGCAAACATTCCTTTAGATTTATTTTTTAAATTAAATTTTGAAAGTTTCTCACCGGCCATAACTCTCGAAGCTATCTTTGCCAATGGTATTCCTTTAGCTTTTGAGACAAAGGGAACAGTCCGACTAGCTCTTGGGTTTACTTCAATAACAAAAATTTCATCTTTCTTTATTGCATATTGAACATTCATAAAACCTTTTACTTGAAGGGCTATAGCTAAATTTTTTGTTTGCTTTTCAATTTCTTTTATTAAAAAAGGTTTTATGGAAACAGGTGGTAAGCTGCAAGCAGAGTCGCCAGAATGAATTCCTGCTTCCTCAATATGTTGCATTATTCCAGCCACATGCACTTCTTTACCATCAGATATAGCATCAACATCAACCTCCATCGCATGATCAATAAATTTATCTATAAGAATTGGATTTTTTTCTGCAGCTTTAAAAGCTTCTTCCACAAAATTTTTAAGCTGACTTTTTTCATAAACAATTTCCATCGCTCTTCCTCCAAGAACATAAGAGGGTCTTACCATTAAGGGTAAACCTATTTTTTCAGATATTTTAATTGCTTGTTTAAAATTTTTTGCAATTCCACTTTCAGCTTGATTCAAATTTAATTTTTCTAAAAGTTTTCTAAATCTATCTCTATCTTCTGCTAGATCTATAGATGAGTATTGAGTTCCTAAAATTGGAAGATTATTATCATGTAAAAATTTGGCTAATTTAATTGGAGTTTGACCACCAAATTGCGTAATGATACCGACTAAATTCCCTTTATCTTTCTCTCTCTTTATAATATTGAAAACATATTCTTTTTTTAAAGGCTCAAAATATAATCTATCGCTGGTGTCATAATCTGTTGAAACAGTCTCAGGATTACAATTAACCATTATAGTCTCAAAACCAACAGCTTTTAAGGCAAAACTTGCTTGACAACAGCAATAATCAAATTCTATTCCTTGTCCTATTCTATTAGGCCCTCCACCTAATATTATAATTTTTTTCTTAACAGACGGGTCAGCTTCACACTCTGAATTTATTGAGAAATTTCTTTGATATGTTGAGTACATGTATGGCGTAAAGGATTTGAATTCTGCAGCACAAGTATCAACTTTTTTAAACACCGGCAAAATTTTAAGTGCAGTTCTTTTTTTTCTCACAATATCCTCAGATAAATTTGACAGCTCAGAAAGTTTTTTATCTGAAAATCCTATCGATTTTATTTGGTTAAAATCATCAAAATTTTTAGGTAATCCATTATTTTTGATTTTAATTTCATTTTCTATTATTTCTTTAACTTGGTTTAAGAACCATGGATCAATTTTTGATAAATTATAAATTCTTTTAAGCTTGATTTTTTTCCTCATTGCTTCAGCAACAAGTAAGATTTTATTTGGAATATTTTCTTTCAGTTTTTTTTCAATTTGTTTTTTATTTAGATTAAATATTCTGTCTAATCCTGAGAAACCAGTCTCAAGAGAAACCAATGCTTTTTGAAGAGACTCTTTAAAGTTTCTTCCAATTGCCATTGCTTCCCCTACTGATTTCATTGATGTTCCTAGAATTGCCGGAGAAGTTGAAAATTTTTCAAAAGTAAATCTTGGAATTTTGGTTACTACATAATCTATACTTGGTTCAAATGATGCTGGAGTAACTTTGGTAATCTCATTTTTTAATTCATCCAACGTGTATCCAACTGCAAGTTTTGCAGCAACTTTGGCAATGGGAAATCCAGTTGCTTTTGATGCAAGAGCTGATGACCTTGATACTCTAGGGTTCATCTCGATTACTACCATTCGCCCATTTTTAGGATTTATTGCAAACTGAACATTTGAACCACCTGTCTCAACTCCAATTTTTCTCAAACACGCAATAGAAGCATTTCGCATTACTTGATATTCCTTGTCAGTTAATGTCAATGCAGGAGCAACAGTAACCGAGTCTCCTGTATGTATTCCCATTGGATCTACATTTTCTATTGAACAAATAATTATACAATTATCTTTCTTATCCCTTACAACTTCCATTTCAAATTCTTTCCAACCTTCTAAACACTCTTCCACAAGAACTTGATTTACAGGAGACTCATGCAAACCATTTTTGACTATTTTTAAGTAGTCCTTTTTATTTTTTGCGATTCCTCCTCCTAAACCTCCGAGTGTAAAAGCTGGCCTGATTATTGCTGGTAAACCAATTTTTTTTAAAACTTTTGATGCTTGATTTATATTGTTAACGATTTCAGATTTTGGAAGATCTAAACCAATATCAATCATATTTCTTCTAAATTTTTTTCTATCTTCTGCGTTAGCAATAGCTTTTGAATTTGCACCAATTAATTCAATCTTATATTTTTTTAAAATTCCTTTTTTCTCAGCCTCCATCGCAAGGTTTAAAGCAGTCTGACCACCCATAGTTGGAAGAATTGCATCTGGTTTTTCTTTTTTGAGAATTTTTTCTAAAACTTTTATAGTAATAGGCTCAATGTAAGTTTTATCAGCAACATCCGGATCTGTCATAATTGTTGCTGGATTTGAATTAATTAATACAACTTTATAACCTTCATCTTTCAATGCCTTACAAGCTTGGGTTCCTGAATAATCAAATTCACAAGCTTGACCAATAATAATTGGTCCAGCACCCACAACTAAAATTTTTTTAAGATCTTTTCTTTTTGACATTTTTTTTCATGTTGTTAATAAATTCCTGGAATAAATAGACGCTATCTTGTGGTCCTGGGTTTGATTCTGGGTGATATTGAACTGAGAATACAGGATTATTCTTTAATCTTATTCCTTCGATACTATTATCGAACAATGATTTATGAGTAATCTGAATATTTTTTGGTAAGTTTTCTCTTACAACTTCAAAACCATGATTTTGGCTAGTGATTTCCACATTTTCACTAATTAAATTTTTAACTGGATGATTTGCTCCTCTATGACCCAATTTCATTTTTTTTGTTTTACCACCCAATGCAAGTGCAAGTATCTGATGACCAAGGCATATACCAAATAATGGTATTTTTTTTTTAATAAGATTTTGAATTATCTGAATTGCGTATTTTCCTGTTGCAGCTGGATCTCCAGGTCCATTAGATAAAAAGACACCATTAGGTTTAAGAGATAAAATTTTTTCTGCAGATGTTTTACAAGAAACTACAGTAACTTTACATTTAAAATCAGAAAAATATCTTAAAATATTTTTTTTTATTCCATAATCTATGGCCACTACATGAAATGAATTTTGATTATTTTTTCTATAGCCATGTTCTTTTCTCCAAGTTTTAAGTCCTTTCCAAATATAATTTTTTTGTGTGGTAACTTTTTCTGCTAGATCTAAATTTTTTAGCCCACTCCATTTAATTGTAGAATTAATAAGTTTGTTAATATGAAATTTACTTTTATTTGAGCAAGCAATGGTTCCTTTTGGAGCACCTTTATCTCTTATAAAATTCGTTAAGCTTCTTGTATCAAGTCCAGTAATTCCAACTATCTTATTTTTTTTTAACCAAGCATCTAAATGTTGAAAAGATCTATAATTTGATGGTGATGTTATCTCAGAATTAAAAATAACTCCTTTAGCCCATATTTTATCAGACTCAAAATCTTCTTTATTTGTCCCTACATTTCCAATGTGAGGGAAGGTAAAGTTTATTATTTGTCCAGCATAAGATGGATCTGATATTATTTCTTGGTATCCCGTAAATGAGGTATTAAAGCAAACCTCACCAGTTGCTTCTCCCTGGTATCCAATCCCAATTCCTTTGAAAACCTTTTTGTTTTCTAAAACTAAGATACCTGTATTTTTTTGAGAATTTTTTAAGTGAGCTTTTTTTATTTTTTTGATCAATTACAACTCATAAGTTAAAGGTTAATACAATAATTGATTTATTATCGCAACAGAGATGTATTATAAAATTGTAAAAAAACAATTTTTCTTTTGAAGAATTTTTTCTTTAAAGTAGATTAAAATTATGTCGTTAAAAGAAACAATTGAAACAGAATATAAAAATGCTTTAAAATCTAAAGATAAAATTAAAATCTCAACTTATAGGTTAATTTTATCATCAATTAAGGATCTAGATATCTTAAACAGGTCTGGCCCTAACAAAAAAGAAACAGACGATGAAGATATAAAAAAATTATTAAAAAAGATGATGAAGCAAAGAACCGAATCAATCGATATTTATAAAAAAAATGATCGCTCTGATCTTCTAGAAATTGAGCAAAACGAATTTAATATTCTATCAAGTTTTCTACCTAAACAGCTGAATGACGAAGATACTAAAAAGATATGTGAGGAAACTATTTCTAAATTAGGTGCAAGCTCTATTAAAGACATGGGAAAAGTAATGGGTGAATTAAAAAAAACGCATGCAGATGAAATTGATTTTTC
This sequence comes from uncultured Pelagibacteraceae bacterium, assembly GCA_902633585.1. Lineage (GTDB taxonomy): Bacteria > Pseudomonadota > Alphaproteobacteria > Pelagibacterales > Pelagibacteraceae > Pelagibacter. Next base: position 27,466 of record CACPGZ010000005.1, read on the forward strand.
AAAAGCAGGTGTCTTGTTAAAAAAATTGTTAAATAAATGATGAAATATCCAAAAGAATATCTAGATGAAATTAAAACTCGTCTTAAAGTTTCTAGCGTTGTTTCAAAAGTTGTAGCTTTAAAAAAAAGAGGAAAGGAGTTTGTTGGACTATCACCGTTTAAAAATGAGAAGACCCCTTCCTTTACAGTTAATGATGAAAAAGAATTTTATCATTGCTTCGCAACTTCAGAGCATGGAAATATTTTTGATTTTGTAATGAAAACTCAAAACCTAAGGTTTGGAGAAGCAGTAAAATATCTTGCTAATATTGCAGGAATGCAACCATATCTATTTACAAAACAAGATGAAGAGAGAGAAAAAAATTGGAAAGAGTATTTATCAATTTATAGCAAATATGTTGATTATTATCATGATCAGCTATTAAAAAATGAAAAACTCTCAAACGCTAGAGATTATTTGAAGAATAGATCATTAGGAAAAAATGAAGTTAAAAAATTTAAAATTGGTTTTGTTGAAAAAAATCCAAGTTTTTTTGATGAACTTAAAAAGGAATTTAGTGAAGAAACTTTATTAGATAGTGGTTTATTTTTTTTTGACGAAAAGAAAAAAAAATGTGTAGAGAGATTTAAAGGAAGATTGATATTTCCGATAAACAATATTTCAGGACAACCAATTGCTTTGGGCGGTAGAATAATTGAAAATTTAGATTATTTAGCAAAATATATTAATTCACCAGAGACAAACTTTTTTAAAAAGGGTTCAAACCTTTATAACCTAGACTTAGCAAGAAAATTATCTAATAAGTTAGATCATATTTTTTTAGTTGAAGGTTATATGGATGTAGTTGCTTTAAGTAAAAATGGACTTGAAAACGTTGTTGCAAATCTTGGCACTTCTTTAACTGATAAACAAATTTTAACATTGAATCAGTTCTTTGATGACATTATCATCTGTTTCGATGGAGATGAAAGTGGCTATAAAGCTGCTTTAAGAGCAGCAGAAAATTCAATAAAAGAGTTGAAACCTGAAAAACAAATATCTTTTTTATTTTTACAAGACAAAGAAGACCCTGATAGTTTTGTAAATAAGAATGGTAAAAACTATTTTTTAGATTTTACAAAACAGAACAAATTACCAATTCATCAATTTATTTTCAGCCATTATAAAAAACAAACAGAAAATAATCCTTCTTCCATGGCAATATTTGAGAAAAAACTAAGATCAATTGCAAATACAATTAAAGATAATTTTATTAAAAAATATGTTCTTGAATTTTTTTTAGAGAAAATTGCAGAATTAACACCATACTCTAATCAAAATAAAAATAAATTTTTTGTAAGAAAAACAAAATCACTTGAGTCAACAAAAAAAATTTTTAATGAAAGCCAAGCTATTACTGGAGTAGAATTAAAAGAGTTTTCCTTGCTATATTTGCTCTTAAATAATTTATCTCTTTTTCAGTCTAATATTCATTTAGTAGAAAATATCAAATTATTCACAGAAATTAATAAGCAAATATTCAATTTGGTAATTGATAAATTAAAATCAAATGAAACTATTGATGTTGAAAAACTTAATTTTGATAAACAATTGCTAGATAAGATAAACAAGTTTGCGCCAATTAAACATATTTTAAAAAATAAACCTAAAAATGATAATCAAGTAATAGAGCTACTGGATGATATTTCAAAAGATTTATTTAGTCATGATTTAGAATTAAGAATCCAAGAGTTAGAGTCGAAGTTTTCAAAAGATTTAAGCGAGAAGACATTTAATGAGCTAAAAGAGCTTAAAAATGAGAGAAAAACTAACTAATCTGAACAAATTAGCAATGGATTTTTGCTAATTTGATATTATATAAGTTCTTCTAACTTAAAGTACTGTGGAAAGAATTATTACTAAATCATTTGCTAGATTAATGGGTCGAGGGACTCATAGAGGTTTCATTACTTATGAGGAATTAAGCAAATCTCTTGGTAAAAGGAATTTATCAGATGAAAATTTATCACAAGCTTTTATTCATATTTTAGATGAGGGAATAGTATTAGTTGAAAAGAAATCTGACTTTAAGGTTCTAAGGAAAAAAGAAAATTCTTCAAAAGAAGAGGGCAAAACAATCGAAAAGAGTGATGACCCAATTAGAATGTATTTAAGAGAAATGGGTGGTGTTGAATTACTTTCTAGAGAAGGTGAAATTGCAATTGCGAAAAGAATTGAGGCAGGAAAAGATGTGATGTTAATTGCTTTATCTCAAAGTCCTATTACTGCACTACAATTATTTGAATGGGATGAAAAACTACAAAAAGATGAAATATTAGTGAGAGAAATTATTGATATTGATACTAACTACATGGAAGATGAGAATACAGGCCCAAGTGCTAAGCAGAAGAACGCTGGAGAAGACGAAAAAGAGGAAAACTCAAATGATGAGGGTGATGATGATTTCAATCCAACACTTGCTGCAATGGAGTCTGAAATTAAACCAAAAGTGTTACAAACAGTGCATATACTCACAAAAGAATATCGTAAGCTTATAAAATACCAAAAAGAGAAATTAGATTGTGTTCTTAATTCACAGACTTTTTCTCCGTCAAAGGAAAAGGGATATACAAAAATTGTCAATGATATTTTAGAAAATATCAAATCTTTACAATTATCCCCATCAGTATTAGAGGAACTTGTTCAAAAACATTATGTTGAAAACAAAAAAATTATCTCATTAGAGGGAAATCTTTTAAGACTTGCAATGGACCAAAAAATACCACGAAATGAATTTATTAAGTTTTATATAGGCAATGAAATTAACCCCAATCTAAAAAAGTTTTTAGATACAAATACTTTATGGAAACATTTTTTTACTAAAAATAAAGAAGAATTTAAAAATATTAGAGAAAGATTGATTGAAATTAGTCATAAACTTGGAATGTCGGTTACTGACTTTAAAAAGTTAGTAAGCAGAGTTCAAAAGGGTGAGAAAGAATCAAGAATTGCTAAAAAGGAAATGGTAGAAGCAAATTTAAGGTTAGTTATTTCAATTGCCAAAAAATATACCAACAGGGGTCTTCAATTTTTAGATTTAATTCAAGAGGGAAATATTGGATTGATGAAAGCGGTCGACAAGTTTGAATATCGAAGAGGTTATAAATTTTCAACTTATGCAACATGGTGGATTAGACAAGCAATCACCAGATCAATCGCCGATCAAGCAAGAACAATTAGAATTCCAGTACACATGATCGAAACGATCAATAAAATTGTAAGAACACAGAGATTAATCCTTAGTGAGTTTGGCAGAGAAGCTACTCCTGAGGAGTTAGCAAAAAAGCTTCGTATGCCTTTAGACAAGGTGAGAAAAGTCCTTAAAATATCAAAAGAACCAGTCTCATTAGAAAAACCAGTGGGAGATGAGGAAGATAGTAGCCTAGGCGACTTTATTGAAGATACAAAAGCATTAGCTCCATTAGAACAGGCAATTAAATCAAATTTAGGAGAAGCTACAACAAAAATACTATCTACATTAACACCAAGAGAAGAAAGAGTCTTAAGAATGAGATTTGGAGTTGGAATGAATACCGACCATACTTTAGAAGAGGTTGGATTACAATTCTCAGTGACTAGAGAAAGAATTCGACAGATTGAGGCAAAAGCTCTAAGAAAACTAAAGCATCCAAGTAGATCAAAACAACTTAAAAGTTTCTTAGAAAGTTAATTTGGGCCGTTAGCTCAATAGTAGAGTACTGCATTGACATTGCAGGGGTAGTTGGAGCGTAACCAACACGGCCCACCATGAAATTCTTTGTTTAATAATTTTTGAAATTGATATAAATTATTTATAAACAGGGCCTGTAGCTCAGTTGGTTAGAGCAGTACACTCATAATGTATTGGTCCCAGGTTCGAGTCCTGGCGGGCCCACCATTTCATTGGCACTAATTCAGTGAAAATTCTCTTAAGACTTCAAATAAAGCTTCAATGTTACCATTATTTGAATTCAAAACAGAGGCAAATTCCTCTTTTTGAGTTCTGGCTAAACTTAAGCCTTCTATTATTAAATCTCTGATTAATGGATTGTCTGGATTTTTAGTATATATTCTCCAATCAATTTTTATTTCAGGTCTTTCATTAGTAGCTTTTAAAATACTATTTACGATAGTATAATTTTCATTAAGTTTTTCCTTATTTCTCACATCTATTTCTGGATTAGTATATTCTGCAAGTCTGCTTGAAAAACTCTTTAAAAAATATTCTTCAAATAATTCAGCATACTTTTTTTTTTCTTGTTCGTTTAAAGATTTTCTCTTCTTTCCAAGCGTATAAAATCCAATACCTCTTATATCTACAGTTTCTTTTGCGATTATCTTTAGCTTCTCAATCTTCTCATCTTTTGAAGTACCCTCTGCGAGTAATTTAGACGCCCTATTGACAGTGGATTGTACAAAAATGTCAGGCTCTATAGAAAATGAATTGAATGTTATTGAAAAAAAAATAATTAAAAATAATAACGATTTTTTTTTCATCATTCTGTAATGAAATTATTGTGTTTCTATTTCTTCCCAATCACTATCATCCTGAGTTTCAATAATTTTTTGACTATTCAAGATTCTTTGCTGTCTATCTTGTAAGTAAAGACTTTTTACAGATGCATAAAAATCAAGTGAGTTTTTTTCTAGATTTTCAATAGAGTCAAAGTTTTTCGCTCTAAAATCAACTCCACTTGTAATCTTAGATAAATAATAATCACTATCTCTAAAATAATGAGTATCATTTCTTACAGTTACATTATACCAAGCATCACCGCCAAAAAAGTTAGCCAGTGAGGCTACACTATCTCTAGCAGTGCTAGGTCCTATTACTGGTAGCACCAGATAGCATCCTGGTCCTACACCATGTATTGCAAGGCTTTGTCCGTAATCCTCTTTTGTGTACTCTTCAAATCCCCAGTATGATGCAACATCGAACAAACCTAAAACTCCCACAGTTGTATTTATTACAAATCTTCCAGCATTTATCCCTGCTAAAGCAAACTCTCCTTGAAGAAGATTATTCGGGATTGTAACTACATTACTCAGATTGTTTAATGAATTACTTACCCCAGTTTTTACCGGCGAGGGCATTAATCTATAAACACTTGCGACGGGTTTAAAAATAACCTTGTCTAAACCTTGATTAAGTGCAAAAGAAGCTTTGTTAAAGGTTTTCGAACAGTCTCTTACTTCAGAGGGTTGATTTTTTTTTAAAATTAACTCACCGTCTGAGCTAGCATGCAAATTTGAAACTAACGCAAAAGTTGCAATTATTATAACTATAATTTTCTTAATCATTATTGATCTTGTATATTACAATGAGAAACAAAATAAAATAGGAATTAATCAAAATTAAAGCATAAATGTGGCTTAAAACAACGCAAAATTATTCTCCAAACTTTAGTACACCCAAAAGATCAAAAAAAAACATAAAATATATAATCATTCATTACACAGGGATGAAAAATGAGTTACTGGCTTTAAATAGACTGACTGATCATAAGTCAAAAGTGAGTGCTCATTACTTCATAAAAAAGAACGGAAAAATAATTAATTTAGTTCCAGACCTTTACGAGGCTTGGCATGCAGGAAAATCAAATTGGAAAAATATTCAATCTTTAAATCGTTATTCAATTGGTATTGAAATACAAAATTCTGGTCATGAAAATTTTTATGAGAAATTCCCAAATAAGCAAATGAATTCAGTCAAAAAACTCTTAAGATTTTTGACAAAAAGATACAGAGTAAATTATAAGAATATTTTAGGGCATTCAGATATTGCCCCAAATCGAAAAAAAGATCCAGGCGAAAAATTTCCTTGGAAAGAACTGGCAAAACTTAAACTTGCACAATGGCATAAATTAGATGAAAAAAAACTAAAACAACAAAGACTTAAAAAGATAAACTCATCAGATGAAAATAAATTTTTTATCAATCTTCACAAAATTGGATACACAAGAGTTCAATTAAAAAGTAGTGCTATTAAAAAAAGACTTATAGCTAAAGCTTTTCAGCGAAGATTTCGACAGAATCTAGTAAATGGAATTTGTGATAAGGAATGTCTAATTTTAAGTAAAAATTTACTCAAATCTTAAATAATTAATCTTGAAAAAATTTAATTTAGTAATAAATTGATTTGGCCAGATAAACGACTTATCGCTTTAATCAGTTAAAGAGGAAAGTCCGGGCTCCGCAAGGATACAGTGCCAGGTAATACCTGGCGGGGGCAACCCTAGGGATAGTGCCACAGAAAATAAACCGCCATAACATGGCAAGGGTGAAAAGGTGTGGTAAGAGCACACCGGTTCTATTGGTAACAATGAACGCTGGAAAACCCCACTGGGAGCAAGACTAAGTAGAGGTGACACTGTTGAAAAACTAAAAGCAATTCTTGGCTAGTCACCTGGGTTAGTCGCTTGAGTTTGGAAGTGATTTCAAACCTAGAGAAATGATAGGTTTAAATGACAGAACCCGGCTTATAGTTTATCTGGCAAATTTTTCTTAATTTAAACAATCAACAATTTATAAAATAATTTAGATTAAATTGCCTATTTAAACCCTAAATTGTATGTATTGACACCTAGACTAAAAACCCATAGTATCCCATAAATTCCCATAAAAAGGGAAAAAGGAATATATGGTTTATGTTTTTATCAACCTACGAAAACAAATTAGACAAAAAAGGAAGGGTGTCAGTGCCGGCGAGCTTTAGATCTTATTTATCTAATTTAGGGTACAATGGAGTTATTTGTTATCCATCATTTAACAATCAATCAATAGAAGCATGGCCCCAAGATAGAGTTGAGAAAATTTCAAATTCAATAGACACTTTAAATCCTTTTGAGGAAAAAAGAGATTTTTTTGCAACGTCAATATTATCAGAAAGCATAAATTTACAATTTGACAGTGAGGGAAGAATTTTACTTACGCCAAAATTACTAAAACATGCAAAAATTAAAAATAGCATGGTGTTTGTTGGTCAGGGCAAAACCTTTCAAATATGGGAACCAACAATTTTTGAAAAATTTAAGGTCACTGCAAGAAAAAAAGCAAATTTAAATCGTGCAAGTCTTAAATGGGAGCATTAATTTAAAAATAACAGGGGGATAACAAAATGACAATTAACTTTAAAGCACCAGAGATAAAAGAATTACAACCTAGACTTTTAGTGATGGGAGTTGGTGGTGCAGGCGGAAATGCTATTAATGAGATGATTGAAAATGGAATGCAAGGAGTGGAATTCATTGCTGTTAATACTGATGCACAAGATCTAAAACATAGTAAAGCAAAATCAAAAATACAAATTGGTTTAAATTTAACTAAAGGTTTGGGAGCAGGTGCAAAAATTGACATAGGTCAAGCTGCAGCTGATGAGTCTTTAAATGATATCGTTAATGTTTTACAAGGTGCAAATATGGTTTTTATAGCCGCTGGAATGGGTGGTGGAACAGGGACTGGTGCTGCACACGTAATTGCAAGAGCCGCTAAAGAATTAAATATTTTGACTGTTGGAGTAGTTACACTGCCATTTTTGTATGAGGGTCCCTCAAGAATGAGAAGAGCTCAAATTGGTCTTGAAGAATTAAGAAAACATGTAGATACTATAATAGTAATTCCCAACCAAAATTTATTTAAGATAGCAAATGAACAAACTACATTTGAGGAGTCGTTTAATTTATCAAATAATGTTTTAATGCATGGTGTACAAAGTGTTACTGATTTAATGGTTAGACCTGGTATCATAAATTTAGATTTTGCTGATGTTGAAACAGTTATGGCATCTATGGGTAAAGCCATGATGGGCACAGGAGAAGCCGAAGGTGAGGGTAGATCTATGAAAGCTACAGAAATGGCAATTAGCAATCCTTTAATTGATGATTATACTCTTAAAGGTGCGAAGGGATTACTTGTCAATATTACAGGTGGCAAAGATCTTAAATTATTTGAAGTTGATGAAGTTGTTAACAAAATAAGATCTGAAGTAGAGGCTGATGCTGAAGTTATTATTGGCGCAATAACCGACCCATCTCTTGAAGGAAAAATAAGAGTATCAATTGTTGCAACTGCTTTAGATGGACAACAACCTGAAACAAAATCAGTGATTAACATGGTACACAGGATCCAAAATAGAAATCCTGGATATTCTGATTTTTCCAATTTAGGATCTAATACTTCTTTTAATTTTTCAACTAGCGCTCCTATTTCAAGTGGAGCTAATGCTCTAAAATTAGAGAATGAAATTCCAACTGAAAATCTAAGTGAGACTGTTGCAAGTCAAAATATTAATCAAATCAATGATCAATATCATGAGGAACTATTAAAAAACCAACAAGTTGAAAGCTTAGTTGAAAATACTACAGAGGATGAGGAAAGTTCTTTCACACAAGAAGCTATTGGTGAGTCAACTCAAGAAGATGAGATAAAAAATGATTTAAAAGAGTTTGGAGTAGATAGTGAAGCACCAGACTTATTTAGCTCTGAAAACGAGACCTCCTCAACAGAAAATCTGTTATCCCAAGAAAATGAGAATGAAGAGGACGATTTAGAGATACCAGCATTTTTAAGAAGACAAAAAAATTAATGGTCTTCGTAAAAATAAATGGAAGCCACCATAGTACAGGATAAAACAAAGCATTATCCAGTACTGCTAAAAGAAATTATTAGCATTATTTCCCCTCAATATGGTGGCACATTTATTGACTGTACTTTTGGTCAAGGTGGTTACGCTCGAGAAATTTTAAAAAATAAAGATAATAAAGTCATTGGTATCGACAGAGACTCTGAAAGTTTAAAAGTTGCAAAAAAAATTGAAAAAGAATTTCCAGACAGATTTACTTTTAAAAATTTAAATTTTAGTAAATTAGGAAACTTAAAACTCAAAAATGAAAATGTAAAAGGTGTATTATTTGATCTAGGTTATTCATTTACACAAATTAAGGATCCAAATAAAGGATTGTCTTTTAACTCTAGTGGATCGTTAGATATGAGGATTGGTTTAAATGAATTCTCTGCAAAAGAAACAATAAATAAATTAGATGGAAAAAGCCTTGTAAAAATTTTTAAATCTTTTGGTGATGAAAAAGATGCAAAATTAATCGTTAAAAACATTCTTAAAGAAAGATTATTAAAAGAAATAGATACTCCTCACCTAGTAAAAATTATTGAAAAGTCAAAAAAAGGAAATAATAAAAAAACTCATTGTGCAACCAAAGTTTTTCAGGCGTTAAGAATTTTTGTCAACAAAGAAATAAGTGAGCTAATTTATGGCATGATCAATGCAGCAAAAGTTTTAAAAAAAGATGGACTTTTGGTTATTGTAACTTTTCATTCTTTAGAGGATAAAATTGTAAAATATTTCTTTAGAAGTCTCTCAGAACATAAAAGTGTATCTAGATACCAACCTGAGGTAATACACGAAGAAATCTTATTTAAATTACATCAAAAAAAACCAATAACTCCATCAAGTCAAGAACTAAAAGAAAACCCTCCTTCTAGGTCTGCAAAATTAAGGTGCTTAATAAAAAAGGAAAATTTTTATGATTTTAAAAGCGATATTTTAGACAAATTTAAAGATTTAATAGAAATTGAAAATCTTGGACTTAACTTATGAAAAAAATTCTAACTATTAGTTTAATTTTTTCACTTATTGTAATTACCTCTTTTATAAAAAATTCCACAAAGAAAATTGATGAAGAATTGTTTAGTTTAAAAGAGAATATACTAAATTTAAATTTAGAATTAGATAATGTGAAACTTGAATTTGATTATTTAAGCTCCTCAGAAAAACTACTTCGTTATCAAAATCTTTATTTTGAAAATAAGTTGACCCTAAAGAGTATAAATGAAATTGAAATTATTGACTTCACAAAAGAAAAAATTCTTACAAACGATTTCAAAATTATAGATACCGAAAAATAATGATATGAAGTTTATTCTCCAAGAAAACAAAGAGGAATTTGAGTTTAAAAGCGACAAAAAAAATTTTGATATTAGATTTAATAGAATTGCATTTATTTTTTTTATTTTTTTCCTTATTTCTATAATTTATTGTATTCATCTTACTCATCTTGGATCTAGAGACTTGAATACCAATATTTCAAAGAATTATGGCTCTATTAATAAAATTCAGAGAGCAAATATTTTAGACCGAAACAATCATTTTTTAGCAAAAACTGTTAACTCTATTGATATCGGAATTAATCCAACCGAAGCGATAGATAAAAAAAAATTGTTACTTAATCTAAAATATATTTTTCCTGATAAAGATTTTGAATTAATCAATTCCAAAATTTCAAAAAATAAATTTTTTTGGTTTGAAAAAAAAATTTCAGAGGAGAATTACGAGAAAATTATGATGTTGGGTGATAAATCAGTAAAACCACATAAAAATCTTACAAGAGTTTACCCTCAAAAAAATTTATTTAGTCATATAATTGGACAAATTGATGATGATAACCTAGGGATTTCTGGGTTAGAGAAATCATTAGATTTAGATTTAAAAAAAAAAGACAAATCTATTAAACTTACTGTCGATAAAGATATTCAGTTTTTAATAAGAGAGGAGCTAATAAAGTTTAATAGAATATTTAAAACCAAAGGAAGTGCCTCGATTTTAATGGATATAAATAACGGCGAGGTACTATCAATTATTTCCCTTCCTGATTTTGATCCAAATCAAAGAGAAAATATTACTGATGTAAATTATATCAATAGAGCAACCAAAGGTGTTTATGAATTAGGTTCTGTTTTTAAAACTTTTACCTTGGCAGCAGCACTAAATGAAAAAATAATAGAGACTAATACTAAGTTTAAAAATTTAGAAAAAAGTATTACTTGTGGAAAAAATAAAATAAGTGAATACGATAAAAAGATTCCCTCTAATTTAACTGCTGAAGAAATACTAATCCGATCAGGTAATATAGGTTCGGTGAGAATCGGTCAAGCAATTGGGATTGAAAAATATAAAAAATTTTTAAATGATCTCGACCTAATTAACTCAATAAAATTTGATATAGAGGAAATGGGTGAACCAATATCCTTTAATTGGGGAAAATGTAAGCTTGCAACTACCTCATACGGACATGGGATTACCACTACAATTTTACAGTTAACTAGTGCTTACTCCACAATTGCCAATGGTGGTTATAAGATTAACCCTACTCTTATTAAAAAAGGAAAATATACCAAAGGAGAAAGAATTTTAGATGAAAATGTTTCAAAAAATCTAGTCACAATATTGAGAAAAATTGTAACCACAAAGGAAGGAACCGCAACATTAGCTAATGTAGAGGGTTATGAAGTTGCAGGAAAAACAGGCACTGCTGAAAAAATTTTAGAAGGTGGATACTCACGAAAAAAAATTAATACCTTTGCATCCATATTTCCTGCCTCAAATCCTAAGTATAGCCTGGTTGTGATGTTGGATGAGCCTAAAACAAATAGTGAATATGTTTATAATTATAGAGATGGATCAGGAATAAAATACAAAGGGACTCCTTTTAATACTGCAGGTTGGACTTCGGTTGAAGTTGTGGGTCAAATTATAGAAAAGATTGGGCCTATTTTAGCCACAAAATACACGGAAGTTAATTAAAATGTTATTAGGCAATTATTTTACAAATATAGATAATATTAAAAAAAAAATTTTTTTCTCAGGAATTTCTTTCAATACAAAAAATATTAAAAAAGATAATATTTTTTTTGCTATAAAAGGGAACCATTTTGATGGAAATGAATTTATTTCTACTGCAATAAAAAAAGGCTCTAAAATTATTATTAGCGAGAAAAGAATTAAAAATTTTCAAAAGGATATTTTATTTATTCATACTAAAAATATTAGAAAACTTTTAGCAGAAATCGCTTTTAAAATTTACAAGAGTAAACCAAATAATTTAATTGCTGTAACTGGAACAAATGGAAAGTCATCTGTTTCAGATTTTTACTTTCAATTATTAAATCTAAATAAAGTAAAAGTCGCCTCAATCGGAACATTAGGTGTAAAATCAAAAAATTTTAGATCTAATTTACCAAATACAACTATAGACCCAATTCGATTAGGACAAATATTATCTAAATTAAAATCTCAAAAAATTAACAATGTAATTATGGAAGCCTCTAGCCATGGCCTTAGTCAGCATAGATTAAGTGGTTTAAAGTTTTCATCAGGTATTTTCACAAATTTATCTCAAGATCATCTAGATTATCATAAAAATTTTAAAGAATATTTCAAAGCAAAACAGTACCTATTTGAAAATTTGATAGGAAAGAAGGGAAATGTAATAACAGATGAAACATTACCAGAATTTAAAAGAATAAAAAAAATCGTAATTTCTAGAAAATTGAAATTGCAGGTTTTAAATAATAGTAAAAATCAATTTCAAATTTTATCTCATAGTTATAGTGGTGAGAAGCAAATATTAAAAATAAGATACAATAATTTAACGAGAGAAATAAACTTAAATCTTATTGGAAAAATACAATTAAAAAATATTTTAATGGCGATTATTGCAGCAAAAAATAGTAATATAAGTTTAATCAAGATTCTTAATGTATTATCAAAACTTAAACCAATAGATGGAAGACTTGAAAAGATAGGTAAAATCAAAAATAAGTCTAAAGTAATACTTGATTATGCACACTCACCAGATGCATTAAGAATATGTCTTTCAAATCTTAAAGAGCAATTTCCAAATAAAAAGATAGTTTTGCTTTTCGGTTGTGGTGGAAATAGAGATCAAAATAAAAGATTTAAAATGGGAAAGATCGCATGTGATTATTCTAACGAAATTTATTTAACTGATGATAATCCCAGATTTGAAGATCCAAGAAAAATAAGAGATGATATTAAAAAAGGCATGCACGACACTTTGATAAAAGAAATTCCTGATAGAAAAAAAGCTATTTCTGAGGCCATTAAAAATTTAAATACAGGTGATATTTTGTTGGTTGCTGGAAAAGGTCATGAGAAAACACAAGATTTCGGTAAAAAGAAAATTTATTTTTCAGATAAAAAAATTATTTTAGACTGTATTAAACTTAAGAATAAAAATTTATCGAAAAACTTAAAGATAAATATTATTAAAGAAGTATCTAAAATTAAAAATGATATTTCTTTAATAAAATTAGATAAAGTAAGAATCAACTCCAAAGAAGTAAACAAGAATGATATTTTTTTTGCCATTAAAGGAAAAAAAAATGATGGAAATAAATTCATTGCAGAGGCATTTAAAAATAAAGCTTCATTAGTGATAGGAAATAAAATTTTAAGCAAATTCAAGAATAGACATCAAATTAAAGTAAGAGATACATTAAAATTTATGACTGAAATTTCAAAAATATTTAGAAAAAATATCGATACAAACATAATAGCTATTACAGGAAGTTGTGGAAAAACTACTCTTAAAGAATTATTGGGCAATGTGTTAAGAAAGATTTCTAGTGTTAGTATTTCTTCAAAATCATATAACAATAAATTTGGGGTTCCATTAAGTTTGCTTAATTTAAGACATACTAATGAATTTGGAGTTTTAGAAGTTGGTATGGATAAAAAAGGAGAAATAGATAATCTAACAAATATTATAAAACCGAATGTTGGCTTGATAACTAATATCAACTATGCACATGCCAAAAATTTCAAAAATATCAAACAAATTGCTTTAGCTAAAGCAGAGATAATTAAAAATATATTACCCAATGGTTTTGTTGTCTTGAATGCAGACGATAGCTTTTTCAAATTACATAAAAAAATTGCTGTAAATAATAATATTAATGTGATTTCTTTTGGGATTAAAAGTAAAAAAGCAAATGTTAAATTATTTAATATTAAAAAAGTTAAAAAAGCATTTAGAATTAAAGTTAAACTTAACGATAGGTTTAAATATTTTATAATTTCTAATAATTTTCAAAGTAATATTTATAATATTTTAAGCGCTTTAAGTGTAATAAGTATTTACAAAGATGTGCTTAAATTTAATGAAAAAATTTTCTTAGATTTTAGAATTCCAGCAGGAAGAGGAGATCATTCTACAATAAAGATAGGTAACAAAAAAATAAACTTAATTGATGAAAGTTATAATTCTAATCCTCTATCTTTAAAATCAGCCTTAAAAAATTATGATAATATAGATACCAAAAAATATCGTAAATATCTCTTACTTGGAGATATGATGGAACTTGGTTCGCATTCAAAAAAACTTCACCAATCAATAGTTCCTTTAATAAATGAGACGAATATTGATAAAGTATTTGTTATGGGAAAACTGGTAAGAGAAATATTTGATAATATTGTGAAAATAAAAAGAGGAAGAATTTTAGAAAATAAATCAGGAATTTTTGAATTAATAAAGAAAGATTTTAATAATAATGATTATTTAATGATTAAAGCTTCAAATGCGACTGGTTTCAATAGTATAGTAAATAACTTGAAGAGTTTAAATTAAATGCTTTATCAATTTTTACTAAATTTTGTTGATAATTTTGGTTTTTTGAATGTATTTAAATATCTAACATTTAGGACTGGTTTATCTTTTTTTACTTCATTAGTTATCGTTTTAATTTTTGGAGGAACTTTTATAAAATTTTTTTCAAAACAAAAAATTTTGAATCCTATCCGTAATGACGGTCCAGAAGATCATATAGTTAAGAAAATAGGAACTCCGACAATGGGTGGAGTAATTATTTTATTTGGTTTGTTGATATCAGTATTATTTTGGGCTGATCTATCAAATTTAAATGTTTTATTTTGTTTATATATCGCAATTTCTTTTGGTTTACTTGGGGCATTCGATGATTATAAAAAAATAAAGTATAGCAACTCTTCAGGTATTTCATCAAAGTTGAAATTAACCCTTCAAATAATACTAGCAATAATTGGTGTAAGTTTTTATGTTTACTTTAATGACTATCAAGATTTAACAAATTTATACTTTCCTTTTTTTAAAAACCTAATCATTAATCTTGGATGGTTTTTTATACCTTTTTCAATATTTGTGATTATCGGTTCATCAAATGCAGTAAATCTTACTGATGGTTTAGATGGTTTAGCTACGGTACCAGTAATACTTGTAGCAGCTTGTTTTGCATTTATAAGTTATGTTACAGGTAACATTGTATTCTCAAATTATTTACAAATTCCCTATATAGAGGGAACTGGGGAAGTTTCAATTTTTTGTGGAGCAATCATTGGCTCTTGCTTAGGCTTTTTATGGTTCAACGCACCTCCAGCAAAAATTTTTATGGGAGATACCGGATCTTTGTCTTTGGGTGGCTCTCTAGGAGCAGTTGGTATAATAACAAAACATGAAATAGTTTTAGCAATTACTGGAGGTTTATTTGTTCTTGAAGCAGTTTCAGTGATTGTGCAAGTAATATCATTTAAAATTACTGGTAAAAGAGTTTTTAAAATGGCACCAATCCATCATCATTTTGAGAAGAAAGGTTGGCCCGAATCAACAGTTGTAATTAGATTTTGGATAATTTCTATTATTTTAGCAATGATAGGACTTGCTACATTAAAACTAAGATAATGAGTGAAAATTCACAAATTTTCTTTAATAAAAAAATTTTAATTTATGGATTGGGAAAAAGTGGCCTCTCATCGTTCAATTTTTTAAGAAATAAAAGTGATGTTTATTTATTTGATGATAACTTGAATCTTAAAATAAATAAGTCGATTAAAAAAAAAACTCTAAATTTTAAAAAATTATTAAAAACTAAATTTGATTTAGTTATATTAAGCCCAGGAATTGATATAAAAAAATGTAAGTTAAAAAATTTACTTAAAAAAAAACAAAAGAATATCTATACAGATCTAGATGTTTTTTACTCTTTTTATAATAATGTCTCATTAACAATAACTGGCACAAACGGAAAGTCCACCACATGCAAACTACTATATGATATCTTAAAAGATCAAAAAAAAGATGTAAGATTAGCAGGTAATATTGGCACACCAATACTTTCTATAAATAAGATCTCCAAAAAAACAATTTTCGTTATTGAGGCTTCATCCTACCAATTAGAATATAGTAAAATTTTTTCATCAAAATTTGCTGCTATCCTTAATATTGCGCCAGATCATTTAGAGAGACATGGTAATCTAAAAAATTATATAGAGGCAAAATTTAAAATTTTCAATAATCGAAAAAGAGGAGCAATTGGATTTGTAAATAAAAATGATCATATAACTCAAAAAAGAATTAAAACAGTAAAACCTAAGTTAAAACTGGTAAATGTAGATACAAAATTAAATAATTTTATTTTGAAAAAAATTAGAAACAAATATTTTTTGTCAAAATCAAATCAAGCAAATCTCTCATTTGTTTTAGAAATGATAAAAAAATTTAACGTAAAACCAAATAAATTATTAGAAAGTGTAAATAAATTTAAAGGATTGAATTATAGGCAAAAAATTATCTATAACAAAAATAAATTGATCATCATTAATGATTCTAAATCAACAAGTTATTCTTCCTCAAAAGAATTATTAGAAATGTACAAAAATATTCATTGGTTAATTGGCGGTATTCCAAAAAAAGATGACAAAATATCGTTATCAAAAAAATATTTTAAAAATATCAGGATTTATGTTTTTGGTAAAAACTTTAAAAAATTCTCAAAAGATTTAAAGAAAAATGCAGAACTTAAAAGGTTTAAAAATTTAAATCTTGCAGTATCAGCAATTTTTAAGAATATTAACAAAAAGAAATACTCAAATAATACAATCCTATTTAGTCCAGCCTCTGCATCATTTGATAGTTTTAAAAATTTTGAGGAAAGAGGCTCATATTTTAATAAGTTAATAAAAAGATACACTAATGAAAGAAAAATTGTTTAGTTATATTTCTTTTTATCAATGGTGGAAAAGTATTGATAAACTTATTCTATCATTGATCTTAATTCTATTTTTGGCTGGTTTATTTTTCTCACTTGTATCAACTTCCCTAATTGCATCTGATAAATTAGATACGAATACTTATTTCTTTTTTTTTAAACATACAGTTTTTGTTTTTTTTGGCTTTTTTTTAATTTTTATTTTATCTTTTATACCTGAAAAAGAAATTTATAGAATTTCGCTTATATTTTTCTGTATATCATTAGTTTTGTTGTTCCTGGTTCCTATAATTGGAGTGGAGATTAAAGGTTCCAAGAGATGGATTGATTTGTTGGTATTGCCAAGAATACAACCTATTGAGTTTGTAAAGCCTTTTTTGATAGTAATAATAAGCATGATAATTTGCTCTCAAAAATATACTAATTTTAATTTGAAATACTTCTTATCTTTTTTATTAACTATATTGATATCGAGTCTTTTGATACTTCAACCGGATATTGGTCAAACTCTTTTAATCGGTTTTAGTTGGTTAGTTTTGATTTTTATTTCTGGTATCAGTATATTTTTTTTGAGCTTAGTTTTTTTTATTTCTTTAACCGCGATAGCATTTATCGTAAGTTACCTTCCACAATTTAAATACATAAAGGACAGATTATTTTCTTTTTTTAATCCTGAAACGGGTACTCATAACTTTCAATCAGATAAAGCATTAGAAGCTATAATAAGTGGAGGCTTCTTTGGAAAAGGTATTGGAGAAGGAACATTAAAAAATAGAGTCCCTGAAGCTCATACTGACTACATTATTTCGGTAATTTCCGAGGAGTTTGGAGTAATCTTCATAATGTTAATTTTATTGACTTATCTAGTATTGATATTTTCAGTTCTGAAAAAAGTTTACAAAGAAAATGATAAAAAGATCAAACTAATACTAACTGGCTCTATTAGTTTAATACTTATGCAAGCGATGATTCACATGGGAGTAAATATTAGATTATTCCCAACTACAGGAATGACTTTACCGTTTTTAAGTTATGGGGGGTCATCAATTATAAGTATTTCTATTATGTCTGGTATAATTTTGAATTTAACGAAAAGAAAAATAATTGAATGAAAAATATATTAATCTCTACGGGAGGATCAGGGGGGCATGTAATACCAGCAAAAATTCTACGTGAACATTTGCAAACAAATTTTAATGTTTTTATTTCCACCGACTTAAGAGGTTTGAAATATCTAGATGATAAAAAAAAAGATATTGTGCTGATAAATACCCCCAAATTGAATCTTAATTTATTTTTTATCTTTAAAGTGTTCCAAGTAATTTATTTGGTGATTAAAACAGTCTTATTATTAAAAAAAAAAAAAATTAATATTGTTTTTTCAACAGGAGGATATATGTCATTACCTGTTTGTTTTGGTGCAAAATTATTAGGAATTAAGATATACTTACTCGAACCTAATATTTTTTTAGGTAGAGCAAACAGATTCTTTTTGGGTTTTTGTGATAAAATTTTTGCTTATACAGAAAATTTAAAAAACTTTCCTGAAAAGCTTAGACATAAAATTCAAATTATATCTCCATTAGTTAAAAAAAATTTTTATGAGAAAAGGGAAATTAAAATAGAAAATAAAGTATTCTGTCTTTTAGTTGTTGGTGGCAGTCAAGGAGCAAAGATTTTTGATAATGTAGTAAAGAATGTTATCGTTAATTTGTCAAAAAAAAATAAAATTAAAATTATTCAACAAACCCATAAAAGTAATACTGATAATTTAAAGAATATTTATGATGAAGCTGAAATTGAAAATACCATTTTTGATTTTGAGGAAAATTTAGCAGATTTGATTAATCAATCAGACCTATGTATTACTCGTGCCGGTGCATCTACTTTAGCAGAATTATCATTTATGAATAAACCATTTTTAACAATCCCTCTAGTTTCAGCAAAAGACAACCATCAATTTGAAAATGCAAATTTTTATCAAAATTTAGGTTGTTGTTGGATTATGAGTCAAAAAGACTTTAATGAGGTTAATTTAGAAAAGTTATTAGATTATATAATTACGAATAAGTCTGAGTACAATATAAAAAAAAATAATTTAGAAAAACATAATTTCCAAAACTCATGGAATGATATAAACCAAAAAATATTGGAAACTATTAATGAAAATTGAATTAGCTAAAAAAGAAATTATCCATTTTATAGGTATTGGTGGAATAGGTATGAGTGGTCTTGCATTAATTATGAACGCAAAAGGTTTTCAAATTCAAGGAAGCGATATTAATAAGAACAAAAATATTGAAAAATTAAAAAAACAGGGTGTTAGAATTTTTATTGGTCACAAAAAACAAAATATAAAAGATGTTACAATTGTAGTGACTTCCTCTGCCATAAAAAAAAGTAATCCAGAATTAATAGAGGCTAAAAGAAAAAAATTACCAGTGATAAAAAGAGGTAAGATGTTAGCAAATCTTGTTTCATTAATGAAGAATATTGTTGTAGTTGGTTCTCACGGCAAAACAACAACAACATCTTTGGTGAGTTCTATTTTTGAAAATACCAAGTTAGATCCTACAATAATCAATGGAGGCATAATAAATTCAATAAAGAGCACTGCAAAATTAGGTAAGAGTGACTGGTCCATACTAGAAGCGGACGAGTCAGATGGAAGCTTTACTCATATTTCTCCTACATATTCAATTATAACGAATATAGATAGAGAACATATGGATTTTTATAAATCTATGAAGGATTTAAAAAATCATTTTTTACACTTTATAAAAAAAGTTCCATCATTTGGAAAAACTTTTATTTGTACTGATGATAAAATTAACAATGAATTAATTAAAGATATCAAAAATAAAAATTTTTTCACATACGGTGTCAAGTCTAACGCTAATTTTCTCATCAAAAATATAATTCAAAACAAACTTTTCTCAAAATTTGATTTATCTATAAATTTACCAAATAAAAAAAAAACAATCTTAAAAAATTTTCAAATCCCATTATTAGGTTTTCATAATATAAGAAACTCTACAGCTGCGATTGCAGTTGCTCTAACTGTGGGAATTCCAGTGTCTAATATTAAAAAAGGTCTGAAAAACTTTAAAGGTGTCCAGCGAAGATTTAATAAGATATTTACATTTAATGGTGTTGATTTTTATGATGATTATGCTCATCATCCAACAGAGATAAAATCTGTGTTAGAGGGAGTAAAAAAAGTTTTTGATAAGTGTGAAAGAGTGTGCATTTTTCAACCTCATAGAATATCTAGGTTAAAAGATTTAAGAAATGAATTTACTCATTGTTTCAGAGACGCAGATACAATTATACTATGTCCAATTTTTACAGCTGGAGAAAAAATAAAATTAGGTTTTAATTATACTGATTTTGCAAGAGGAATAATAAAAAATTCTAAAGTAAAACTATTTATGATTAAAGACAATATTGAATTAGCTAAGTTTCTTAAACAAAATGTTTATGGAAATAAAATTGTCATAGGAATGGGTGCTGGCTCAATATCTAATTGGATGAAAAAATTACCTGAATTAATGTAATGCGAATACCTCAGCTTAAGAATTTACTAAAAGATTTTGATAAAAATGTAATTTACGATCAAGATTTAAAGAAAAAAAATTGGTTTAATATTGGAGGCAAGTCAAAAGTTTTTTATAAAGCTGAAAATTTAAAGGACTTGATTAAATTTTTGAAAATACTCGATAATAAGGAAAAAATTTTTATTATAGGTGCAGGATCTAACACCTTAATTTCAGATAATATTTTTGATGGAGTAGTAATAAAGCTTAGTAAAAATTTTAATAGAATATCTTTATTGAAGGAAGATGTAATTATTTCTGGTAGTGCTGTTTTAGATAAAAGTTTATCTGAATTTGCTGCACAAAATCATTTGAGTGGGTTTGAATTTTTATCCTGTATCCCTGGGTCAATTGGGGGAGGAATTAAGATGAACGCTGGATGTTTTGGAAGAGAATTTAAGGATATTCTTCTTTCAATTCAAGCAATAGATCAAAAGGGGAATTTAATAACAATTCCCTCAAATGATATAAATTTTAATTATAGAAACACTAATCTGCATGAAGATCTAATTTTTTTAAGCGCTTCTTTTAAAGGGGTAAAAAGTGATTTTAGTAAAGTAAATAGCGAAGTTAGAAAAATGAAGTCTTTAAAAGAGAAAAATCAGCCAATGAAAATTAAAACTGGTGGGAGCACTTTTAAAAACCCAATAAATCAAACGAATAAAAAAGTTTGGGAGTTAATCAGAGAATCAGTTTCTACTGATACCAAGTTTGGTGATGCACATATCTCAGAAAAACATTCAAATTTTTTTGTAAATAAAGGTAATGCAACCTTTAATGATATGAAAAAATTAATTGATTTTGTTTCAAAAAAAGTTTTAGAAAAAACTGGCATTAAATTAGATAAAGAAATTAAGATATTGGAATAATTTGAAAAAAAAAATTTTGATAATTTCTGGTGGTATTTCTAAAGAGAGAATTATCAGCCTAGAGACTGGAAAACAAGTAGCTAAAGAATTAAAAAAGAATAATTATCTAGTAAGAACATGCGAACCAAATAAAGATTTATTATCTGTAATAAAAGACTTCAAACCTGATTGTATCTTTAATGCTCTACATGGTCAGTTTGGAGAAGATGGGTATATACAAACAATCCTAGAGATAATAGGAATACCTTACACGCATTCAGGTGTTATTGCCTCCGCTAAGGCAATGGACAAAGAAATTTCCAAAAAAATATTTTTAAAAAATAAAATTTTGACACCTAAATATTTCATTTATAACTTTAATAAAACTAATAAAGAACTTATAAGTTTTGTAAAAAAAAGATTTAATTTTCCAGTTGTAATTAAACCAATTAATGAAGGCTCCAGTGTTAATGTGTATATCTGCAGTCAATATAATTTATCTAAAAGATTAAAAATATTAAAAGATTATAGAAAAGTAATGATAGAACAATTTATTCCTGGACGTGAAATTCAATCAGCTATAATTGGAAAGAAGAAACTTGGTGCAATCGAGCTTAAACCAAAGAGAAAATTTTATGATTATCAAGCAAAGTATAACTCTAATGCTAAGACAGAACATATCATTCCAGTAGATTTACCAAAAAAGAAATACAAATCTCTTATGGACATAACTTTAAAAGCTCATAATTTGATGAGATGTAGAGGAGTTACAAGGTCAGATTTTAAATATTTTAAGGGTAAATTTTATCTTTTAGAAATTAATACACAGCCTGGAATGACAAAACTATCTTTAGTTCCAGAGATATCAGCGTATATTGGAATTAATTTTATAAATCTAATTAAATTAATTTTAAAAGATGCATCTATTAATAAGTAAAAAGATTACTATTTACTTATTACTATTTTGTTTTCTAGTATCAATTAATAATATTTCATTAATGAATATTAGTTTTCCAAAAATCGATAAAATAGAGATTATTGGTTTCAATTTTGATGAGAAAAAAAAAATTGAAAATATTATAAACGATGCAAATTTTAAAAATATTTTTTTCTTAGATAAGCAATATTTAAAAAAAAAAATTAATTCAATCAATATTATTGAGCATTTTGAAATATTTAAAAATTATCCCTCAACTTTAAAGATATCTATAAAGAAAACAAAAATACTTGCACAAACAAAAAAAGATGGTTCAAATTATTTTATTGGATCGAATGGGAAATTAATCCTGAATGATTATTCAAGTTCTAGTCTGCCATTTGTGTTTGGTGATTTAAATGTTGAAGAATTTCTAAAATTTAAGAATGAAGCTGATAAATCAAACTTTGATTTTCAAAAAATAATAAAACTATATTATTTCAAATCAAAAAGATGGGATATTGAAACATCAGAGGGATATTTGATAAAATTGTCGAGAAATGATGTTAAAAAAAATCTAAACTTGTTCGTTCGTTTATCTAATGAAGATAAATTTAAGAATGAATTAGTAATTGATTTCCGTCAAAAAGATCAAATAATATTAAATGGTAAATAATTTAGAAAATAAGATTTTTCTTTTTTTAGGAATTAATAAGTTTACGATTGTTGCAATAAATTCCACTAATGAGTTTGTTTATAAAGGAGAAACATTAACAAATAATCAAAACAATCAAATCGAGCTAGA
>CACPGZ010000006.1 GCA_902633585.1 uncultured Pelagibacteraceae bacterium
TATATTTTCAAAGATGTCTTTTTTATCTAATTTAATTTCCTCAAGTCTTTTTTGAATTAATAGCCTAGCTTCATTGTTAAGGATTTCAAAAGATAAATCCTCAAGTTCATCTCTTATTCTATGCATGCCCATTCTATCTGCTAACGGAGCATAAATTTCCATTGTCTCTTGAGCAATTCTTTTTTTTTTATCTTCTTGAGTGATGGCCTTGATCGTTCTCATGTTATGCAATCGGTCTGCAATTTTGACTAATAATACTCTAATATCTTTTGAAGTAGCTAATATCAGTTTTCTGAAATTTTCAGCTTTAGAGCTGGAAGAGGCTGTATTTTCGAATACTGAAATTTTTGTAACACCATCTACTAAATCAGCAACTTCTGTGCCAAATTCACCTCTAATGGTTTCATATGTAGCGTAAGTATCTTCAATTGTGTCATGTAACAAACCTGTAGTTATTGTTGCGCTATCTAATTTTAAATCAGTTAAAATATTTGCAACTTCTATAGGGTGAACAGAATAAGGATCTCCAGACGCCCTCTTTTGATTGCTGTGAGCTTTCACAGCAAAGTCATAGGCTTTATTAAGTTTTTCTGGATTAAAAAACTTATTATATACTTTTACTTTATTTATTAATTCATCAGAATTTAACATAACTTATTATAGCACTTATTTAGATTTGTTTAATAGATCTTATGTCACTATTTGATAAAGAGGATATCAGTTTTCTAATATTAACTTTTAAGATTGGGTGTTTCCAAACCTTACTAATTTCGAAGAGTGGTAAAAGAACAAAATTACGTGTATCCATCCTTGGATGGGGCAAAATCAAGTCCCCAGCTATCTTTTTACTTTTAAAGTCTATTAGATCAATATCACATACACGAGGAGAGTTTTTTGGTGATTTCTTTCTGCCTAATTTCTTTTCAATTTCCTTACATTTTTGGATAAGCACCAAAGGATTAAAATTGGTATCAATTTCTAAGACTATATTTAAAAATTTTGGATTATTTGAGTTGGGCCATGATAAACTTTCGTAATAACTTGAGCACTTCAGTATTTTTATATTGTTTATAATTAAATTAAATTTGGCTCTTTCAATATTTTGGCGTCTATTACCTAGATTTGAGCCTATACCAAGAAATATAGAATTAACTAGATCTTCTGACATATCGCGCTTTTTCTCGACTCCAATCTCTATTCTTTTTTGTAGCTCTCTTATCATATTGTTTCTTTCCTTTAGCTACAGCAAGCTCAATTTTGGCTTTTCCTTTTTTAAAATACATTTTCGTTGGTACAATTGTTAATCCATCTCTTTGCATTTTTCCTATAAGTTTATTTATTTCTTTTTTGTTTAATAAAAGTTTTCTATCATCTAATGGCTTGTGATTTGAGTAACTCGCTTGCTTGTATGATGCAATATGAGAATTAATTAAAATTAATTCTCCATTTTTTTCAATAGCGTATGAATCGGCGATATTAACTTTTCCTTCTCTGATAGATTTGATTTCAGAGCCTTTGAGGACAATTCCAGCTTCTAATAAATCCTCAAAAAAATAATTAAAACTAGCTTTTCTATTTAAACAAATTATTTTCAAACCATTATTGGTTTTTCTATTCATTAAATTAATTTAGCTGTTTCGATAGCTTTTTTAACAATTTCTTTAGTTGAGTCTGTTACTTTTACTAATGGTAATCTTACTTCATCATCACATAGACTCATTAATTTTGCTGCATATTTAACTGGACTTGGATTACTTTCAACAAACATAGCATTATGAACTGGCTGTAATATTTTATCTAGTTTTTCTGCTTCTTTGGTTTCGCTATCATTATTTGATTTTGATAATCTTTGAAAATCAGCGCAAAGCTTTGGAGCAATATTAGCTGTAACACTTATAGCTCCAACTCCACCTCTCTTGTTAAATTCGAATGCATTATCATCATTTCCAGTGAGTTGGATAAAATCTTTTCCTAACATTTTAAGTGTTTTATCTACTCTTGTTAAATCTCCTGTAGCATCTTTAACACCAATAATATTTTTTAGTTCAAATAATCTTGCCATTGTTTCAACTGACATATCAATCACTGATCTTCCTGGTATATTATAAATAATAATTGGAATTCCACATTTATCATTTATAGCTTTATAATGTTGATAAAGTCCTTCTTGAGTAGGCTTATTATAGTAAGGAGTAACGATTAAAGCTCCATCTGCTCCCATTTTCTCTGCATGAGTTGTTAATGAAATAGCTTCCTCGGTAGAGTTTGAGCCAGTGCCAGCAAATACAGGCAATTTACCATTGCTCTCCTTAACACATAAATCAATTACCTTTTCATGCTCATCGTGGCTTAAAGTTGGGGACTCTCCAGTGGTTCCAGCTGGAACTAAACCGTTTGTGCCATTTTCAATATGAAAATGGATTAACTTAATATAAGTTTCATCATCAAGACTATCATTTTTAAATGGGGTAATTAAAGCAACATTTGATCCTTTAAACATAAATACTTATAACATAGTTTGTGGATTCATATACTAAAAGATTATGCTAAAAAAATTAATATTTTTTATCAGTTTGTTTTTCTACTTTAATATTACAATTTTATCTGCAGAGATAATACCTCTAAAAAAACCAATCCAGACTGAAGAAGAAAAAGATCAAAAATTACTAATTGATGTAATGAAGCCTCTGCCAAAACCTGTTACCAAAAAAATAGTAGAAGAAAATAAAAATGAGGCCAAAAAAGAAATAAAATTGAAAGCTGAGAAAGATTTGGGTGTTATTTTGCCTAAGAAGAAGCCTTTAATTGCTGGAATTAAAAAAAATGATACAGCAAAAAAATCTAAATATTATAACAAAAAAGATTTTGAGATTGCAAAAAAGGCTATTTTAGAAATGAAACAAGCAAAATGGCCTAATGCATTGAAAACTGCAAAAAAAGCAAAGGATAAATCCATCTATAATTTTATACAATGGAGACATCTGTTAACTAAAGGGAATAAGGCCTCATATTATGATTATAAAACATTTATAGATAAAAATATAGATTATCCAAGATTAGGAAGAATAAAATATTTAGCAGAACATAAACTTTCAACAGACACCATCTCACCAAAAAAGATTATAGATTGGTTTGGTGTTGATGAACCTTTAAGTGGTTTTGGAAAAATGATACTTGGAGAAAGTATAATTCTCAATGGAAATTCACAAACAGGTATTTCTTATATTAAAGAGGGATGGATTACTGCAGAACTAAGTAAATCAGAATTGAAATTTTACAGAAAAAAATTTAAGAAGTATCTCAATGCTGATGATTATATTAAAAGAGCAGATTACTTGGCATGGAATAATAAATATTGGGATTTAAAAAGATTATTAAGATATTTACCTAAAGATTACGAATTACTTTATACAGCAAGACAACTATTAATGAGTAAATCGTATGGTGTTGATAATGCTATTTCAAGAGTTCCAGCAAAATTTAAAAATGATGCAGGCTTAAATTATGACAGACTAAAATGGAGAAGAAAAAGAGGGAGAGTTGATAGTTCTGTTGAAATTTTGGTTAAAATTAAAAACACTAAAGATTATTTGGTTAGACCTGATAAGTGGTGGTTTGAAAGAGAAATTGTTTCAAGATCATTAATTTATAAAAAAAAATATGAATTAGCTTATAAAATTGCTAGTAATCATGCTTTGACTGATGGTCCTGAGTATGCAGCCGCAGAATGGATGAGTGGTTGGATAGCATTAAGTTTTTTAGATGATCCTTTATTAGCAAAAGATCATTTTGAAAATTTTTATAATAATGTTGGTTACCCTATAAGTACATCAAGAGGAGCTTATTGGTTAGCTAAAAGTTATCAAAAACTCGGTAAAAATGAATTAGCTAATGAGTGGTTTGGTAAAGCTGCTATCTTTTTAACAACATATTATGGTCAATTAGCTTATATGGAGTTAAATCCTAATCAACCTTTCGAGCTTTCTAAAGATATTGAAGTTTCAAAAGAATATAAAGATTACTTTTTTAAAAAGGAATTAGTCAAAACAATTTATCTTCTCAATGAACTCAATGAAGATAAATACACAAAACATATTTTAAGACATTTAGCTAATGATAATATTAAAAATGGTAGTGAGGTTTTAGCTGCTGAACTAGCCACAAATATTGATAGATTTGATTTTGCTATTCAAATAGCCAAATTTGCATCTTATGAAAAAAGATTTCATAATAAATATAATTATCCTATTATTAGTACACCAAATTATATAAATGGTAGAAAAATTCCCGATACTGCGTTTATACTATCAATAATTAGACAAGAAAGTGAATTTGATTTAAGTGCTAACAGTCATGCAGGTGCAAAAGGTTTAATGCAACTTATGCCTTACACCGCAAAATTAGTTGCAAAACAAGCAAAGCTTCCTTACTCAAAATCTAGATTAACTAAGGATGCAGAATACAATATCAATTTAGGCTCTCATTATATAGCAGGTCTAATTCTGGAATATGATGGTGCTTATCCGTTTGCAATAGCTGCTTATAATGCTGGACCTAAAAGAGTGAGATATTGGAAAAAAATAAATAAAAATCCTCAAAAGAACCAAATTGATTATGTAAATTGGATTGAATTAATTAAATTTAAAGAAACTAGAAATTATGTTCAAAGGGTATTAGAGAATTATAATGTATATCGTTATATTTTGGCTCAAAAACCCGTTACTATGATTAATTTCTTTAAAGATGATCCTTTATATTAATAATGGCGGAAGAGGAGGGATTCGAACCCTCGGTACAAGTTTCCTCGCACGGTCATTTAGCAAACGACTGGTTTCAGCCTCTCACCCACTCTTCCAATAAAATTGTCATTTCTGATTGTATTGAATAATCAATATTTATAAAGTAATTATTCAGTAATTATGAAAAATAACTATTCAATATTTTCACTTATTAAAAATGCTTTCTCATATCATGAAAATTGGGAGAAAGCTTGGAAAGATCCTGAGCCTAAAAAAGAGTATGATGCTGTAATAGTTGGGGGTGGAGGGCATGGTTTAGCAACAGCCTATTATTTAGCTAAAAAACATAACATGAGGAATATTGCAGTTGTTGAAAAAGGTTGGATAGGAGGTGGAAATACTGGTCGAAATACTACAATAATAAGATCAAATTATTTATGGGATGCAAGTGCTGGTCTTTATGATCATGCTCTTAAAATTTGGGAAGGTTTATCGCAAGAGTTAAATTATAATGTTATGTTTAGTCAAAGAGGTGTTATGAATCTCGCTCATAATTTACAAGATGTAAGAGATTTAAAAAGAAGAACTCATGCAAATAGATTAAATGGGATTGATGCAATTTATTTGAATACTGAAGAAGTCAAAAAATTTTGTCCAATTATAAATACTTCACAGGATATTCGCTATCCAGTTTTAGGTGGTACTCTCCAACGAAGAGCTGGTACAGCAAGACATGATGCGGTTGCTTGGGGGTACGCAAGAGGTGCTGATGAAATGGGTGTGGATATTATTCAAAATTGTGAGGTAAAAGGAATAAAAAGAGACGGTGATATAGTTGAGGGCATAGAAACAACAAAAGGATTTATCAAAGCCAAAAAAATTGGTGTTGTAGCTGCTGGTCACTCTAGTGTTATAGCAAATATGGCAGGATTAAAATTACCTCTGGAAAGCAAACCTCTTCAAGCGTTAGTATCTGAACCAGTTAAACCAATTATTGATACCGTTGTAATGTCAAATGCAGTTCATGCTTACGTAAGTCAATCTGATAAAGGAGAACTCGTTATTGGAGCTGGAACAGATGATTATATATCTTATTCCCAAAAAGGAAGTCATGATATTGTAGAAGGAACTTTAAATGCAATACTGGAATTGTACCCAATTTTTAGTAGAATGAGAATGCTGCGTCAGTGGGGTGGAATTGTTGACATATGTCCTGATGCAAGTCCAATAATAAGCAAAACATCAATAAAAGGTTTGTATTTTAACTGCGGTTGGGGAACTGGAGGATTTAAAGCTACACCAGGTTCAGGAGATTTATTTGCTCACACAATTGCTAACGACGAACCTCATAAACTTAATGCTGCATTTAATTTAAATAGATTTGTAAGTGGTGATTTAGTCGATGAGCATGGAGCTGCTGCAGTTGCACACTAATGTTTTTAATTAATTGTCCTTTTTGTGGTGAAAGAGAGCAAAGCGAATTTAAAGCTGGGGGTGAAGCCCATATAGAAAGACCGAAACAACCAACAGAATTAAGTGATGACGAATGGGCGGAGTTTTTATTTATGAGAAAAAATATAAAAGGAGTTCAATTCGAAAGATGGAACCATGCTCACGGTTGTAGAAAATGGTTCAATATTGCTCGAGATACTTCAAATGACCAAATCAAAGCAGTTTATAAAATGGGTGAAAAGCCAACTGTAAAATAATCAATGTCTAAAAATTTAAGATTTAAATCAAGTAAACTAGTAGATGAAACTTATCGAATTTCATTTAAATTTAATAATAAAACATATTTCGGTTATAAAGGTGATACTTTAGCATCCGCTCTATTAGCTAACGATGTTCATCTTGTAGGAAGAAGTTTTAAATATCATAGACCTCGTGGAATTATGACGGCTGGTTCAGAGGAACCTAACGCAATTATTCAGTTACATGATAATACTTCAAGGACCGAACCAAACGTTAGAGCTACAGAAATTGAAATTTATGAGGGTTTAGTTGCATCAAGTCAAAATTGTTGGCCAAGTGTAAATTTTGATATTGGCGGAATTAATAATATTCTGTCCCCTATTCTGCCAGCAGGTTTTTACTATAAAACTTTTATGTGGCCTAAAAGTTTTTGGGAAAAATATGAGTACTTTATAAGAAAATCTGCAGGTTTAGGAAAGTCACCAAAAGAAGCTGATCCTGATATTTATGAGCATAAGTATATTCACTGCGATGTTTTAATAATTGGGGCTGGTATATCGGGAATAATGGCAGCTAAAATGTCAGCTAAGAATGGTTTGAAAACTCTCTTAGTGGATGAAAAATCATTTTTAGGTGGATCATCGATTTATGATAACTCAGAATTTTCAAAAATTAATAACCAAATAACAAGTTCTTGGTTAGAAAAAGAAATTAATGAAATATCTAAATTAGAAAATTTAGAAATTAAAACAAGAACTAGTGTAGCAGCTTTTCATGGATACAATTTTTTATTAGCTCGTGAAAATCTCACTGATCATTTACCTATGAATCAAAGAGAAAATAAAATTAGACATAGACTATTAAAGATTAGAGCAAAAAAAGTAATTAGTGCTACTGGCGCGATAGAAAGGCCTCTAATATTTGATAATAATGACCGCCCTGGAGTTTTATTATCTTCTGCAATGAAAAAATATATCGATTTATATGGTGTTGCATGTGGTGAAAATAATATTCTATTTACAAATAACGATACTGCATACGAAACTGCCATGAGTATGGTTCAAAGAGGGATTAAGGTTAATGCAATCATTGATAATAGAGAGGAAATAGACTCTAAACTGTCTTATGAAATAGAGAAAAATAATATTAGAATTTTTAAAGGTTACACAGTTGTCGATACATATGGTTATAAAAGAATCAGTGGATTATCAATTATGGAACTCTCTAAGGATGGCCAAAAAGTAATTGGTAAAAAAATAAAATTAAGTTGTGATTCTTTGGGTGTGTCAGGTGGATGGACACCAGCAGTTCACTTATTTACACAATCAGGAGGAAAATTAAAATTTAGAGATGATGATCAAGTTTTTATTCCAAACAAATATCCTTCAGATCAATTAAGTATTGGATCCTGTAATGGAGATTTAAGTTTAGAGGAAATCACAACAAATACTATATTGTCTGTCAAAAAATTTCTTAACATCAATAATACCGATTACAAAACTTTTGAAATCATCACTGGAATAAATAAATCAAAAAGAAATATCTGGTTGTTGCCGTCAGATAAAATATTAGGAAAAACCAAATCCTTTGTAGATTACCAAAATGATGCAACAGCCAAAGATATAAAATTAGCTCTAAGAGAAGGGTTTAGATCAATAGAGCACGTAAAAAGATATACCACAACTGGCATGGGCACTGATCAAGGTAAACTAGGTAATATGCATGCTTTAGGAATTATCTCTGAAACTGCAGGGACTAAAATGGGTGAACACGGAACAACAACTTTTAGACCACCTTATACACCACTTACCTTTGGAACTATAGTTGGAAGAAATGTTGGAAAATTTTTTGATATAGTCAGACGAACGCCAATACATGATTGGCATGTTACAAACAATGCTAAGTTTGAAAATGTGGGTCAGTGGAAAAGAGCTTGGTACTATCCTAAAGTAAATGAAAACATGAACCAGGCTGTACAAAGAGAAAGTAAAGCAGCTAGAGACAGTGCAGGTATCCTAGATGCATCCACTTTAGGGAAAATTGATATTCAAGGAACTGATGCTTCAGAATTTCTAAATCGTGTTTACACCAATGCTTGGTCAAAACTTGCTATTGGTAAATGTCGATATGGTTTAATGCTCAACGAAGATGGCATGGTATATGATGATGGAGTAACAACCAGGTTAGATGAAAATCATTATATAAT
Organism: uncultured Pelagibacteraceae bacterium; assembly: GCA_902633585.1. GTDB lineage: Bacteria > Pseudomonadota > Alphaproteobacteria > Pelagibacterales > Pelagibacteraceae > Pelagibacter. The sequence goes on from CACPGZ010000006.1 coordinate 8,638, forward strand.
GACTACTACTACTGGTGGGGCTGCAAACGTATTAGAAAAACTTGAAGATTATCTTCAAACAGAATGGCCTGAACTAGATGTTTATTTATCATCTGTAACTGATCATTATGCAACTATTAGTGTTTGCGGTCCACACAGTAAAAAAATTGTATCTAAGGTTATCCCTGATTTAGATTTTTCTGATGAAAAATTTCCACATATGTCGTTTAAAAATACAAAAATTGGTCAGATAAAGTGTAGAGTTATGAGAATTAGTTTCACTGGGGAGCAAAGTTATGAAATTAATATTCAATCAAATTATGGAAAATCTGTTTGGAAAAAGTGTATGGAGGCAGGTAAAGATTTTAATATTACTCCTTATGGAACCGAAACAATGCATTTATTGAGAGCTGAAAAAGGTTTTATAATAGTTGGGCAAGATACTGATGCAACTATGACACCAATTGATTTACAAATGGACTGGATAGTGAGTAAAAAAAAATATGACTTCATCGGAAAAAGATCACTGTATAGATCAGACACAATTAAAGATGACAGAAAACAATTAGTTGGGTTGCTTACTGAAAATCCTGAGGAAGTTTTAGAGGAAGGTGCACAGATAGTTGCTGACATTAAAAAATCACCCATTGAAATGTTAGGTCATGTTACTTCAAGTTACTATAGTCCGAATTTAAATAAATCTATTGCACTAGGAGTAGTAAAAGGTGGAAAAAAAATGCTTGGACAAAAGTTGATTATACCGATGGAAAATAAAAATATAAATGTGACCGTAGCAGATCCTGTTTTTTTAGATAAAAAAGGTGAAAGATTAAATGCTAAATTATAATCAAACAATAAAAGAAAAAAAATCATATCAAGGTCTACAAATGAATGAGGTTAAACCTGTCATGAAATTGATAGTAAGGGGTAAAAAAAGAGAATTTTTATCAGCTATTGGTAAGTCTTTAAATATGGTCTTACCTATAAAAGCAAATACTTCTACTCAAACTGAAAAGTTGACTGCCTTATGGTTGAGTCCTGATGAATGGATGATTTTTTCAAATGGTGTTGTTAAAGGAAATACAAATACATACGATACAGAAATAATTCTCAATAAGAATATTTGCAAATTAAATTTAGGAGCTGTTGTAGATGTAACAGACCAATATGTTAGAATTGTATTAAAAGGAGATAAAGTCTACGATTTATTTCAGACTGGTTCACCTTTTAATTTTAATGAATTCAGAAACAAAATTGGGTCTGTAACTCAAACAATTATCGCAAAAGTTGATGTTATTATTCACAATCAAAATCAAAATGAGGTCAATTTGTTCGTAAGGCGTTCTTTTTCTGAGCATTTATTCTCTTGGATGAATGATAGTGCGTCAAGATTATAGTCTCATTTAAATCTCAAATAAGTTAAATAAAATCATGAAAAAATTATTACTTATAGCATTATTTGCTTTTTTACCCTTCTCATCTAACGCAGACTCTAATTTAGATAAAATTTTATCATCTGGAGTATTAAAAGTTGGAACTACAGGCGACTGGGATCCAATGACAGTTAAAGATCCTGCAACGAATAAATATAAAGGCTTTGATATAGATGTGATGAATGAACTTGCAAAAGACATGGGTGTTAAGGTTGAGTTTGTGCCAGCAGAGTGGAAAACGATTGTATCTGGAATAACATCTGCAAGATATGACATATCAACTAGTGTTACAAAAACCCCAAAAAGAGCAGAAGTGGCTGGTTTCACGGATACATATTACAAATATGCTACTGTGCCACTTGTCCTAAAAAAGAACTTAAAAAAATTTCCAACTTGGAATTCTTTAAATAATTCAAAAGTAACTATTGCAACTACTCTTGGTACTTCTCAAGAGGAAAAGGCAAAAGAATTTTTTCCAAAATCAAAATTAAATTCAATTGAAGCACCAGCGAGAGACTTTCAAGAGGTATTAGCAGGGAGAGCGGATGGTAATATCACAAGTTCAACAGAGGCAAATAAATTAGTTATTAAATATCCTCAGTTAGCAATTGTTCCAGATGGTGGAAAAAATCCAGCATTTTTAGCTATGATGGTCCCTAAAGGTGATAATAAATGGAACGAGTATGTGAACAGCTGGATCAAGAAGAAAAAATCATCTGGCTTCTTCACTAAATTGTTATCTAAATACAATCTAAAAAGTTTATAATAAATTAGTATTTAATTTTTTATTCTTTATAACATAAAGAGTGAGAAATTTAGTTTTTTTACTTTTAGTCCTTCCTTTAACCTCGTGTGGTAAAAGTGAATTAAACTGGTTGATATTATCTCCTCAAAACATTGAGGGTTTAACAAATCTTAAATTTCTTTTAAGTGGTTTAACTACCACCATATATATTTCGATAATTTCGATTGTTATATCAATATTGATTGGTCTTTTAATTGCCATACCATCACTTTCAAAAAATAAATTCTTAACTTATCTTAATATTAGTTATGTAGAAATTGTGAGAGCAATTCCTTTACTGGTTTTAATTTTATGGATTTATTATGGACTACCAATAATGACAGGAATTAGCTTTAGCCCATTTGTTTCAGGTATAATAGCATTATCTATAAGTGAAAGTGCTTTCCAAGCTGAAATTTTTAGAGCCGGAATAAACTCGATTAAAAAAGCACAATGGGAGGCTGGAAGTTCTTTGGGTTTAGGTTTTTTCAGAAAATTAAGATTTGTTATATTGCCTCAGGCAATTAAGAATATTTTACCAGCTATTGGAAATCAGTTTGTTTACGTACTTAAAATGTCATCCCTTGTATCAATTATTGGAATTGGTGATTTAACTAGAAAAGCTAATGAATTAGTTGTAACAACCTATAGGCCATTAGAAATATATACATTTCTGATTCTTGAATATCTGGTCCTAATATTGATTGTTTCTTACTTAGTAAGGAAGTTAGAAAAAAAATTACAAAAAGACTAATTTTTTCTTCTATAATCCCAAGGATACTCAAACGTCATTGACCACATACCTTTTTTATTTTTTTTTGCATATTTTTCATCTTCAATAAATTTTGTTGAATATTTCCTATAAGCAAAAGCAAATCCCTCTCTAACAAGATACTTAGATAAACTTTGATTATTTACAAAACATTCAGCTAAAATTCTCTTATATCGATCTACACCCTCATTGACACATTTTACCTTATTATTACCTATCTTATTAATAAGTAATTCTTTTGCCCGTATCCCACATCTAATTACCTCGTTATTATTTTTGCATACTTGTTTAATTTCAGGAGTATCAATGCCGTTAAAACGAATTTTTTCACCATTTAAATGAATAGTATCTCCATCAACAACTTTTGCTATGTTGGATTTAAGATCATAAGAAGAAATTAAAAAAAATATTAGACAAATACTAATAAGTAAAAAGACTTTTATTTTGTTTAAAAACATTGTTCAAAAAATACCCAATAAACACAAGAACTGCAATTCCCATAAACCAATTTGTTACTAATATTGTGTAAAAAATATCCTCATAATCTCCCCCTTTAATATTAATTACATACCACAAACTTAAAAATGGAAGTGCTGTTAGTCTTAAAATACTTAAGTAAAGACTGTATAATGGTCTTTTAACTGCTTGGAATAGTGCAGTTGTTATAAAAAAAACAGGATAAATTGGACCAATCAGTGCAGCAATTTTTAGATATATTGTACCGTGTTTTATTGCCTCTAAATTATCAGTAAATAAAGAAACTAAAAACTCTGCGCCCAAAAAAATTACTATTCCTGCACAAATCATAAAAGATGATCCAAAATAAAGAGCCTTTTTATATAATTCTCTTAATCTATCAAAATTTTTTGCACCAAAATTTTGTCCTCCAATGGACAGGACTGCTGTATTTAGACCAATAACTGGAAGTAAAAAAACTTGTTCAATTCGTAAAGCAGCACCGTAACCAGCAGTGGCTAAATCTCCAAATTTACCAATGAAGTAAAGAATATTGAATATACCAACACCAATTAACAACATACTGAACATTACAGGAATTGTTTGATACAGAAGTTCTCCTAGAAGGTTAAATTTTGGTATAAAACATTCGGGCTTAAGATATTGCTTTAATTCACAACAATAAACTTTGTAAGCTAAATATAGAAGACCGATAAATTGTGCTACTACAGTTGCAATAGCAAGTCCAGCTATACCAAAAGCTGGTATAAAGCCATAACCAAAAATAAATAACGGATTTAGAATAATGTTTAAAAAGAAACCAAAAATTAAAACGTTTCTATAGCTTTTTGTATCCCCTTGTGCATTTAAAGTTCCATTTAAAGAAATCTGAATCATAACTATTATTGTTCCATAAAAAATTACATCCAGATATCTTCTAGTCAAAATAATTCCCTCTTGATCTGATCCCATAAGAGAAAGTAGGAAATCTGAAACATTTAAACCAAAAAGAGTTACGAGAATTGACAAAAAGATTGCAAATATAATTGATTGGGCAACAAATAGTGATGCCTTCCTTTTATTCTTAGCACCTATATTATTTCCAATTAAGGTATTAGTTCCTGCCGTTAATCCAACTCCTATAGCAATAATGGTAAAGTAAATTGGAAAAGATTTTGCAATAGCTGCTATTGCTTCAGCAGATATTCTTCCTGCGAACCAAGTATCTACTAAATTGTAAAAAGTTTGAAATAGTGAACCAACACTTGCTGGGATAGTAACTTTTCTAAGCAAAAACCATATTGGATCTTTAGTTAGTTTGAAAAATTGTGACAAATGAATCCTTAATTAAATTCTTTTTGAAAATTATATTTTTTTCCTGAAAGTTTTGCCCTGTATATCTGACTTTGTCTCATTCTAAAACGAGATTTTTGACCTTTTGAGAGTTTATTAAAACAATTGGGGCAAGTTACACCCTCTTCATATTTTTCAGATTTTTTATCCTTAACTGAAATTGGTTGCCTGCATCCACCACAAATTGAATATGTTCCTTGTGCTAATCCGTGTTTTAAACTTACTCTGTTGTCAAATACAAAACATTCACCTATCCATAAACTATTTTTTTGTTTTACTTTCTTTAAATAATTCAGAATTCCACCTTTTAATTGATAAATATTCCTAAAACCTTTATTCTCTAAATATACAGACGCTTTTTCACATCTAATTCCTCCGGTGCAAAACATGGCTATTGGTTGCTCTTTTTTTAGCTTTTTTAAGTACCTAGGAAAATCTCTAAAGTTACCTATTTTAGGGTTTACTGATTTTTTAAAAGAACCAACTTTATGTTCAAAAGGTTTTCTTGCATCTAATAAAAGAGTTTTTTTATTTTTTATTAATTTATTCCATTCAGTTGGCTCAATATGACTATTCTTTTTTTTTAATCTATTCGTCATTTTTAAGTCCATCGGTACAACTTCCTTTTTGATTTTAACTTTTGGTTTATGAAAAGGTTGAAATCTACTTTTAGAATTATTAAAACTATCAAATTCTTTTATATTCAAACTTTTTTTAATTTTAATAATTACGGTTTTAATATTCTTATTTATTCCAGATATAGATCCATTTAAGCCCTCTTTGGATATGATAATTGATCCATTGATGTTTTTATCTAACAAGAGATTACTCAATTTTATTTGGTTTTTTTTTAAATTATTTATTTTTTGAAATTTATAAAAACCAAATATTGTGAACATTAAACCTTCCTACAAACAGTCATTCCATCACCAAATGGTACCATGACTTTTTCAATTCTATTATCTTTAGAGATAAAATCATTCAAATCCCTTATGCTTTTAGTATATTTATCATTAAAATCTTTATTAATAACTTCTCCATGCCATAATACATTGTCAATTATCACTAAACCCTCTTTATTCAATAGATCTAACGAAATCTCATAATATTTTTTGTAATTCATTTTATCTGCATCAATAAAGACTAAATCAAATTTTTTATTTCTAATACTCATCAAAGTTTCTAATGCTGGTTTAATTATAGTTTTAATTTTATGATTTTGTTTAGCTTTTTTAAAAAATTTTTGAGCAACTTTGTTTGTCTCCTCATTTTTATCTAATGCTATTATACTTCCTTCATTAGGTAATGCTAAAGCCATAGATAACGTACTTAAACCTGTAAAAGTTCCAATCTCTAGAACTTTTTTAATTTTAGAAACCTTAATAATCAAATGTAGAAATTGACATTGAGAAATAGATATCTGCATTCTTTTTATATCACCAAGTGATAAATTATAATCTATTATTTCTTTTTGAATTGGATGTAATTTAAGACCATTCTTTAGAATGTAATCTTGTAAATGTTTGGTGATGTTAAGGTCTGAACCCATAACCTTATAATTTTTTCTTTAGGATCTCATTGATTAACTGAGGGTTAGCTTTTCCACCTGATGCTTTCATTGCTTGACCAACAAAAAAACCAAAAAGTTTTTCTTTACCTTGTTTATATTCAATAGCTTTTTCTCTATTATCATTGATTATTTTATCAATTAAAGACTCTAAAGCTTTTGGATCACTTTGTTGTTTTAATCCTTTTTCCTCAACAATTTTTTGTGGATCTTTATCTCCATCAATCATTAATTCAAAAACGGTTTTCGCTATTTTTCCTGAAATGGTTCCATTCTTAATTAGATTAATCAATATAGCGAAATTCTTAGCACTCACTGGACTTTGAGAAATTTCTAACCCTTTGCTATTTAAAATGGCAAATAATTCACCAGTTATCCAATTAACTGCTAACTTAATATCCTTATTTTTACCCATTTTAGTTACAACTTCTTCAAAGTATTTTGCAGTATCAATATCAGATACTAAAATATTAGCTTCATAAGGAGACAATTTAAACTCTTCAATAAATCTTCTCTTTTTATCATCCGGAAGTTCTGGAATATCATTTCTAAGTTCTTCAATAAATTTTTCAGAAACCTCTAAAGGTAATAGATCAGGGTCAGGAAAATATCTGTAATCATGAGCATCTTCTTTCGATCTCATTGACCTTGTCTCATTTTTCTTTGTATCAAAAAGTCTCGTTTCTTGATCAATAGTTTTGCCCTCTTCCATTAAGTCAACTTGTCTATTAGCTTCATATTCTATTGCCATTTGCATAAATTTAATTGAATTAACGTTTTTAATTTCACATCGAGTCCCAAATTCTTTTGAGCCTTTTGGTCTTACAGATACGTTCACATCAGCTCTTAAAGAACCTTCTTGCATGTTTCCATCACAAGTTCCTAGATACCTCATTATAGATCGTAATTTTTTGATGTAAGAATTAACCTCATCTGGAGATCTTAGATCAGGCTTGCTCACTATTTCCATTAAAGCTACCCCTGATCTATTTAAATCTACAAACGTATTTTGTGGGTCAAGATCATGAATACTTTTTCCAGCGTCTTGTTCTAGATGTAATCTTTCTATACCAACTTCTTTTTGACCATTTGGCATATCCAAAATAACTTTGCCCTCACCTACTATTGGATCTTTAAATTGTGAAATTTGATATCCTTGAGGTAAATCAGCATAAAAATAATTTTTTCTATCAAATACTGAACGTTTATTAATTTTTGCATTAAGGCCAATACCAGTTTTAATTGCTTGTTTAACACAAAATTCATTAATTACTGGTAACATACCTGGAAATGCAGCATCAACTAAACTAACTTGTGTATTAGGTTCTGCTCCAAATTTGGTTGCAGAAGTAGAAAATAATTTTGACTCAGATAAAACTTGAGCATGGACTTCTAAACCAATTACCACTTCATACTGATTGTCTTTTCGATTAATCAAATATTCTGAATTTTTTTTACTCATTTTATCCACCAATCAGTAATTTTGTTTTTAAAATTGATCTTTTCCTCCATAGCATAAGCTATATTCAATATATTTTGTTCATCAAAAGCTTTGCCTATAATTTGTAAACCCAAAGGATAACCATTTGAGTCATGTCCTGCAGGTATTGAGATTGCTGGAAGCCCAGCTAAGTTAACAGGAACAGTAAATATATCATTTAGATACATCGAGACTGGGTCATTTGTTTTTTCACCTATTTTGAATGCTGAGCTCGGTGCTGAAGGAGTTAAAATTGCATCGATTTTTTTATATACGTCATCAAAATCATTTTTAATAAGTTTTCTCACTTTTTGAGCTTTAAGATAATATGCATCATAGTACCCAGAAGACAAAACGTAAGTTCCAATCATAATTCTTCTTTGAACTTCAGTTCCAAAACCTTCTGATCTTGTTTTTTCATACATATCAATTAAATTTTCTCCTTTAGCTCTAAATCCATACTTAACACCGTCATATCTTGCTAAGTTTGATGATGCCTCTGCTGGAGCAACGATATAATAGGTTGGTAAGGCATAACTTGTGTTCGGCAGAGAAATATCAATTGTTTCAGCACCACAATCTTTAATATACTGAATGCCTTTTTGCCAAAGATCTTCAATTTCTTTTGGCATTCCATCAACTCTATATTCTTTTGGTATTCCAATTTTTTTTCCTTTTATATTATTTGTAAGTTCTTTACTGAAATGATTTCTTTTAAAGTCTATTGAAGTAGAGTCTTTAGGATCGTAGGAACTAATCACTTCATGTAATAAAGCACAATCTTTAACATTTTGTCCCATTGGTCCTGCTTGATCCAATGATGAGGCAAAAGCAACTATCCCATATCTTGAGCAACTTCCATAAGTAGGTTTTAATCCTACAATTCCAGTGAAAGAGGCTGGTTGTCTAATTGATCCACCAGTATCAGTCCCAATTGTAATAGGAGTCAATTGTCCAGCTACTGCTGAAGCTGAACCACCAGATGATCCACCTGGAACTAAATCTTTATCAATAGGATTTTGTACATTACCAAAAAAACTTGTTTCATTTGATGAACCCATTGCAAACTCATCACAGTTTAACTTACCTAGAAGTATTGCTCCTTCATTCCAGATATTTTCTGTTACGGTTGACTCATAAGTTGGTACAAAGTTATTCAAAATTTTACTACCAGCAGTTGTTTTAATATTTTTTGTACAAAATAAATCCTTAACTGCCATTGGAATACCAGGCAGTTTTAAATCTAAATTAGGTTTTTGATCAAATTTTTTTGCTTTATCTACGGCTGATGTAAAATCATTTGTAATATATGCATTCAATTCCTCAGATTTTTCAGATCTGTCAATAAATGCTTTGGTTACTTCTGTTGAAGAAAGTTTTTTATTTTTTATATTTTCAACTAATTCAGTAAGAGATTGTTTTGTTATATCTGACATTATTCAATCACCTTGGGCACTACAAAATAATCCTCATTATCCTGAGGAGAATTCTTAATAATTTGTTCTCTTATATTTTTACTTTTTACTTCATCAGATCTTAATTTTAAGGTTGTTTCAGCAACAGAGGTTAATGGCTCTACATTATCCGTTTTTAATTCATTAAGTTTTTCAATGAAATCAAAAATAGAATTTAAATCACCAGCTAATTTTTCAGCTCTTTGCTCATCAACTGAAATTCTTGCTAATTTTGATATATGCTTTATTGTTTTAAGATCTATACTCATATGCTATTTAAATATGACGCAAAGTATCACTTAAGTTTAAAATATACAATATGATCACTTTAGAGGAATTCAAAAAGAAACGCTTAGATAAGTGTAGATTGATAGGTTTAGACCTGGGCTCTAAAAGAATTGGTGTGTCAATCTGTGATGAAAAACAACTAATAGCCACTCCGTTAAAAACAATAAATCGAAATTCGCTTAAGGTTCTTATTGATGAACTAAGATTAATTATTAATGAAAATAATATAAAAGGAATCATTGTTGGAAATCCTTTGAATATGGATGGATCCTCAGGTAGGTCAGCTCAATCAGTAAAAGATACAACAGAAAATGTTGAAAAAAACTTAGACATTCCAATTTGTCTGTGGGATGAGAGACTTTCAACTGTTGGTGCTTTTAACCTATCTAGTCAATTAGATATTAATGTTAGTAAAAGGGAAAAAAAGATAGATGAAAACGCTGCTGCTTTTATATTACAAGGAGCTTTGGATTTTCTAAATAATTAATACTTGCTATTATAGAGGTTTATAGCTATAGAGTTGGTTTTAATGGCAATTAAAACAAACCAAGCTATTAAAATTTCACAAAAACATCTGTTAGGAATCCAAGATCTATCAATTAATGATGTCAATTTAATACTTGATGAAGCAAATTCGTTTATAAAAGTAAATCAAAGTAGAGAAAAGAAAGTTGATATTTTAAGAGGTAAAACTCAAATTAATTTATTTTTTGAGCCATCCACTAGAACTCAAAGCTCCTTCGAATTAGCTGGTAAAAGACTTGGAGCTGACGTTATGTCAATGAATATTAGCAACTCAGCAATTAAAAAAGGTGAAACATTGATAGATACTGCAATGACACTTAATGCAATGCATCCTGATATTATTGTAATTAGGCATCAAGATTCTGGAGCATGTAATCTACTTTCACAAAAAGTAAACTGCGCAGTTCTAAATGCTGGTGATGGAAGAAGAGAACACCCTACCCAAGCTTTGTTAGATGCATTAACAATTATTACTCGTAAAAATAAAATTCAAGGATTAAAAATTGCAATATGTGGAGATATACTTCATTCGAGAGTAGCAAGATCAAACATTTATTTACTTAGTATGTTAGGTGCAGAAGTAAATATCATTGCTCCAACAAATCTTATGCCTAAAGAAATTGAAAAATTTGGTGTTAACACTTTTACAGATATGAAAAAAGGATTGAAAGATTGCGATATTGTTATGATGTTAAGATTACAAAATGAAAGAATGACTAGTTCATTCCTTTCATCAAATAGAGAATATTACGAATATTACGGATTAACTCCTGATAAGTTAGCACATTCTAAACCTGATGCTTTAATTATGCATCCTGGCCCAATGAATAGAGGTATAGAAATTGATACAATGTTGGCTGATGATATCAACAAAAGTGTAATCAAAGAGCAAGTTGAATTAGGTGTTGCTGTAAGAATGGCTTGTCTGAAAATATTTTGTAAATAAATGAAAAAACAATATTTTATAAACGCTAATATAATCGACCCTCACAACTCAATAAATGAAAATGGAGGCCTTATAATAAGTGAGGACGGAAAGATTGAAGCCATTGGGAAAAAAGTAAACATAAATAATTTACCAAGTAGAGATAAACCTATTGATTTAAAGGGAAGACATATCTTTCCTGGATTAGTTGACATGAGAGTTTTTGTTGGTGAGCCAGGGTATGAATACAAGGAAAATTTTAGAACTTTAAGTAATGCAGCACTCTCTGGGGGTGTCACCTCGGTAGTAACAATGCCTAATACAGATCCAATAATTGACAACGTTTCAATAGTCGACTTTCTTAAAAGAAGAGGAAGAGATAAATCAAAAATAAATATTTTTCCATGTGCTTCCTTGACAAAGAATACTGAAGGTACAAACATGACTGAATTCGGTCTCTTACAAGGTAAAGGAATAATTGCATTCACTGATGGCGTTAAAACAATTCAAAATCCAAGATTGATGTCTAGAATAATGAATTCTGCCAAAGATTTGGGAAGTTTAATTATGCAGCACGCTGAAGATTACGAACTAGCAAAAAATGGTATGATTAACTCTGGGATAATTGCCTCTAAATTAGGTTTATCTGGTATACCTGAGATCGCTGAACGTATTTTAATCGAAAGAGATTTAACGTTATTGGAAAAAGTTAAATGTAGATATCATATCTCTCAATTATCATCACAAAAATCTATTGAAGTAATTAAATCAAGAAAAGAAATTGTAAAATTTACATGTGGAGTATCAATTAACAACTTATCTTTAAATGAAAACGACATAGGAGATTTCAAAACATTTTTGAAGTTGTCTCCACCATTGAGAAGAGAAGAAGATAGACTTGCTTTAGTTCAAGGATTAAAAGACAATCTAATTGATGTAATAGTTTCAGATCACAAACCTGAAGATGAAGAATCGAAAAGATTAACATTTGCTCAGGCAGCAACTGGTGCGTCAGGTATAGAAACTTTGTTGTCTCTAAGTTTAGAATTATATCATAATGGATCTCTCAAACTAGAGACTATAATCAAAGCATTGACATCAAACCCAGCTAAAATATTAAAGATAAATAAAGGAAATTTATCTATTGGTAACGATGCTGATTTTTGTATAGTAGATATAGATAAACCTTGGATTGTAAAAAAAGATAAACTTATTTCAAAATCAAAAAATACATCTATAGAAGACAAAAAACTGCAAGGTAAAGTCACAAATACATTTGTAAACGGTAAAGAATTATTTAAGCTATAGAATGGACATTTTAATCATAGGTATAATTTCCTATTTAATGGGATCAATTCCATTTGGATTAATATTAACAAAATTATTTTTAAACAAAGACATAAGAGAAATTGGCTCTGGAAATATTGGAGCTACAAATGTACTTAGATCTGGAAATAAAATTATTGGATACACAACGCTAATTTTTGATATTTTAAAAGCTGTAATCCCAGTCATATTTGTAAAAACTTATTACACAGATTTCTTATACTTAGCTTCATTATGTGCATTTCTTGGTCATGTGTTTCCTGTATGGTTAAAATTTAAAGGAGGAAAAGGTGTTGCTACATATGTTGGCATTCTATTTGTTATAAACATTTATTTTGGAATAATTTTTGCTTTATGTTGGTTCGTAATTTTTGGTATTACAAAATTTTCATCCTTATCTTCACTAACCGCTTCAATATCAATTCCTGTTTATTTGATCATCACAAGTAATTTTGATGAAATATTTTTTTTCATAATCATGTTTGTATTAATATTTTTTACACACAGGGAAAATATTAAAAGATTGAAAAATAAAGAAGAAACCAAGACAAAAATTTATTAGTTTGACTATCTAACTCTTTTAGGTAGTTTGTCATTTATGAACCTGGTTATTGTAGAAAGTCCAGCTAAAGCCAAAACCATCAATAAATATTTAGGTGATAATTATAAAGTGTTAGCTAGTTATGGACATATAAGAGATTTACCATCTAAAAATGGTTCTGTAGATCCAGATCAAGATTTTAAAATGGAATGGGAGATTGATAGCTTTTCTAAAAAGTATCTAAAAGAAATTACTGATGCAGCCAAAGATTCTTCAAAAATAATATTAGCTACCGATCCTGATCGTGAAGGTGAAGCGATAGCTTGGCATGTAAAAGAATATCTAAATGAAAAAAAACTTCTCAAAGACAAAGAAATAGAGAGAGTTGTGTTTAATGAAATTACAAAAAAAGCAGTAATTCATGGTATTGAAAATCCTAGACAAATTGAGCCACTTTTAGTTGATGCTTACATGGCCAGACGAGCTTTAGATTACTTAGTTGGGTTTAATATTTCACCAATATTATGGACAAAACTTCCGGGCTCGAAATCTGCGGGTAGAGTTCAATCAGTAGCTTTAAAATTAATAACTGAAAGAGAACATGAAATTGAGTCGTTTAAACCTGAAGAATTTTGGACTTTAAGCATTAAATTTAAAGATGAAAAAAATCAAAGTATTCTAGCAAGTATTAGTCAGTTAGATAACAATAAAATTGAAAAATTTTCTTTTAGAAATAAAGATGAAATAAATAAGGCCGTATCCAGTATCAATCAAAAAAAATTTAGTATTACTGATATATCTAGTAAAGTGGTAAATCGTAATCCATCTGGACCATTTACTACATCTACCCTTCAACAAACAGCTTCAAGTCGATTAAGTTTTGGTGCGTCAAGAACTATGCAAATTGCTCAAAAGCTTTACCAAGGTGTCGAAATTGAAGGAGAAACTATAGGTTTGATAACGTATATGAGAACAGATGGTACTAATTTATCAAAAGATGCTGTAGTGACTTTTAGAGATTATATCAAAAAAGGAATAGGTAATGAATATTTACCTGAAAGTGCCTTAAATTACTCTGGTAAAAAAGCAAAAAATGCACAAGAGGCACATGAAGCTATAAGACCTACGGATATTATCAGAACTCCCCGGAGTATAAAAAAGTATCTAAGTACAGATCAAAATAAACTTTATGATTTAATATGGAGTAGAGCTTTATCGTCACAAATGCAATCTGCTAAATTTGATAGAAATACTATCACAATAACATCAAATGATAATGATACAGTATGCAAAGCAAGTGGATCAGTTCTTAAATTTGATGGATTTTTAAAGATATATAATAATCAAGGTAAGGATAATGATGAAAACATTCTACCTTCTGTATCTAAAGGATTAATAAATATTGAGTCCTTAATAGATGAACAACATTTTACACAACCTCCTCCAAGATATTCTGAAGCTAGCTTGGTAAAAAAACTTGAGGAGTTAGGAATAGGAAGACCATCTACTTATGCGAGTATAATTTCTACAATAGCCAATAGAGGTTATGCAGAGATATTGAATAAAAGATTTTTTCCCACTGACAGAGGAAAGCTTATTTCAGCTTTTCTTGAAAAATTGTTCTCAAAGTATGTGGATTATAACTTTACTGCTGGTTTAGAGGATCAATTAGATGAGATTACAACTGGTAAAGAAAGCTGGATTAAGGTTTTGGAGTTGTTCTGGAAAGACTTCAATAACAATGTAGCTGAAGTAAAAGAAAAAAGAACAAGAGAGGTTTTAGACCTATTAAATGATAGTTTGGGAGATTTGGTTTTTGATAAGGATGATAAAGGAAATATCGTGAGAAAGTGTCAATTATGTAATTCGGGAACACTTAGCTTAAAAAATAGCTTTAGGGGTGGTGCGTTTATTGGTTGTTCAAATTACCCTGAATGTAAATTTACAAGACCTTTGTCTAAAGCTAAAGCAGCGGCACAGGCACAATTAGCTGAACCAAAATTTATTGGGAAACATAAGAACGGCAATGATATATATCTTAAAAATGGAAGATTCGGTCCATACTTACAATATGAAAAAATTCCAGAGGATATAGAAATTGAAAAAACACCAAAGAAAAAAAAGAAAACAAAAAAACTTAAATCGGATGTAAATGAACTTTTAAAAAATGTCTCTATTCCAAAGGGTTTGGAACTAGAAAGTATAGATTTAGAAAAAGCACAATTTTTATGCTCACTACCAAAATCTTTAGGAATAAATCCTGATAATCAAAAAGAAATTACTTTAAATACTGGAAGATTTGGTCCTTACCTAAAGTGTGAAAATAAATCAGCTCGAATAGAAAATATTGAGGAAATTTTCTCTATTGGTTTAAATAGAGCAATAACATTAATTGCTGAGGCTAAACCGGGGAGAATGTCTTCTTCGATGATCAAAGATTTAGGTGAACATCCTGAGGATAAAAAACCAGTTAGAATTATGAAGGGACAATACGGACCATATATCAAGTATAAATCTCTAAATGCAACAATACCTGAGGAAAAGGATCCAACAGAACTCACAATGGAAGAAGCATTAATATTGATTGAGAAAAGAAAAGAATACGATAAAACAAAAAAGAAAAAAAAGAAGAAATGAATTATCAAAAAAATTTAGAAAAATTAGGGTTAAAACTTCTTGATGCTAAAGCACCTGTAGGAAATTATGTTGCAACTAAAATAATTGGAAAGTTTTTATTTGTGTCAGGACAAATTTCAATTGATGAAAAAGGTGAACTAATAAAAGGCAAAGTTGGAAAAGATTTAGATGTTGATACTGGATATAATGCAGCGAAAAGATGCGCTTTAAGTATTATTTCTCAATTAATGAAGGCATGTGATAATGATCTAACAAAGATCAAATCTTGTATTAAACTTACAGGTTTTGTTAATTCAACTGATAATTTTCACGATCAACCTAAAGTAATTAATGGTGCATCTGATTTAATCGCATCAGTTTTTGGAGATGCAGGAATGCATACAAGAGCAGCTGTAAGTGTGAATAGTCTTCCCCTGGGTGTTGCTGTTGAAGTCGATGCTATATTTGAGTTAAATTAAAAATTTATCTTCCAATACTATAATACTTGAAACCTTGATTTTTAATTTTCATTGGAGAATATATATTTCTCATATCGTATATAATAAATTTTTTACCTCTTACTAAATACTTAAAATTGATCGATTTAAAATCATTCCATTCTGTATGAATAATTACAAGATCTGAGTCCTGTACAGACTCTTTAATATTATCAATATAAAAGACATTTTTTAAGTTTGAGAACTCTTTTTTAAGACCCGTTGGATCGAAATAATTTACTTTAGCACCCTTTTTTAAGAGTGCAGGTATCATTTTTAAAGTAGAGGAGTCTCTCATGTCGTCAGTATTAGCCTTAAATGTGACACCTAAGAAAGTTATTTTTTTATTTTTAATTTTGTTATTCAAAATTTTATAGACTTTATTGAGTAAAAAATTAGATCTATTTTCGTTAGATTTAATGACTGATTTTATTACAGAAAGATTTATTTTAAACTTATCAGCAGTAGAAATTATAGCTTTAGTATCTTTTGGAAAACATGATCCACCATAACCAGGACCTGCCCTTAAAAAACGACTCCCTATCCTTTTATCTAAACCCATCCCAATTGAAATATCTTCTATATTTATTCCTATTTTTTCACACAAATTTGCGATTTCATTAATGAATGTAATTTTAGTAGCCAAAAAAGCATTGGATGCATATTTGATTAATTCTGCAGCTCTTCTTGATGTATGAATATATTGAGCTCCTTTAGAAATTAGAGGTGCATATAAATTATTAAGTAAACGGTTAGACTTTTTATCATTAGATCCAACAACTATTCTATCTGGAAAAATAAAATCTCGGATAGCTTCACCTTCTCTTAAAAATTCTGGATTTGATACAACAGAAAATTTATTCTTATTACTCTTTTTTTTTAGTAAAATTTTTTCAATTTCATCACCAGTTGTCACAGGTACTGTTGACTTAGTGACTATTATCTTAAACTTATTGATTGATAAACTTATCACTTTTGCTACTTGAAAAATTTGGCTTAGATCTGCACTGCTACTTCCCTTTTTGGTTGGTGTTCCAACACAGATAAAAATTATATCAGACTCTTTTATTGATTTTTTTAAATCTGATGAAAATTTTAATCTTTTGTTTTTATAATTTTTATTAACTAATTCAGTAAGTCCAGGTTCATAAATAGGAATTTTTCCTCTAGAAAGTAGATCTATTTTTTTTAAGTCTTTATCAACGCAAATTACATTATTGCCTAAATCAGCAAAGCATACACCGCTAACTAAACCTACATAACCTGTTCCTATCATACAAAGTTTCATGATTTTGCTATTTCTAATGTTGATTTGATATAACCACTCATACTTCCACAATCCAAATATTTTCCAGTAAAATTATGAGCAATAAATTTTTCATTATTTTTTATCAATTTTTGTATTGCGTCAGTGATATGAATTTCGCCACCTTTGCCTGGTTTTTGATTTAATAATTTAGAAAATATTTTTCTTGGTAGTATATATCGTCCTATTACAGCTTTATTTGATGGTGCTGCTGGAATTGTAGGTTTTTCAATTACATCTTTTATAACATAATTATTTTTATTTATTTTTTTTCCCAATTTATAAATTCCCCATCTTGAGACAGTTTTTTTTGGGACATTAATACTTGCCATTACAGATGATTTATAGCGATTATGTATATTAATCATCGACTTCGAGCAATTTTTTTTAATTATGAGATCATCTGGTAATAACATAAGAAAAAAATCATCTGTGATAAATTTTTTTGTTTTTAATACTGCATCCCCTGTTCCAAGAGGTTTATTTTGATAAACAAATTTAATCATCTTTTTATATTTCAAAATTTTTTTATATTCTTTAATAACCCTAGGATCTTTTTTCTTTTTTATTATCTTTTGATAAAAGCTATCCTTGTAAAAATAATCTTTTATCATTTGCTTTTTTTTTGAAATTATAAAAACTATTTTTTTGATACCAGCATCTGCGCATTCATCTAAAATATACTCAATTCCTGGTTTTCCATTAATAGGAAGAAGTTCTTTAGCAAATATACTGGTTAAAGGTAATAACCTTGTACCCAGACCAGCTAATGGAATAATTGCTTGTTTAATCATTTAAATGTTTTACTTATTAAAATGTTTTATACAAATGAAAACTTTATTAAACAATATTGATTTAAATGAGGCATTATTTGGCAATTCAAATATTGGATTTGTACCTACTATGGGTAGCCTTCACGATGGTCATATCTCACTAATTAAAAAATCTCTAAAACTATCCAATAAAACCATTGTAAGTATATTCGTAAATCCTAAACAATTTAATAACAAACAAGACTACAAGAAATATCCTAGGAATGTAAAAAAAGATCTGAAAATTTTAAAAAAACTAAAAGTGGATTATGTTTATTTGCCTAAAATCAAAGATATCTATAAAGCTAAAAACAAAATAAAGATTAAACTCAACAAACAAGATAAAATATTGTGTGCCAAGTATAGAAAGGGTCATTTTGAAGGGGTGATTGAGGTAATGACTCGTCTAACAAAAATAGTGAATCCATCAAAAATATTTATGGGTGAAAAAGATCTTCAGCAGTTATTATTAGTAAAGAGATTTGTTGAAAAAAATTTTAAATCTAAAATAATTTATTGCAAAACAATTAGAGATAAAAATAAATTGGCACTATCTTCTAGAAATATTCTTTTAAACAAAAATAATTTAAACAAAGCAGGAAAAATAGCAAAGAATCTTATTATCTTTAAAAAGAAATTATTTAAAAAGAAAAATTTAAAAGATTTAATTTTTAAAAAAAAGAATGAACTTAAAAAAAAGTATGATATTAAAATAGATTATCTTGAACTCAGAGATAAAAAAAATCTTAAATTAACTAATAAAATTAAAAATACCAAAATTTTTATCGCATATTATATTAATAAGGTAAGACTTATTGATAACTTATAATGTTTACAAAAAGTAAGCTCCAACACCTAAAAATGATACGAACCCAATAACATCAGTTATAGTTGTTACAAAAACACTTGATGCTATAGCTGGATCTATATTCATCTTTTTTAATGTAACAGGCACCAATATCCCAAACAATCCTGCAACGATCATTGTCAAAATCATTGAAATTGAAATTATTAAAGAGAGTATAATGTCCTGAAACCATAACTGTACAATAAAAGAACTTATGATTGCAAAAATAATTCCATTTAAAATCCCAATATTAAATTCTTTAAAAATATTCTGATTAAAATTATTTTTTGTTAAATCATTAGTGGCAAGAGTTCTAACTGTTACAGCTAATGTTTGCATTCCAGCATTGCCACCCATTGATGCAACTATTGGCATCAAAAAAGCTAAAACAACCATTTGTTCAATAGTTGCTCCAAATAAACTAATACAATATGTAGCTAAAAATGCAGTGAAAAGATTTAATAACAACCAATTAAATCTTCTTTTCGTTTTTGTTATTACTCCATCTGTAATTTCCTCATCACCTACACCGGCTAATCTTAACGCATCTTCCTCGGCTTCTTCTTTTAAAACTGTTAGAACATCATCTGACGTGATCATTCCAACTAATTTATTATTTTTATCAATAACACATGCTGAATTTAAATTATAATTTTCAAATGAATTACCAACTTCTTCTCTATCCATATCTACAGGAACTAAAAAAATAGAGTCATCCATTATTGATGACATTTTTGTTTCTCTTGGTGTTCTTAGAACTTTGGATGATGGTACAGCACCAATAGGTTTAAAATTTTCATCAACAATATAAATTTCTAAAAATTGTTCTGGTAAATCTTTATTTTCTCTTAAATAATCGATAGTTTGACCTACAGACCAGTTACTAGGTATTGCAGTAAATTCTCTCTGCATTATTCTAGCTGCACTATCCTCAGGATAACTAAGACCTTCCAATAAAGCAAAACGATCTTTAGGTGGTAGTAAACTTAAAATAGAATTTTTATTTTTTTCATCTACATTTTCAAGTATAGCTATAGCATCGTCAGACTCCAGGTTTTTCAATATTCTAACTATCGCATCTGAAGAAAGATATTTTATAATTTCAGTTTGAACGGACTCATTTAACTCAACAAAAACTTCGGGATCTATTTTGAAATTATTAAGTTTAATTAAATTTTCTCTATCATTTTGCCCTAAGTGTTCTATTATATCAGCTGCATCAGCAGGGTGCATTTCTTTAAAAGAATTCGTTATAAAAGTTGCGTCATTATTTGAAATTTTATCAGTAACTACTTTTATGAACTCTTTATTGAATTCAAAATTGACTTTTTTATCTTTAATTTTTTTAATTAAAGCCATAAATTTTCCTATTATTTAGGTCGATCTTTTAATACATAATCAAAAGATTACAATTTTTAAATGAGTATAGAAATTAAAAAGTCTGAAAAACCTATCATTTATGAGGATGCTAAAAAAATGATGGAAGAAAGATTGTTAAATGTGGATCAAAATAAATCAAATGAATTAATTTGGACTTTAGAACATCCAGACATTTATACAGCTGGGACAAGCTATAATGAAAGCGATATTTTAGATAAATCAATTAAGATTTTAGAGACGAATAGAGGGGGTAAAATTACTTATCACGGACCAGGTCAACTAGTTTGTTACTTTGTAATAGACCTAAAAAAAAGAAAAAAAGATATAAGAAACTTTATTACAATTATAGAAAAAACAATAATAGATACGTTACAATTTTTTAATATAAAAACTTTTTCAGATAAAGAAAATATTGGAATATGGCACAAAGATAACGAACAAACAAAAAAAGTAGCTGCGATTGGAGTA
This sequence comes from uncultured Pelagibacteraceae bacterium, assembly GCA_902633585.1. Taxonomy (GTDB): domain Bacteria; phylum Pseudomonadota; class Alphaproteobacteria; order Pelagibacterales; family Pelagibacteraceae; genus Pelagibacter. The sequence goes on from CACPGZ010000006.1 coordinate 29,447, forward strand.
AGAATTAGTAAATGGATAGCTTATCATGGTTTTTCAATTAATATTAATAACAATTTAGATAAATATAGAGCGATAATTCCATGTGGTATTAAAGATAAAGGAGTCACAAATCTAAAACAAATCAAAGATCAAGATTATAATGAATTAGAAAAAAAACTAGTTGAAATTTTTATTTCAAATTTGAATAAGTAAGTCTTTTAATTTTTAATAATTTTTTAAAATAATCAGGTAGTAAAGCTTTATAAGTAAATTTTTTGTCTTTAATCATGAATTTTATTTCGTAAGCATGAAGCATTAATTCTTTGTTAATACCAATTGTTTTGGTGAAAGATTTATATTTGTTATCCCCATAAATTGAGTGACCAATATTAAAAAGTTGTTTTCTTAATTGATGTTTCCTACCAGTAATTGGTTTCATCTCAACAAGACTAGAATTCGAATTTTTATCAATGACTTTGTAAATTGTTTTTGATTTTTCAATAATTTTTTTCCCGTTATCATAACGTACTAAATCATCATTCCATTCTCCTGAATTTTTTTCAAGTTCACCATGACATATAGCTAGATAAGTTTTGTGCACTTTTCTCAATCTGAATAATGATGTTAATAATTGTGCTGTTTCTCTATTTTTAGCCATTAAAAAAACACCCGATGTATCTTTGTCTAATCTGTGAACAGAAAAAGGTTTTGAGTCTAAAAAAATTTTACTTTTTTTGAATATATCAATTAAGTTTTTTTTGGATTTTGTTCCACCCTGAACAGAAATACCAGCACTTTTATTTAAAACAATAAAATTTTCATTGTTATCTATTATTAAATCTTCATTAGCTTTGATTATTTGATTAGTGGGATTAAAACTTATTTTTTTTTGTAGAATTCTTTCCTCAAATTTAAAGCCGTAAAAATCAATTTTGTCATTAGATTTAACTTTATGAGAACTTTTTATTTTTTTTTTATTAACCTTAATTTTGCCTGATCTTAGAGATTTTTCAATTAGTCCTTGGGGAATTCTCCCTATTGTATTCCGTATCCATCTATCAACACGCATATTATTACACGTTGAGTCAACGATGTAACTTTTTAACATAAAAAAATATTATTTTGATGCAGTAACTGGTTTTTTATCTTCTTTTTTTTCAGGTTCTTTTGAAGCAGATTTTTTCTTTTTATCAACTTTTTTCGCTTCAACATCTCTGTCAACAAATTCAATAATTGCCATTGGTGCATTATCGCCATATCTGAAACCAGCCTTAATTATTCTTGTATAACCACCTGATCTTTTCTCGTATCTTTTTGATAATGTCTTTCTAACTTTATTTGCAGATTTAATGTCTTGCAATTGTGAAACTAGAGCTTTTGTGTTATGAAGATTATCTCTCTTCCCTAATGTAATAATCTTATCAGCCTGAGGCTTTAAAAACTTTGCCTTTGGTAATGTTGTTTTAATTTGCTCATATTTTATCAAAGAATTAAGCATGTTTTTTAATAATGCTTTTCTGTGTTCAGATGTTCTGTTGAGTTTCTTATTAGCAAATCCATGTCTCATTTATATAGCTTCCTCAAGTTTTTTAGACATTTCAGCTATATTGTCTGGTGGCCAATTTGGTATCTCCATCCCTAAATACAATGACATACCCGTCAAAACCTCTTTAATTTCATTGAGTGATTTTCTTCCAAAATTTGGTGTTCTAAGCATTTCACCCTCAGATTTTTGAACAAGATCACCTATATAAATTATATTATCATTTTTTAAACAATTCATTGAGCGAACAGATAATTCTAATTCATCAACTTTTCTTAATAAATTTTTATTAAATTCAGGTTCTGTTGATACCTCTTTAACAGGAGCCTCTACTGGCTCATCAAAATTAATAAACATTTTAAGTTGATCTTGGAAAATTCTTGCAGAGTAAGCAACTGCATCCTCTGCTGAAATTGATCCATCAGTTTCAACTTCCATTGTGAGTTTGTCATAGTCGAGAGCTTTACCTTCTCTAGCAGTGCTTACAGAGTAAGAAACTTTTTTAACAGGGCTATATAAAGAGTCTATAGCGATCAATCCTAAAGGAGGTTCCTCAGGTTTATTTAATTCCGCTGGAACATATCCTTTGCCAGTATTAACATTCATTTCCATATGAAAGGTCGTATTTTCATCTAAATTACAAATTACTAATTCAGGATTTAAGATTTCAACATCTGCTACGGGAGTTATATCCGAAGCTTTTATTTCACCAGGTCCTTTTGCATCTAAAACAAGTTTTTTAGTTCCCTCTGATGATGATTTTAATGCTAAAGATTTAACATTCAGAACTATATCGGTAACATCTTCTCTTACACCCTTTATAGAAGTAAACTCATGTAATACACCATCTATTTGAATAGATGTAACTGCTGCACCTCTTATTGATGACAACAAAATTCTTCTTAAAGAATTACCCAAAGTTAAACCATAACCTTTTTCAAGTGGTTCTGCTATTATCTTCGCTCTAGATAAATCATCACTCATTTGAACATCTATTTTTGATGGTTTAATTAGAGATTTCCAGTTTTTGATATTTACATTTTCAGTTTCCATTAAACTCTCCTTTTTTTTGGTGGCCTAGTGCCATTATGTGGCATTGGTGTAGTATCTTTAATTGATAGAATTTTAAATCCTCTTGCTTGTAAAGCTCTTAATGCAGTCTCTCTTCCTGAACCTGGACCTTTTACTTCAACTGATAATGTTTTCATACCAAATTCTAAAGCCTTTGATGCAGCTGCATCAGCAGCAATTTGTGCTGCGTACGGCGTAGATTTTCTAGAACCCTTAAAACCTTTTTGACCTGCTGAAGCCCAAGAAATTATATTTCCATTTGTATCGGCTATTGAGATAATGGTATTGTTGAAAGTTGACTGAACGTAAGCGATACCATTTAATATATTTTTTTTAACTTTTTTCTTTTTAGAGTAAGAGCTTTTTTTGATCTTACCTGCAACCTTTTCATTTTTTTGGTCCTTCTTTTCAATTTTATCAACTTTAGCCATGTTTATTTTTTCAGTGGAGTTAATTTTTTACCTGCAATTGCAATTGCTTTACCTTTTCTTGTTCTTGCGTTGCATCTAGTTCTTTGACCTCTTACAGGTAATTTTTTTCTATGTCTCGATCCTCTGTAGCAAGCTAAATCAATTAATCTTTTAATGTTTAAAGAGTAATCTCTTCTCAAATCTCCCTCAACTTTAAAATTTTGATCTATGTATTCCCTGATTTTTAAAATTTCATCGTCGGTTAGTTGATTCACTCTTTTTTCTTTTGGTATTTTTAATGATGAGCAAATTCGCGATGAAAACTTGTCCCCAATGCCATAAATGTAAGTTAGACCTACATGAACGAGTTTGTTCTGTGGAATATTTATACCTGCAATACGAGCCATATATTATGTGATAATTTTCAGCCTTTTATATAAGATGATCTTTTAAAGTCAACGGGTTAAACATTGATAAAACTGTTGATTTTAGAGGTTATTTCTTCAATTTTAGAACTGCCATCTAATTCATGAAAATTGGAATTTTCTGAGTAGAAATCCAAAACAGGTTTAGTAGTTTCCATATATTTATCATACCTCTTTATGATTGTAGTTAAATCATCATCAGATCTATTTTCTATAGTTTTTCTTTGCTCAATTCTTTTGATTACTGTGTCTTTATTCACATCTAGAAAAAATACAAAATCGATTTTCTGATTTGTTTTCCCTAATAATTTTTCTAAATTCTTTGCCTGGGTTAATGACCTTGGATATCCATCAAAAATGAGTTTATTCTTCTTAGTAGGATCAGATAGTACTTTTTCTATCAATGAATTAACTATTTCGTCACTAACAAATCTACCATCACCCATATCCTCAACTATTTTTTTTCCTATTTCAGAATTTTTTTGAATTTCTTCTCTCAACATATCACCTGTCGAAATTTGGAAATTATCTAATTTTTTCGCTAAGTTTTTAGCTTGTGTTCCTTTGCCAGCTCCTGGAGGTCCAAATAAAATTACATTCACTTTTTGTTATTTACCTACCAAATTTGGTTTTTTTAATTAATTGCTCATATTGCGAGCTCATAAGTCGGGTTTGAATTTGCGTAACTGTATCAATTGCAACGACTACAACAATTAATATTGACGTTCCACCCAAATAAAATGGTATTGGATAATTAGCGATTAAAAACTCTGGCATAAGACAAACTAAAGTAAGGTATAAAGCGCCAATAGTAGTTAATTTTGTTAGAATATTTTCAATGTAAAGTGCTGTACTTTCACCTGGTCTTATACCTGGAACAAAACCACCATATTTTCTTAAATTATCGGCTGTCTCTGTAGGATTAAAAGTGATTGAGGTGTAAAAAAAAGTGAAAAAAATAATTCCTGATGCATAAAGTAACATGTAAAGAGGTTGTCCTTGAGTAAAATAAGAACTTAAGTTTAAAAAAGTTTCATTATCAGAAACATTAAAATTTGAAAACGTCACAGGTAATAACAGTAAAGCTGACGCGAAAATAGCTGGTATAACTCCAGCTTGATTGATCTTCAAAGGCAAATGAGATGATTCTCCTCCATACATTTTGTTACCCATTTGTCTTTTAGGATAATTTATTAAAATTTTTCTCAAAGCTCTCTCCATAAAAACAATAAATAAAATAGTTAGAACCAATAAAACAAAAATCGCAATTATCATAAATGTTGATATCGCACCAGTTCTGCCCAATTCAAATGTTGTTACTAGGGCTCTAGGAATTTCTGCAACAATCCCAGCAAAAATGATTAATGATATTCCATTTCCAATTCCTCTTTGTGTAATTTGTTCACCTAACCACATTAAAAAAATTGTACCAGCTACAATGGTTGTAACTGTTGATACTTTAAAAAACATCCCTGGATTAATTACTAAATTGGCTGAAGACTCTAAACCAACAGATAAACCGTAACCCTGTACGGTAGCTAATAAAACTGTTCCATATCTAGTAATTTGAGTAATCTTTGCTCTTCCAGTTTCGCCTTGTGCTTTTAGATTTTTAAAATAATCAGATACACCTGTTAATAATTGAACTATTATAGAGGACGAAATATAAGGCATTATTCCTAATGCAAAAATTGCCATCCTACTTACAGCACCTCCAGCAAATACATTAAACATACCAAGTAAACCTTTTTGGTTACCCTCCATCAAAACTTTTAATTGTTCTGGATCAATTCCAGGTAAAGGGACAAAAGTACCAAATCTATAGACCGCTAATATTGCAACCGTAAAGATTAATCTATTTCTTAAATCAACACTTGAAGATGAAGAGCTCATTATCTTAAGATATTATTTTTTAAGTTGTATTGATCCACCAATTTTTTCTAACTTTTCTAATGCTGATTTTGAGGCTAAATCAGCTTCAATATTAATTTTATCTTTAATTTCACCAGAACCTAAAATCTTAAGTTTTTTTGAATTCTTATTTATTAATTTTAATTTTTTTAATGATGATGAATTTAATATATTATCAGCACTTACCGTTTTCTTATCAATAAAGGACTGTATTTTATCTAAATTTAAAATAGCTATATTCTCTTTTTGTATTGGATTAAAACCTCTCTTAGGTAAACGTCTGTACAAAGGCATTTGACCTCCTTCAAAACTTTTTATTGCAACACCTGATCTGGACTTTTGACCCTTTACACCTCTTCCTGAGGTTTTACCTTTTCCTGAGCCAATACCTCTACCAACTCTTATCTTAGATTTATTTAATTTGGGTCTATTATTTAATTTTATCATTATCCTCTTTTTTCAATTATTTCTGATATCTTTTTATTTCTTATTGAAGAAATCTGTTTAGGAGAATTTTGTTTTTTTAAAGCTTTGAGTGTAGCTCTTATTACATTGTGTGCATTAGACGTACCCATAGACTTGGCAACAATATCTTTAACTCCTAAAACTTCACAAACCGCTCTTACAGGACCACCTGCAATTATTCCAGTACCTTTTGATGCTGATCTTAATATAATTCTACCAGATCCATCTTTGGCCTTTACATCATGATGAATAGTTCTACCTTCTCTCAATGGAATATGAATAAGTTTTCTTCTTGCTATTTCATTAGCTTTTTTAATTGCATCTGGAACTTGTTTTGCCTTAGCATGAGCTATACCAATTTTTC
>CACPGZ010000007.1 GCA_902633585.1 uncultured Pelagibacteraceae bacterium
ATTTAAAACATCATCTTCTTCACTTGTTTGATCTTGAGTAGGATGTTTTTTTAATAATATTGACAATAAAGTACCTATTGTTGGCATTATATCTTTTCTGTCTAACACGAGGTCGATTTGTCCATGCTTCATTTGCCATCCAACAGTTTGAAAGTCAGATTCTAGATCAGTTTTTTCTGTATTTTGCACAATTCTTTTGCCAGCAAATGCCATCGTCGCGCCGGTCTCACCAATAATAATATCACCTGTAGAACATATGGAAGCTTGCAGACCACCAGTACTAGGAGATGCAACAACCACTACATAAGGAAGATTGTTTTTTTTTAATTCATTAATTGCGACCGTCATGCGAGTCATTTGCATTAAACTTAACATATTGGTCATCATCCGCATGCCACCAGATCCACTGAAGAAAATATAAGGACATTTCTTATCAATTGCAGTTTGAACGCTTTTAAGTACGTTTTCTCCCTCGTTCATGGATATACTTCCGCCGATCCAAGAAAAATTTACAGCTGAAACAACAATATCAATATCATTTATTTTTGCTTCGCATGACAAAATGGCACAATCTTGTCCTGTCTTTTTTTTTGCATCCGCTAATCTATCGGTATATTTTTTAGTATCCTCCCATTTATAAGGATCTATATCTTTAACCATAGCTCCTTTTATTTCTTTCCAATTATTCTCACCAAACATCATATTAAATCTTTGAGAAGGACTTAAAAAATGATGCTGATTACACTCAGGGCAAACAAAATTATTTTGCTCAATAATTTTCTTTTCAACAGGAACACCATGGCAACTCATATACTTAGATGCTGCTATTTCTGATTTTGAGGCTCTTTTACGTATAGCAGTCCTGATTTTCTCTGAAGCTTTAATAAATTTTGTTAACCAATTCATATAATCTTTGATTTTAAATCTTTTAACATAATATTTAAATTTTTGGCAGGATTTTGTCTTTTTTTTATTGCATTTGATATTACTTTACAACATGCAGAGCCAACAACTAGCCCATTTGCAGCTTTAAAATTTCCTATTGTGTCTTTTGTGATACCAAAACCAATAATTACGTGCTTTTTAGGATTGATACTTTTTATAGTTTTATAGTTATTTAAAATTGTTTTCGCAGTTGATTTTAATTTTCCACCAGTAATATTAACATTTGAAACTTGATAAATTAGTTGGTGACTATCTTTCACTATTAGTTTCATTCTTTTTTTTGTTGTTGTTGGTGCAATTAATTGAACAAAACAAATAGAATTTTTTTTACATAATTTTGCAAAACTCTTATTATCAGGCCAAGGTAAGTCCACTACAATTAAGCCAGCAACACCAACATTTTTACATTTTTTTATAAATTTTTTTTCACCATAATTATAGATTAATTGATAATAGCCCATAAGTATTAATGGTTTTGAATTTTTTAATTTTTTATATTTTTTGATTAGAGAAAAAGTACTATCAAGTGTTATTCCGTTCTTAATTGCTCTGTAAGAACTATTTTGTATTTCTGGTCCATCTGCTCCAGGACAATTAAATGCAATTCCCCATTCTGCTATATCTATCGTGTTTGAAATAGATTTTAAAATTTCAAAGGATTTTTTGCTTGTGTTGTCACCAGCAACAGTAAAAGAGATTAATGTAGGTCTCTTTTCTTTTTTTGTTATTTCAAAAGCTTTATCTATTTCATTTTTCATTTTGGATAATATCCTATTTTACTCTTAATTATCCCAGCGTCTTTAGCACCAGAACCACAATTATTTACTATAATAACTTCATCTTTTTTTAATTTTGGGGCAATTTTTATACATTCTGCCCATGCATGAGCCGGCTCAAGTGACGGTCTTAAGTTTTCATATTTCCAAATTAATTTTAATGCATTTAAGGCTTCTTCATCTGAGCAAGAAGTATATTTTGCTCTTTTTGTATCTTTAAGCATACAATGGAGAGGCGAGACGCCCGGATAATCTAATCCCGCACTGATTGAATGAGTATCCGCAATCTGTCCATTTTTGTCTTGTAAACAGTATTGTGCAGCTCCATGTAAAATAGCAATTTTTGCGTTTGTTGTTAAAGGGGCTGCATATTTTGCCTCAATGCCAGTCAGCTTTACATGATTTTTGTTATAGTGGATAAATTCATTCCAAAAACCAATTGCAGAACTTCCCCCACCGACTACATTTAAAAGATGAAGTTTTGGAATTTTTCCAAACTCTTTTATCACTTGTGATTTTAACTCTCTTGATATCTGTGATGTCGACCAGGCGCATATTTTTAAAAAGACGTTTGCGCCTATCGCAGATCCAACTGCTAAATGTGTGGTTTGGCAGTTACTTACGTAAAATCTCATGCACTCAGAAACAGCATCAACAAGAGTACGTGAACCAGTATCAACAGGAACAACTTCCGCTCCAGCCTTCTTCATAAACGATACGTTCAAGGCTTGGCGTGATATGTCCTTAGTTCCCATAAAAATTTTAGCTTTCAATTTCATTTCTTTAGCAGCCATTGCTAAATTTTTACCAAACATCCCTGCGCCAGTGTCTCCTGCCAAAAATTTTTTGCCTGACTCTTTACAAATAAGAGCATTGACTGTTGCGTGGTAGGCCTTATGCGCATCGCCATTTATTGCAGAAACATCTTTGCACCAAATTTCTGCTCCCCCAAGATATTTTGTTAAGTTCTCTAACTTGAAAAAGGGTGTTTCACCCCCAAGGTAATATTTAAAGTATTTATCTCTTTTTTTTAAAAATTTTTTATTTTTTCTAAGCTTTTCAAATAAATTGGATAAATCCTCTATAGGTTTTATCGCTGTTTCAGCAACAAAATTTCCACCAAACTTATCTAGATAAAATCCTCTGTTATTATGTTGATCAATAAGTTGAATATTTCTTTTAAGTTTCATTATTTATTTGTTTAATATTATTTAAAAAAAAATCTATTTTAGAAATATCTTTTAACCCAGAGCTTTCTAACCCCCCAGAAATATCAATAATATCTGCTATTTTTAAGAATTTTTCAAGTTTATCATCAAAACGAATATCTCCTGCGAGCATTACCTCTTTATCGAAGTGAATATTTTCTATTAGTGAGTGATCAAATGACATACTTTTCTCATAACCTTTGCTATCAAATAAATAAATATCACTTATATCTTTGAATAATTCATATTGATTAATATCTTCCTTATTTTTGATAGTAAATGCTGTAATAATTTTTTTGTTATATTCTTTCTTTATGAATTTTACTCTATCAGGACTACAATCATAAAGTTGATAATAATCAAAAGGTAAGTTTTTTATTTCTTCGAGTATTTTATTGTCAGGATTCACTAGCACAGCCACATAAAAAGATTTTTTTTTTGAAATCTTTAACAATTCTTTAATCTTTTTTAGATCAACATATCTTTTGGATTTTGGATAATTAACTATAAATCCAATAAATTGTGACGGGTAAGCATGATTTATTATGTACTGCAATGTTGTAGAGTCGGAAACTCCACAAATTTTTGATTTAAGGATCATCGTTCTAAATGATCAATTAATTTAATCATATTTTTTTTTATGTTTCCTTGTCCAGTTATACTTCTTCCGATCACTAACCAGTCTGCACCGTTTTTAAAAGCTTGATTAGGGGTTAAAACTCTTTTTTGATCATCTGCTTTAGTATTAAATCTTATTCCTGGGGTAATGATCTCTTTTTTGAATACCTTTTTAACTATTTTTACTTCTTGAGCACTACAAACTATAGCATCTAACTTAGCTTTATTTGCTAATTTTGCTTGATGAAGAACTAATTTTTTCACGTCTTTATTAAACCCGATTTTTTTTAGTTCTTTGTTGTCTAATGAAGTAAGAATACTTACTCCAACCAAACGTATTGAACCAGAGACTTTTTTAGCGTCTTTTAGTGCCTGTAACCCAGAACTTATATGAATCGTTAAATAATTTACTTTTAAATCCTTGATTGCCTTAATTGCTGACACACAAGTGTTTGGTATATCGTGTAGTTTTAGATCAGCAAAAATGATTTTATTTTTTAATTTAGAAACAAAATTTCTCCCATTTTTGGAATTAAGAAATTCTAAACCAAATTTATATCCAATTTTTAATTCTGTGTTACTAGTATATCTGATTATTTTTTCAATTTTTGAAATATTAGTGCTGTCGCAAGCAATAAATATCTTATTTTTTTTCATCATTTAAAATTTTAAACAAATCTTTTGACATTTTGAAGTTAATTGTTTTTTTTTCGGGAGTATTAACTTTTTTATTTGTTTTGGGATTTCTTGATATTCTTGCTTTTTGAATTTTGGTAAAAAAAACTCCAAATCCTCTAAATTCAACTCTCTCTCCACGTTTTAAAGAAATCTTTATTTCTTTTAAAATTATGTTTGTAAATTTCTCTAGATCTTTTTTTTTAAAATTAGGATAGTTTTTTGATAATTGATTTAAAAGTTTTGATTTTACAATCGCCAATTTTATTTTTTATTTTTTTTGTTTAAATCCTCAGAAAGTGATGAAAAAGGAAGGTTTTTTCCTGAACCCTCTGATCCATATTTTTCTAAAGCCTCTTGTTTTTGCAGCTCTTCTAATAATTTAATACTTAAGGATACCTTTCTTTTACTAAAGTCTAATTCAGAAATTGCACAGTCAATTCTTTCACCTCCTGTGAATCTGGAAGTTCTTGCGTCTGCGGGATTAATTGCAATTTGATTTTTTTTAATCGCGAAGTCCATTTCACATCCTTCTGGCCTTACAATTAGGGCTTTATTATCAGTGGAGACAATTTTTACTGTAATTATGTTATTTACTTCTTTATCTTTAAACCAGCTGAATGGGTCATGCTGAGTCTGCTTTAAACCAACTCTTATTTTTTGCTCCTCAACTTTAATCTCAAGAACTTTAATTTTAATTTTATCACCTTTGTTAAATTTTTTTAATTCTTCTTCTCCGTTATTTAGATAAGTTAAATCATTACAATGAAGAAACGCATCAATATCTAAATTTTCTACATTTATAAATAAAGAATATTCATTTTTATTTACGACTTCTCCAGTAACTAGTGTTCCGACTGGATATTTTTTTTCGAAACTTTCAAAAGGATTTTCTTTTGTAAGTTTATGAGAAATTGCAACACGTCTTTTAGCTTTGTCAATTTCAGTTATAACGCAGTCAATGTCATCACCAACTTTAAACATTTTTTTTACAGACGTATTCTTTTTATTCCAACTAAGCTCGCTTGAATGTAACAACGTAGTTAATCCAGGTTCTAATTCACAAAACGCTCCAAAATCCATAATTTTAACTACTTTAGCTTTATAAATTTTTTTCAATTCATAGTTTTCAATATGTTCAAAAGGATCTGGAGATAATTGTTTTATAGAACAACCAACTTGAAGTTTTTCTTTATCAACACTTATTACTTTCAAATCATGTTTTTCACCAATATTAAATATCTCATCAGGATGACTTACACGACTATATGAAATCTCTTGTAAATGAACTAAAACATCTAACTCGTTATTAACATTAAAAAAACAACCGAATGAACTATAACCTTTAACCTCGGCATTTTTTATTACGTCACCTACTTTATACTTTTCTATAATTTTAGCCTTATCCTCTTTTTTGAATGATGAGATTATTTCCCTTCTTGAAACACAGGCATTTCCTCGGACTTTATCTAATTTAATTAATGCAAACTTTTGTGGTTCATTCATAAGATGACTAATATCTTTCAAAGGTTTATCGCTTATTTGAGATCCTGGTAAAAACATAAGTGATCCTGTATCAATATGTTCAACAATGCAGCCACCTTTGCATTTTGAGGTTATCTTACCCATGATAGGTTCCTTTTTTTCATAGGCCTCAACAAGTTTGTCCCAACCTTTTATCTTTTGAGCTTTACTGGCTGATACAACAATATCGCCATTTTTATCCTCTATTTTTTCTAATAAAACTGAGATAGTTTCACCTACAGCTATATTTTTTGAGAGACCCATACTTTTAAGTTCATTGATATCCAGTACAGGCTCGCTTTTTAATCCTTCTATGAATAAAAAAACAAATTTTTCAGTAATTTTATTTATTTTACCCTCAATGACTTTTCCTTCTTCTATAGTATTTTTTGTGAACTGATTATTTAATAGTTTTTCAAACTCTTTAGAGGCTGGGTTTGAGAGGTCTTTATATATTTCCATTAATAATGTAATCTATTTATTGTAATTAATTTTTTAAAATCTTCGAATATTTAGATAAAATAATAGTTTTAATCAAGAATGAAATTTAATGAAAATACCAAAAAAATATTTTTTCCTTAAAAAATGTTGTTTTTTTTAAAAATATTAAGGATTAAGTAAGTATTATCTTATATTTGCTCCCAAATGTCCTATTTTACTCAAAAATGATGGAAATGATGTTTTTATTGAATCTTTGTCAAATATTTGCCAATCACCTCCAAAAATTAATGCTGCAATGACACTTGTCATAAAAACTCTATGGTCCTTGAGAAAGTTTTTTATAATAATTTTTTTCTTAACTTGTAGGTTAGGATTTCCATAAATCTTAATTCCATCGTCAGTTATCATATTCTTAATGCCAATTTCATCTAAAATTTTTGAGCCCCATTTAAGTCTTGGACTTTCCTTTTGATTCAGCTCAGACAAATTTTTAAAATATGAAATTCCTTTTGCTTTGGCTGCAACCAAAAAAATTAATAAGAACTCATCGATAGCCGAAGTATTAAACTTAGTTGGACAATTAATTGGCTTAATATGCTTTGTGCTCTTGATAACTAAATCAGAAATTTTTTCACCTTTATAATTTCTTACATTTGATTTTATTATTTTAACTCCCATCAATTTTAAAATATAAATTAAACCAAGCCTAGAGGGATTAATATTGACGTTTTTTATTTTCAGCCTAGAGTTTTTTGAAAGTACTGTTAATACTATAAAAAATGCTGCAGAACTAATGTCAGAAGGTATTTTATAATTTAAAGCAGGTATTTTGTGTTTACCTATAATTCTAATCATATCATATTTTTTCATTTTGTAAATTTTTATAGGTAGTTTTAGATGTTGAAAAAGTAATTCACTGTGGTCTCTTGATTTCTTAGCTTTAATTGATGTTTCCCCAGATGTATTAAGAGCAGCGAGCATTACAGCACTTTTACATTGTGCAGATCCTCTATCCTCATTAAAGTTTATTGGTTTTGAATAACTCGTTCCTTCAATTTTAATTGGAAGTTTTCCATTAGTAGTACTAAACTTACCTCCAAACCTTCCTAATGGCTTTGTGACTCTTAAAAAATCTCTTTTAGATAAACTTTTATCACCTTTTAGAGTAATTTTTTTCTTTGAATGAACCAATAGGCCTAAAAGAAGCCTACCTAAAGTTCCTGAATTACCAGCATCTAAAATTAAATTTTTTTTATATTTAAATCCATTTAAACCTAAACCAATTATTTCACAGAAATTTTTTGAGATTTTTATTTTTACACCAAGTTTTTTAAGACAATTTAGGGTACTCTTGACATCCTCTGAGAGTAATAAATTTGATGCTCTACATTTTTTTTGTGATTGGGAAGAAAGTAGGGCCCATCTTATCGATAAACTTTTATCACCATCTATCGATAATTTTTTATTGAATCTATTTATCTTATTCTTTATACTTACAAAATTAGCCATTTAAAAAAATTAGTTTATTTTAAAAGAGTCTCCAAAATAAGCATTTTGAGCATCTATATTTTTAATGAGATTATTAGGTGTATCTTTTGCTAATACCCTTCCATTAGACAAAACAATAGCCAAATCTACACAAGATAATAAATCCCTTGCCTGATGATCACATAAAATAATGGAAATATTATGTTGAGTTTGTAAATCAACAATTATTTGTTGAAGACTCTTAATTGTCATAATATCTAAAGCAGCAAATGGTTCATCAAGCAATAAAATTCTAGGGTTACTTAACAACGCTAAGGAAATTACTAAACGTTTTTTTTGTCCACCAGATAAAAATTCTGCTTTAATATTCTGCAAAGACTCAAGCTCAAACTTTGAAATTAAAAGATTTATTCTTTCTTCTCTTAATTTCTTGTCTCCAATTACTATCTCGCTAATTGCTTTTAAATTTTCTCTTAAAGTAAGGTCATGAAAGTAACCTCCATTTTGAGGCACATATCCAATTTTATAATTTTTTGTTCTCAGAAATATCGGTTCTTGCGTCACATCTTTTTTTTCAATAAATATGGAGCCATAATTTGGCTTAAGTAATCCAATAATTATATTAAAAATTGTTGATTTACCTACTCCATTAGGACCTAATAAACCAAGTATTTCTCCCTGATTTAGACTTAAATTTAAATCTTCTAATATTTTTCGTTTTCCAAAATATACAGAAATTTTTTCTAACCTTAAGAGTTCTTTTTCCTTTTTAAAGTTTTTAATTCTAAATTTTTTGATTATTGCCATAATTAATATTTACTCACAATATTTATTTTATCTTTATTATTAGTCATAGAAATTTTTAACTTTTTAGAAAGTAAATCAATTACTACTTTATCTGCGTTTATTTTTGTATCTTTGTTGGTATAATAAACATTATCTAAAATTTCTATAAAATTATCCTGAAAATTGAGATTTAAAGTTTCAGAGTTCATTGTTTGATATCCATATTTTACATCAACTTCCTCTTTGAAAATAGTATTATTATTTATTTTGTTATAGTTAGCAGTTTTAGAATAGATATAGATAACTTCTTGACCCTTTTTACTTATTTCTGCATTCACCTCATAAAGTTGAACTTCATTTAATTTATTTTCTTTTAATGTAGCTGACTTAGCAGTAACAGTATAAGTATTTCCCAACAAGTCCTCAGATACGTATCTTAAATTTTCAATTAAATTATTATCCAATTCATTTTGATCAACATTGAAATTTTTTTCCAGCTCTTCATCTGATATTTTACTATCATTTGATACTTTTAAATCATTAGTGAAATAGTTTTTATAGAATAATAAGCTTACTAAAAAAAGAAAAGTTAAAAGACAATATTGAATAACTTTTTTTATGTTCATTTACATCAGTAAATTTTTTTATTTAAAATATTATGGATATGTAAAATGCCAACGGTGATAGATTTTTTTTTCCTATCATAAACACATAAACTAGTAATCTTATTTTCATTCATGATTGCAAGTGCTTTTGTTGCCAAAATATTTTTTTCTATTTTTATAGGATTTTTTGTCATAACATTTTTAACTTTAAGCGATTTAAGTTCTATATCTTTGGAATTGAATCTTCGTATCTGACCGTCAGTAATTATTCCTGTTGTATATTTTTTTTTATTTCTTACAATAAGAGTTCCTAATTTTTTTTCTGTCATAATCTTTAATGCATTAACCATTAATTTATTCTCATTTATGAAGGGGATTTTATCTTTTGTTAACATAATATCTTCGACGGTTTTTAACTTTTCACCAAGACTTCCTGAGGGATGAAATTTCTTGAAGTCTAGATTATTAATCTTTTTCTTTTTAAGTGTTGATATTGCTAGTGCATCACCAATACTTAATTGATTTATTGTGCTAGAAGTTGGTATTATATCTAGTCCAGCTTCTTTCACCTCAGGTGTTATTAAACTAATATCACTATTCTTATAGAGATCTGACTTTTTTCTTGATGTAATTCCAATTAATAAGATTTTGTTTCTATTGGCATAATTAATAATATTTTTAAGCTCAAGAGAGTTTCCTGAATAACTGATTAAAATTAAAACATCTTTTTTTGAAATACTTCCCATATTACCGTGTGAACAGTCATTGGCTGAAAGAGCAAAAGAAGGTGTTCCAATCGATGAGAGCGTTGCTGAAATTTTGCTAGCAATAATCCCACTTTTCCCAACACCACATAAAATTACTTTTGATTGACAATTAACAATTGCGCTAACAGCCTTATCGAAACTTTTATTTAGTGTTTTTTTTAATTTTTGTAAGGCTTTTATTTCAAGATCAATAACTTCTTTTGCTATTTTTTGAAAATTTATTTTTTTTCCTAATGAGCCCATATATCATCTTTGAATAAAGCAAGATCTAAATCGACTCTTATTTTTAAAAATTTTAAACACTCTTTGTATAATGTGAATCTTTTTTCTCTTGTTAGAATTTTGCTTAGTTCCTCATGAATTTTATGAAGATATATTACATCATTCGCACAATACTTTAATTGCGCAGGAGTAAGCTCTCCGCCAAAGTCTGAGCTTTGAAATTGTTTACTTACATCTATGTTTGTAAATTCTTTTATTAGTGTTTTTAAAGAATGATTATCCGAATAAGATCTTGATAATTTTGATGCAATTTTTGTATCCAATATATTGTTAGTGTCAGTTTTTAAATAATATTTAATAAAAGCTAAATCTGCTCTTCCATAATGAAAAATCTTAGTAATTTTTTCATCTTTAAGTGCATTTATTAAATTTGGAGCTTCGTAATTTGCTCTGTTAAGTTGAATTATGTGTGCATCTGATCTTCCACAAGAAATTTGAATTAAACATAATGGGTCACGTCTAATATTTAAACCCATAAATTCACCATCCACAGCTATTAAATTGCCTAAATCTAAATCATCTGGTAAATCATTTTTATGAAGTTTAATATCCATAATATTTTTAGTATTTATATATGAAAGCAAAAAATTGTCTAATTTTTGGTGGTAGTGGTCAAATTGGAAGTTTCTTAATTAGAAAACTAACAAAAAATAACCTTAGAGTAACAGTTGTAACAAGAAATATTCATCAAAAAGGTTTAAAAATTAAAACCCAGGCAAACGCAGGATATATTGATGTTGTGGAAGCAAATATTTTTGAGAAGGAAAAAATTGAAAAATTATTCAGTAATGCAGATTATTGTATAAATTTAATTGGAATTTTATATGAAAAGAAAAAAGGTAACACTTTCAAAAATATTCATACAGTTTTACCCACATTGTTATCTAAACTTTGTAAAAAATATGATTTAGAAAATTTTATTCATGTTTCAGCACTTGGAGTGAATGAGGCATTAGACTCAAAATATGCAATTTCAAAACTTGAAGGTGAAAAACATATTTTAGATAATTTTCCTAAGACTGTAATTTTAAGACCTTCAGTAGTTTTTTCGAATTCTGATAATTTTAGTACTTTATTCATGACATTATTGAGCAGATTACCAGTTTTCCCTCTTTATTATTCAGGAACAACTAAATTTATGCCAATACACTGTTCAGATTTAACAGATATCATTTTCAATATACTTAGAAAAGGGACCGATACTCAAATAATTGAATGTGTTGGACCTGAGAAATTATCATTAAAAGAAATTTTAGAAATTCTTCTAAAATTAATTAATAAAAAAAGATTTCTAATACCTTTTCCGCTTATTTTAGCTAAATTTTCAGCTAAATTTTTTCAATTGCTTCCAAAACCCTTACTTACTGAGGATCAACTAAGGTTACTAAAGTATGACAATGTACCATCAGGAAAGTATAAAACTAATTCAGACGTGGGTTTACCAAGCAAATTATATTTCGAAGACGAGGTGAAGAAATATTCTCATATGTGGCGTGACGGTGGACAGTTTTCTACAGAAAAATATGACTTAAAAGACAAGTATAAAGATTAAAAATTTTAGCCATTTTGTATTTTCTTTTCAATATATTCTTGAATATCCTCTTTATCGTTAGAATCTTCTTTTTTACCCTTGGGTTGATATGCATATAGCAAATGAAGTTTACAATAAGAAAAATCTTTTAAAGATGATCTTCCACAAAAATAAAAAGATTTTTCATCTGGGTGACCAATAGGCCATTTGCATGAATTATCATCCAATTCCTCTAATTGTTTTGGATTTTCTGGTTCAAAATCTTTTTCAATTATCAACGATTTAAATTTACTTCTTCCGCCTTTACCTGATTTAATTTTGGTGTTTTCTTGATATAACTTTGAATTATGATTAATGTTAGCAGATCTTGTCTTAATTTTAGCAGAAAGGTTTAGTCTATGAGCTTTTCCAATAACCGCATTACGACTAATACCTCCTATTATTTCTGCAATTTGACTAGCAGTATTACCTTTTCCCCAAAGTTCTTTTAATTTTTTAACTTTTTCTTCGGTCCAGCTCATTTTAAAACTATATAATGTGTTAATTAAATACTATTACACCATATAAAGGTTTTAACTAAATAATAACAAGATTATTATTATAGTTATTAACAAAAAAAGTTGAAAAAATTTCAATCCAGGCTTGTATCAATGTAATCTTTAAATATAGAGATATATAAATAAACTTTTATGACTTATTTAGTAAAAAATTATAACAGAAAAAAAATTTCCTTTAAGTACGGAAAAGGGAGTTACTTGTACTCAAAAGACAATAAAAAGTATTTGGATTTTGTTCAAGGTATAGCTGTTAATTCCTTAGGACACGCGCATCCAAAATTAGTTAAAACAATAAACAATCAATCAAAAAAACTTTGGCATGTTTCAAATGCATTTCAAATTCCAGAGGGAGAAAAATTAGCTAAAAAAATATGTCAAAAAACATTTGCAGATTTTGTGATGTTTCAAAATAGTGGAGCAGAGGCTACGGAGGCAGCAATGAAAGTAGCTAGAAGATATTTTTTTTCTATTGGAAAAACAAATAAAAATAGAATTTTATGTGTAAAAAATTCATTTCATGGCAGAACATTAGCAGCGATATATGCCAGTGGATCAAAAAAAATGACCGAAGGATTTGGCCCAAAAATTGGAG
Source organism: uncultured Pelagibacteraceae bacterium (assembly GCA_902633585.1). GTDB lineage: Bacteria > Pseudomonadota > Alphaproteobacteria > Pelagibacterales > Pelagibacteraceae > Pelagibacter. Next base: position 12,796 of record CACPGZ010000007.1, read on the forward strand.
GATTTGACCATTTTGAGTTTGGAGACCATAAATCTCTTATAAAAAACATTACAAAAAAAACTGCAGCCATAATGATTGAACCTATCATGGGTGAAGGAGGTATTAAAGTAATCCCAGATTGGTGTTTAAAAGAATTAAGAAAATTGTGTAATAAGAAAAAAATATTATTGATTTTAGACGAGGTGCAGAGTGGAATTTCAAGAACAGGTAATTTTTTTTCATTTGAAAAGTCCAAGATTAAACCTGATATAGTTCCAATTGCGAAGGGAATAGGTGGTGGATTTCCACTAGGTGCTGTTTTAATGAATAAAAAAGTTGCTTCTGGGATGGTACCTGGAACCCATGGTTCGACTTTTGGAGGAAATCCTTTGGCTATGGCTGTTGGAAATGCAGTGATGGATATAGTTTCAAGTAAAAAATTTTTGGAAAATGTTAAAAGTTTATCAAAATACTTTCTATTTGAATTAAGTAATATTAAAGAGTCATATCCACAAATAATTAAAAGTATAAGAGGAAAAGGTTTTTTAATCGGAATTCAACTATATAAAGATCAAACGATTTTTATTAAAAAACTCATGGAAAATAAATTACTTACAATAAGAGCATCAGAAAATGTAATTCGTATACTTCCTCCATTAAATGTAAAAAAAAAGGAGTTAGATCAAGCTTTAAAAATCATCAATAAAGTTTGTAAAGAACTTAATTAATATGAAAAATTTTATTAATTTAAAAGATATTCCAGTAAATGATTTAAAAAAAATCCTAATAGATGCTAAGAGACGAAAAAAGCTGAGAAAAAAATTAAACAATCTTGAGGCTGATAAAGGAGCGCCATTAAAAGGAAAGTTATTAGTACAAATGTTTGAGAAATCTAGTCTGAGAACTAGATTAAGTTTCTACTTAGCGATTAAGCAACTTGGCGGTAGTACCTTAACACTTAGACCAGATGAACTCCACTTGTCGAAGGGTGGAGAAAGTATCCAAGATACAGCTAAAATTTTATCAAATTTTGGAAATGCTTTTATGCTTAGAACTGATAATGATCTTAAATTAGAAGAATTCAAAAAATATTTATCTATACCCATTATAAATGGTCTTAGCCCCAGTTCCCATCCCACCCAAATTTTGTCAGATATTTTTACTGTTGAAGAAATAAAAAAAAAATCAATATCGAAACTAAATATCGCCTGGATAGGTGACTCAAACAACGTTTTAAATTCTTTAATTGCTGCTTCAATTAAGTTTTCTTTTAAATTAAGAATAGGGTGTCCAATAAAATATAAACCAAATAAAAAAATTATGCGATATATCAAGATTAACAAAAATAAAATTATTATAATAAATGATCCAAAAAAAGCAGTGAAAGGAGCTGATGCTATTTTTTCAGATAAAGTAATTTCTATGAATGATAAAGTAAATAAAATAAAAAAATTAAATCAATTTAAAAAATTTAAGATAAATAAAGAATTAATGAGTTTCGCAAAGAAGGATTGTATTTTTCTTCATTGCTTGCCAAGAGGCAAAGAGGTAGAAGATAATGTCTTTTTGAGTAGACAATCGAAAGTATGGCAACAAGCCCTTAACAGAGTACATGTCCAAAAATCTATATTACTTTATTGTTTTGGGAAATTAAGGTAACGGCAAAGGATTATCTGAATTTTGATTCAGATATAATATAACAGAAGCCCTATCTTTTTCTTTTCTTAATCCTGCAAAAGCCATCTTAGTTCCTTTAATCCATTTGGCTGGTTTAAGTAGGTACCCATTAAGCTCTTCAAAAGTCCAAGCTTTTCCGTAATTAGCAAGAGCTTTTGAATATTTATAATCGACTACTACGCCAACATCTCTGCCGACAACATTATACAATGCTGGACCAATATTATTTTTTCCCCCTTTTACAATTGAATGACATGCAGCACATTTTTTAAAAATTTTTTCTCCTGAAACAATATCTCCCATAGCAATTAATGCGGCTATATCAATTTTATCATCAGCTGGTTGCGAGCTTGTTTTTGAACTTAAAACAGTAGCCTGCTCTACTTCTACCGAGTAACCAGGTGTTTCAGGCTTTTCAACATGAAAAATCACATTTGAAAGCTTTCCAATACCTATCACTAGTAGAGCTACCATTAATACCGCAGCTATTATTTTATTGAGCTCGAAAGAATCCATTTATTAAAAATATTTTGAACATATAGCATTATAAATATAAAATTGCTTATATTTTTAATGTACATTTTTGCCTCTATTTATATTGTAATGAAAAATTAAAAGAAAAATGAAGACATTAGTTATAATTCCCTCCAGGTTATCAGCATCAAGATTACCAGGTAAACCTTTACTAAAAATTAACGGATTATCTATGATTTCCCATGTTTATAATAAAGCGCAACAAGCTGATATTGGAGAGGTATATGTTGCTACTGGAGATCAAGAAATTATTGAGGATGTGAGGAAAAATGGTGGAGAAGCGATCTTAACAAGCAATAATCATAAAACAGGAACCGATAGAATTTATGAGGCTTTGATAAAACTATCTAGAACAGATGTAGAATTAGTAATAAATTTACAGGGAGACGAACCACTAATGAATATAAAGGATATTCAAAATTTAAATAGTCAAATGATCGAGACAAGGCGGGATTTAGGAACTTTAGCAGCAAAAATTAGTGATAAAAAAATTTTTGAAAATCATGACATTGTTAAAGTAATTACAGAAGAAAGATTGGATGACAAAAAATTTCCTCGAGCATTAAATTTCATGAGAAAATTAGATAAAGGTAATAATCAGGCTTATCATCATTTAGGAATTTATTGTTATAATATAGAAATATTGAAAAGGTTTATTTCTTTAAAGCAATCTCAGAATGAAATTAAAAATAAATTGGAACAGTTAAGAGCATTAGATAATAATATAAATATCAATGTAGCTCTTGCAAAATCATCACCGATTGGAGTAGATACGGAGGAGGATTTTATGGCTATAAAAAAAATAATGGAATATAAGTCATAATGAATAAAATTTATTTTCAAGGGACTTTCGGAGCTTATTCACACTTAGCTGCTCTATCTATTGATTCTAATGCCAAAGTTGTACCCTGTAAAACTTTTGATGAATGTTTTTCCCAAGCATCAAAAGATACAAATTCAAAAATTATAATTCCAGAGTCGAATAGAATTACTGGTAATATAGGAATTGAATATTTAATATTTGAATACAGATTAAATATTTATTCAGAATATTTTCAGAAAATAGAACATAATTTACTAGGATTACCAGGGACGAAAGTTTCAGAGATAAAAGATGTTTACTCTCATGCTCAAGCATTATCTCAATGTTCAAAATTTATAAAATCAAATAGTCTAATTGAACATGTAAGAGCTGACACTGCTGGATCTGCAGAGATGGTTTCAAAAAGCAAAGATAAAACTAAAGCTGCAATAGCTTCTTCATTGAGTGCTAAAACATATAATCTAGAAATTATAAAAAATAATATTGAAAACGAAAAAGGAAACTTAACAAGATTTCTTGTAATGGGCAAAAATATATTACAACCAGAATTTAGTGAAAAAAAATATATTACCTCTTTTTTATTTAAATTAAAAAGTAAACCTGCAGCTTTGTATCAGTCTTTAGGAGGGTTTGCTATCAATGGAGTAAATCTAACAAAGTTGCAAAGCTATCCTGAAAAAAATTCTTTCGATTCTTTTTTCTTTTTATGTGATTTAGATGGTCATATTGAAGAACCAAGAGTACAAAAATCACTTGAGGATTTGGGATTACATTGTCAAGATTTTCACGTCTTAGGTGTTTTTGAAGCTGACAAACAAAGAGAAATAAGTAAATAACTTTTCTTGTAGATGAGAAATTATTACTGTTATAATAGTTTTGGAGGCTAGAGGTGGATGCTGCTTGAACCCGACCAGATCTTAACAGAAGCAGTCGTAAAGACAGTTTTTCAGGTTCTAGTCTCCTATAAATATGAGCAATGATTCAAAAGTATTAGCACTTAAATATAGACCACAAAATTTTGATGATCTTATTGGCCAAGATGTAGTTGCAGAAACTATAACTAATTCAATAGAGGCTAATAAAATTCCTAATGCATATTTATTTACTGGAATAAGAGGAGTAGGAAAAACAACTATAGCAAGGATAGTTGCTAAGGCACTCAATTGCTCAAAAGGAATTGAAAATAAATGTAAAGTTAAATGTGATAATTGTGAAGCTATAACTGATTCAAATCACATTGATGTTTTAGAGATGGATGCTGCTAGTAGAACTGGTGTTGACGATGTCAGAGAATTAATTGAATTTTCTAAATACGGACCCACATCATCAAAGTATAAGATCTTCATTATCGATGAAGTTCACATGTTAAGTAAACAAGCATTTAATGCTTTGTTGAAAACTCTTGAAGAACCTCCAGAATATTTAAAATTTATTTTTGCAACAACTGAAATTAAAAAAATTCCTGTTACAGTCATATCAAGATGTCAAAGATTTGATTTATCAAGAATTAAATCATCTGAATTATTTAGCTATATCAAAAATATAAAAGATAAAGAGGGGGGTAAAATTACTGACGACGCATTAAAATTGATAGTGAAAATTTCCGAGGGGTCAGTAAGAGATGCGCTATCATTATTAGATAGAGCTTTAATATCTTTAGATTTGAAAACTGAATTAGATTTAAAATCGGCACAAAAAATTTTTGGTTTTTTTGATAAATCACAATTAATAGAATTATTTGAATTTATTCTAAAAGGCAATGAGACTAAAGTCATAGAGATTTATAGAAAAATTTATGACCAAGGTATTGAACCAAAAATCTTTATAAATGATTTTTTAGAATTACTTTATTACTTCAAAAATATAGAGTCATTAACTCTAGAAAGCACAAATTTTTCATTAAATGATCAAGAGTTTCAAAAGATCAAAGATTTAAGTAAAAGTCTTGATGCAGGCGTATTAATTTTATTCTGGCAATTCACAATTTCGACTCTTGACGAACTTTCCATAGTTTCAAATCAACATTTATCAATGGAAATGTTTTTGTTAAGACTGATGTATTTAAGTTCTACAAAAATTAAAAAAAACACTGATGTTAATTCAATAAGCGAAGATGAAGTTAAAGATATCAATGAGCGCCCAAAAATAATAAATCAAATTAAGAATATTTCTCAAGAGGAAAAAAGCAAACCAGAGACTCAAAAAGAAATTAAATCAGAAAAAAAAATATTTATTAATAGTTTAGAAAAATTGATTCAAATCTGTTTCGATAAAAAAGAAATTAAACTAAAGTATGAGTTAGAAAAAAATGTCAATCTTGTAAAATTTGAAAAAAATATGATTGAGATATCTTTTAATGAAAATTTAGATAAAAATTTTGTTAAAGAACTTTCCTCAAAACTTTTTGATTGGACAGGTGAAAGATGGATAATTTCATTTAGCCAATTAAAAGGTGAAATTTCAATGAAGGAAAAAAAACAAGAAATAAAGAAATCTACAATAGATGAGGCAAAAAATACAAAAATTTACAAAGATGTTTTAAAAAATTTCCCTGACGCAGAATTAATTGATGTTAATTTAAACATAAAGGATGATCCTAATGACTGATTTCACAAAAATTTTAAGTAAAGCAAAAGAACTTGAATCGAAAATGAAAGAAAGTCAGAAAAAAATTAAGGAAATAAAAGTTGAGGGAATTTCAGGCTCGAATTCAGTCAAAGTAGTGCTTGATGGGGAAGGAGAGATGCAATCAATTAAATTATCAGAGGAAATTATGAAGGAAGATAAAACAATAATTGAGGATCTAATTGTTGCTGCTCACAACAGCGCTAAATCAAAACTTAAAACAAAAACAGCTGAAGAAATTTCAAAAGCAACAGGTGGACTTGGGATACCTGGATTTAAATGGCCATTATAATAAATGCAAAATACTTCTGAGATCGAAGAACTTGTGAAATTAATATCAAAGTTGCCTGGTTTAGGTCCTAAATCAGCTAAAAGAATAGTTTTAAAACTAATAAATAATAGGGATGAACTTGTTAAGCCTTTAGCAAAAACTTTAGCGGAAGTTTATAAAAATGTTTCTAGATGTAAAATCTGTGGAGTCTTAAAATCATCAGCGATCGATTGTTCTTATAATAATTGTAACGTTATACAGAAAAAGTATAATCAAATTTGTGTAGTTGAAAATATAGCTGATCAGTGGTCAATTGAAAATTCAAATATCTTTCAAGGATATTTTCATATTTTAGGTGGCACCATTTCATCTGCTGGTAACAAAAAAGAGGATTTATTGATCAATTCTTTAATTCAAAGAGTTAAAAAAGATAAAATTGATGAAGTTATCTTAGCAACTAGTGCTACGGTAGAGGGTCAAACTACAGCATTTTATATACAAGATAGTTTAACAGATACCAATGTTAAGATTACTAAATTAGCTCAAGGATTACCTGTAGGTGGTGAAATTGAAAATCTTGATGATGGCACTCTTCTTTCAGCTTTTAAAAATAGATCTAAACTAGATTCTAATTCAGGCTGATTTTTTTTTTAATCGATTTAAATGTAATAGCGGTTCCGTGTATCCAGAAGGTTGATCTTTTCCTTTAAAAATAAGTTCACATGCGGTTTGAAATGCTATGGATCTATCATAATCAGCGCTCATTTTAACATAATTTTGATCATTTTCATTTTGTTTATCTACGATCTTTGCCATTTCTTTCATTATTTCCATTACTTGCATTTTCGTTGTGACACCATGATGTACCCAATTAGCAATATGTTGAGAAGAAATTCTTAATGTTGCCCTGTCTTCCATCAAGCCTACATTGTTGATGTCTGGCACTTTAGAACAACCTACTCCTTGATCAATCCATCTCACAACATACCCAAGTAATGTTTGGGCCGAATTTGATATTTCTTTATTGATTTCACCTACTGACCAATTTGGTCTATCTGCAATAGGAATAGTAAGTAAATCTTCAATTTTAGCTTTATCTCTTTTAGCTAATTTTTTTTGAACATCAAAAATATCTATTTCGTGATAATGCAAAGCATGAATGGCTGCTGCAGTCGGAGATGGTACCCACGCACAATTTGCACCCGCTTTAAGATGACCAGTTTTCTGATCAAGCATATCTTTCATTTTATCGGGCATAGCCCACATTCCTTTACCAATTTGAGCTTTACCTGAAAAACCACATGCTAAACCTATGTCGACATTGTTATTTTCATAGGCTCCGATCCATTTTGATGATTTCATATCACCCTTTTTAATCATTGGTCCTGCTTCCATTGATGTATGCATTTCGTCACCTGTACGATCAAGGAAACCAGTGTTTATGAAGAAAACTCTGTGTTTTAAGGTTCTAATACACTCCTTAAGATTTGATGAGGTTCTTCTCTCTTCATCCATAATTCCAATTTTGCAAGTGTATTTTTTTAATTTTAATACTTCTTCAACTTTAGTAAAAATTTCATCTGTAAATGCAGTTTCATCTGGACCATGCATTTTTGGTTTTACAATATATATTGAACCAGTTCTTGAATTTCCCTTATTCTTTGTGTCATGAAGAGCCGCTGCTGTTGTTATAAAAGCATCCATCAATCCTTCAGGAATTTCACTTCCATCTTTTAATATTATGGAAGGACTAGTCATTAGATGACCAACATTCCTTATTAACAAAAGACTTCTACCGTGTAATTTTAATCCTTTTCCATCTTTCGAAATATAACTTCTGTTTGGATTAAGTCTTCTTTCTAATAATTTTCCCTCTTTTTCAAATTGTGTTACGAGATTCCCTTTCATTAATCCAAGCCAATTTCTATAACAAAGCACTTTATCTGTAGCATCTACTGCTGCTACACTATCTTCATTATCACAGATTGTTGATACTGCAGACTCCAGTATTATTTCACTTATGCCTGCATGGTCCTGTTGAGCACTAAAAGCTCTTGGATTTTTAAGTATTTCGATATGAAGATTATTATTTTTTAATATAATAGCCAAAGGGTTATCTGCTTCACCTCGATGCCCAATAAATTTATTTTTATCTTTAAGGGAAGTTACATCAACACCTTTTAAAACTTTTAATTCTTTGTTTTGAACTGCTATTCCTGTAATTTTTTTCCAGCTAAAATCTTTTAAAGTAAAATATTTATCTAAAAATTCTCTACCATACTTGATAACAAGCTCTCCTCGTTCGGGATCATATCTTTCTGAAGTGCTATCCTCGGACTCTTCAATTACATCAGTTCCATACAAACTATCATATAAACTCATCCATCTTGCGTTAGCGGCATTTAAAGCATATCGAGCATTCATAATAGGAACAACCAATTGAGGCCCGGCTATAACAGCTATTTCTTCATCAATGTTATTTGTTTCAATCTTAAAGTCTGAACCTTCATCTTTTAGATAACCAATATTTTTTAAAAATTTTTTGTATTCTTCGATTTTAATGTCTTTGTCTTTATTATCTAGATGCCATTTATCAATTTTTTTTTGCAATTTTTTCCTAACATCAAGAAGATCTTTATTTTTAGGTGCTAATTCATGAACTGCTTTGTCAAAATCCTTCCAGAATTTTTCTGGGGAGATATCAGTTCCATTAAATAACTCGTTATTAACAAAATGTAATAATTCTTCTGATACTTTAAGATTGTTAACAGAATGATATTTTGATGACATAGGGGAATTTTTAAACCTTAGCTTATTTAAGTCAAATATATAATAGTATCATGGACAATTTATTGTCATTTTTCTTATATAAGTATATTTATATAAAAATGAAAAATTATTTAAACTTTGAAATAGATATTAAAAATCTTGAAAATGAATTAGAAAAATTAAAAGATCCATTTAATCAGGGAGGTTTGTCAGAAGTTGACACACAAAAAATTTCTAAAACCCAGGAAGAAATTGATGACAAACTTAGAAATATTTATGATAATTTAGATCCCTGGCAAATTACATTAGTTGCAAGACATGAGGATAGGCCCAAATCAAAGTTTTTTATTGATAACTTGTTTGAGGATTTTATCTCATTACACGGTGATAGATATTATGGAGAAGACAAATCAGTTATTACAGGTTTTGCAAAATTTAATGGTCGATCAGTATTAGTAATTGGTCAAGAAAAAGGTGAAAACTTAGAAACTAGAATTGAGAGAAACTTTGGCATGATGAGGCCAGAGGGTTATAGAAAAACTATTAGGTTAATGGAACTAGCAGATAAGTTTAATATTCCTATTATATCTTTTATAGATACTCCAGGTGCATATCCAGGAGTGGGCGCAGAGGAGAGAGGACAAGCAGAAGCAATCGCCAAGTCGATCGAGTGTTGTATGAAACTTAAAGTTCCAACTTTAGCTATAGTAATAGGCGAAGGTGGTTCAGGTGGAGCCATAGCTCTTGCATCGTCAAATAAAGTTTTAATGCTTGAGAATGCAATTTATTCAGTAATCTCACCCGAGGGATGCGCAACAATACTGTGGAGAGATCCAAAAAAAATGCTTGATGCTGCAAAAGCAATGAAACTGTCTGCTAAAGACTTATTAGAGCTAAATATTATTGATGAAATAATTCCAGAACCTCTAGGCGGTGCTCATAGAGACAGAGATATGATTTTAGAGAATATAAGGAATTCTATTTCTCAAAATTTAGATTTTTTCAAAACTCTAACGGCTGAAGAAATTTTTAATCATAGAAAAGATAAGTTCTTAAAAATTGGAAGAAGCAAAGGATTTGTATCTACTCCTGAAAGTCTAAGCGCAATTCAAACCTCTGGATTAAATTTTCAACAAATTATTAAATCTAAAAAAAATGTTGTGATAGTCATCGCAATAATAGCTATTATTACTGCATTAACTTTATTGATTTTATAAAGCCCCACAACATTTTTTAAATTTTTTCCCTGATCCACACGGACAAGGATCATTTCTACTTGTTTTCTTATCAAGATTTTTAGATTTTTTTTTTAAAAAACTTTGATTTATCTTTTCAGTTGGTTCATTGTAAACTTTAAGATTCATCAATATTTTTACATAATCTAATTTTAATTTGTCTAGTAAATTTGAGAATAAATCAAAAGCTTCCTTTTTATATTCTATTAGTGGATCTCTTTGTCCATACGATCTAAGACCAACAACCTGTCTTAATTGCTCTAAGTATTGGATGTGTGATTTCCAATTAAAATCAATTGATTGTAAAAGAATTCTTTTTTCTACTTCTTTTGATTGATTATCTCCTAGAATTTTTGACCTTTCTTCTCTAGAAAATTTAAATTTTTTAAAAATTTTTTCTTTAAATTTTTCATTACTTAAAGATATTAATTCATCGTATTCATCATCATTTAGACTTTTACCAAAAATAGTTTTTAATTTATTGTTAAATTCATTATTTTTTGGATTTGATAATTTTTGTTTTTTTAGGACTATTAAATTTTCCACTATTTCAGATAAAAAATTATCTGAATAATCAAAAATTTTCTCACTATCCATAGCATCTTTTCTTTGAGAAAATATTACTTGCCTTTGATCATTTAAAACATTATCAAATTTTATAAGAGTTTTTCTAATATCAAAATTTCGTGCCTCGACTTTTTGCTGGGCTCTTTCTAAAGCTTTATTTATCCAAGGGTGATCTATACTTTCACCATCTTTAAGGCCAAGTTTTTGAAGAATGTTGTTCATCGACTCGGATCCGAAAATCCTCATTAGGTCATCCTCTAAACTCACATAAAAGATTGAACCTCCCTCATCTCCTTGTCTACCAGATCTCCCCCTTGCTTGATTATCAACCCTTCTAGACTCCATTCTTTCTGTTCCGATAACAAATAATCCACCTAAAGATTTGATGTAATCTTTATCTTTTTTAAGTTTATTGTCCTCGATTGATCCTTTTTTTCCTCCCAGTTGGATATCTACTCCTCTACCAGAAATACTTGTTGTAATTATCACTGATTTGGCTTTACCAGCATTAGCTATAATCTCTGCTTCATTTTCATGGTTCTTAGCATTCAAAACAATGTGCTCGATCTTTTCCCGCTTGAGTAATTGAGAATATATTTCTGATTTACTGACACTAGATGTGAAGACTAGTAAAGGCTGACAGTTTTTATTACAGTCCTTAATTTTTTTAATGATCGCGTTGTTTTTTTCTATTTCAGTTCGAAAAATTTGATCATTAAAATCTTTTCTTATCATTTCCTTATTAGTTGGAATTACAATTACATTTAGATTGTATATTTCGAAAAACTCCTCTGACTCTGTCGCAGCTGTACCAGTACATCCCGATATCTTCTTGTAAAGTTTGAAATAATTCTGGTAAGTGATAGATGCTAAAGTTTGATTTTCGGCCTGTATTTCAATTTTTTCTTTAGCCTCAATAGCTTGATGGAGACCATCACCGAATCTTCTGCCTTCTAATATCCGACCAGTCAATTCATCCACAATTTTGATGCTACTATCTTTGACAAGATAGTCTTTATCTTTTTTAAATAAATGGTTTGCTTTTAAAGCTTGATTTACAAAATGAACTAAATCGAGGTTTTCTGGATCATAAAAATTGTTATTTTTTAAAATTCCAGCGTTTGAGAATAAACTTTCAATATGATTAATACCTTCATTGGTTAATAAAATATTTCTGTCTTTTTCATCAACATCGAAATCATTTTTATTAAGAAGTTTTATTACTTTGTCTACAGCAACATATTGGTTAGTTTTATCCTCTGCAGCGCCTGAAATTACCAATGGTGTTCTTGCTTCATCTATTAAACAGGAGTCTATTTCATCAACTATTGCGAAGAAGTGTCCTCTTTGAACCATATCTTCTTTTGAGTATTTCATATTGTCTCGAAGATAATCAAATCCTAATTCGCTATTTGTTGCATAAGTAATATCACAATTATAATTTTTCTTTCTTTCTTCATCGTTTTGATCATTATTTATATAACCCGACGTTAAGCCTAAAAAATTGAAAATTTTACCCATCTCTAAAGAGTCTCTTTTTGCTAGATAATCATTTACTGTCACAATATGAACTCCTTTTCCTTCCAAAGCATTTAAATATGCTGCTAAAGCAATTGTAAGAGTTTTACCCTCACCAGTTCTCATTTCTGCTATCTTATTTTCATGCAGAACAACTCCACCGATTATTTGAACATCGAAATGCCTCTCACCTCTTGACCTTAAAGAGGCCTCTCTTACTAGAGAGAAAGCTTCAGGTAGAATTTTGTCAAGGGAAGTTCCTTGAAGAATTTCCTCTTTTAATTTAATAGTTTTCTCAGGAAACTCTTTATCATTAAGTTTTTTTATATTTTCCTCCAAAAGATTGATTTGTCCTACTATTTGACCAATTCTATCCAGCTCTTTTTTATTGCCTGATTTAATAAATTTAGAAATAAAGCTTAGAGGATTAAACATTAGTTTTTGATATACATTTTAATTACAACTTTTAATATAGTTATTTAATTTAAATTTTAAATATCATGGGAATTAATTTATCAAATTTTTTAGCCTCAAAATCACACGATCGAAAAATGGGGCAATATCAAGACCTTGATCACATAGACGGTTTAGCGGTATCTTCAGTTAGTGCTAATTTATACAATTCTAAAAGAGATGATTTAGCAATGTTCTATTTTCGTGACGGTGCAAATTTTGCATCACTTTATACCCAGTCTAAAATTTTGTCAGAAAACATTAAATGGAATTTAAGTCAAAAAACTCAAAAAATTTTTTCGCTCATAGTTAATACTAGAAATGCAAATTCATTCACAGGTGAGCATGGTTACAAAAGTATGCAACATCTGGCAGATTTAATTTCAAAACAATTATCTGAAAAACAAAAAGAGGATGAAGATGATCCAAAAATAATCAAACCAAAAAATCTTATTTTTGGATGTACTGGAACAATAGGGGAAAAATTCCCTGAAGATAAAATTAGATTAAAAATACCAGAGCTTTTAAAAAACATTAAATATACACAAAATAAATATATTTGGATGAAAGCAGCATTAGCAATAATGACCACTGACACACAGCCCAAAATAGCTATGGAAGAATGCAAAATTGGAAAAACAACAGTTAAGATCTATGGAATAGCAAAAGGCTCAGGTATGATACAGCCTAATATGGCAACCACACTAGCGTATATTTTTACTGATGCTGATATTTCTAACGACGTGCTAAAAAAGTTACTTAAAAAAAATATTGAAAATACCTTTAATGCAATTTCGTGTGATAGCGATACTAGTACTAATGATATGATTTCAATTTTCTCCACAGGTAAAGCAAGAAATACTTTAATAAAGACAATTAATGATAAAAAGATCACATCATTTGATGAAGCTTTAAACTGTCTATTATTAAATTTAGCAAAAAGAGTTGTGGCCGATGGAGAAGGAGCCTCAAAATTTGTAACGATAAATGTGTTAAATTCTAAAACTGAGCAAGATGCAAAAAAAATTGGTTTTTCGATTGCTAACTCTCCATTAGTAAAAACTGCAATTGCAGCTGAGGATCCAAATTGGGGCAGAATAATTATGGCAATTGGAAAATCTGATGTAGATTTAAATTTAAATAAATTATCAATAAAATTTGGTGACCTATTAATTGTAAATAAGGGAAAAATTCATAATCAGTATAATGAGAATGAAGCCGCAAAATATATGAAGGGCTTAGATATTAATATTAGTGTTGATATTGGAAATGGAAAAAAAAGCTTCACAGTTTATACTATGGATTTGACCAGTGAATATATCAAAATTAATTCAGACTACAGAAGTTAGCTATGTTGAAATTTTGTATAATAGTAATTAGATAAATTATAATGATTAAATATAACCTATTATGTAAAAAATGCGACTTAAGTTTTAATAGCTGGTTTGCATCTTCAAAAGAATATGACAAGCTTAATAAGAAAAAGTTGATCAATTGTCATAGCTGTGGATCTCTAAAAGTAGAAAAAAATTTAATGGCACCAAAGGTAATAAGTAAAAATTTTAGCCATAAAATTGAAAAAAAAAATCTGATAAAATATCAAAAAATAAAAAAAACAATAAACGAATACCAAAAATTTATTAAAAATAACTTTGATTATGTTGGCGAAAACTTTACTTATGAGGCGAGATCAATACATTATGATAAAAAGAAAAAAAACAAAGGTATATATGGAACAGCATCAAAACAGGATTTAAAAGAACTTAAAGAAGAGGGTATAGATGCTCAGTTGGTTCCGTGGTTTGAAAATAAGAACAATTAATTTTTAATAAATTTTGCAATGTAATTTACTGACTTGTCATTACTTACACTCCATTCATTTTTTATTAAATTAAAATTCATTCCATCTACCTTGTCTAATTTAAGATTATTTTTTTCAAGTATTGAAATTAACTCTTCAGGTTTAATAAATTTTTCCCATTCATGTGTTCCAATTGGAAGCCATCGTAATATATATTCAGCTCCTACAATTGCAAAAACATAAGATTTTAACGTTTTATTTAAGGTTGCAACAAACATAATTCCATCTTTTTTTAATAGTTTACTGCATGATTTTAAAAAAAAATTTACATCTTGAACATGTTCTACAATTTCCATATTTAAGATGACATCAAACTTATCTTTTGCATTAAATTTTTCAGGTGATGAACAGAAATAATCTATTTGAAGATTATTTTTTTTTGAATGGAGTTTTGCAACTTTGATATTCTTATCAGATGCATCAATACCAGTCACTTTAGCACCCAACCTACACATAGGTTCAGATAATAAGCCCCCGCCACATCCAATATCTAGAATTTTGATATCTTTAAGAGGAATCTCATTATAGTCGAGTTTGAAAGTCTTAATAATATTTTCTTTTATGTAAGAAATTCTAATTGGGTTAAATTTATGTAATGGTTTAAATTTACCTTCAGGATTCCACCATTCTTCCGCAATTTTAGAAAATTTTTCTATTTCTTTTTTATTTATTGTGTTATTTTTCATATCTGAGTTGACTTTATATTCAACATGTATTTATTCAATATTTTTTAAATTTAAAAACATTATTTTATCATGAAAATTGTAGTATTAAAATTTGGTGGCACTTCAGTTGGTACTATCAAAAAGATAAAAAGAGTTGCTAAAATAATCATTGGCTATAAAAAGATAAACTACAAGGTTATTGTAGTTTCATCAGCTATGAGTGGTGTGACAAATGAGTTGATAAAAAAATCTTTTGAAATAAGTGATAGTTTTTCAGACTCAGAGCATGATGTTTTGGTTTCTTCAGGTGAGCAAGTTGCATGTTCTTTGATAGCTGGAAGATTAATTCATGATGGGTATAAAGCTAGATCTTGGTTATCTTGGCAAGTTCCAATTATGACAAAGGGAAAGTATAAAAATTCAAGAATAAATCAAATCAATAAAACAAATATTATCAATTATTTAAAAAAGGGTGGCATACCAATAGTCACTGGATTTCAGGGGCTAAATGATGAAAATAGAATTACAACTATAGGACGGGGGGGATCTGATGCAAGTGCAATTATGATTGCTAAGTTTTTCAAAGCAAGGAGATGTATAATTTATACTGATGTAGAGGGAATATACACTACTGATCCTAATAAATTGAAAAATGCAAAAAAAATTAAAGTAATTTCTTATGAAGAGATGTTAGAGATGGCATCATTAGGCGCAAAAGTTATGCAGCCAGTTTCAATACAAGATGCAAGATTAAATAGGATTAATATTGAGGTAAAATCTTCTTTTTCTAAGAGGTCAGGAACATTGATTACTAAAAGATCCAATATAGTAAATAATAAAATTGTTACTGGGATTTCCTCAACTCAAAATGACTCAAAAGTTTCTCTTGTAGGTGTTAGAGATAAGCCCGGAGTTGCTGCTGCAATCTTCAAACCATTATCTAAAAATTTAATAAACGTAGACATGGTTGTACAAAATATTTCTGCTAATGGAAAAGAAACAGACTTAACATTTACAATAAAAACAAACGACTTAAATAAAACAAAAAAAATTATTCAGCAAAATAAAACTATTAATTATAGAAAGTTACTTTTCGAGAAAGGTGTTTCTAAAATTTCAGTGATTGGTGTAGGCATGATAACCACACCTGGAGTTACATTTAGAATGTTTCAATCATTGGCAAATAAAAAAATAAATATTAAAGTAATCTCAACTTCTGAGATTAAAATTTCAGTTTTGATTGATAAAAAAGATACACAAAAAGCTTTGATTGCACTTCATAAAGAATTTAAATTAGACCAAAAAAAATGAGCATAAGACCTTTCAGAGATATAAAAAGAAGAAAAACGAGAGAGATTAATGTTGGAAAAGTAAAAGTTGGAGGAGAAAACCCTATATCAGTTCAATCAATGACCAATACTCTTACCACTGATATAAAAGCTACAATTAAACAAATTAATGAAATTAGCTCTGAGGGAGCTGACATAGTTAGAGTCTCTTGTCCTGATGAGTTATCATCCAAAGCATTAAAAGAAATAATTAAGCATGTTGATGTACCTATAGTCGCTGATATTCATTTCCACTACAAAAGAGCAATTGAAGCTGCTGAAAATGGTGCGAGTTGTTTAAGAATTAATCCTGGGAATATTGGAAGTAAAGATAAAATTAAAGAAGTCGTAAAAGCTGCAATCGATCATAATTGTTCAATAAGAGTAGGAGTTAATGCGGGATCTCTAGAAAAAGATATCTTAGAAAAATATAAAGAACCATGTCCAGAGGCATTGGTTGAAAGTGCTCTAAGAAATATTAGGATACTTGAGGATGAAAATTTTCAAAATTTAAAGATCAGTGTTAAGTCATCGGATGTTTTCTTGTCCGTCGAAGCGTATAAACAATTGTCAAAATCCACCGATTATCCACTACACTTAGGGATTACGGAGGCAGGAGGATTTATACCTGGAAGTATTAAATCTTCAATCGGATTAGGAACATTACTTTTAGACGGCATCGGTGACACCATCAGAATTTCTTTATCAGATAATCCTGTTGAAGAAGTCAAAATTGGTAACGAAATACTAAAATCCTTAAATTTAAGAGAAAGGGGGGTCAAAATAATTTCTTGTCCTTCATGCGCAAGACAAGGTTTTGAAGTAATCGAAACTGTAAAAATATTGGAGGAAAAACTCTCACATATAAAAACTCCAATCACTTTATCTGTAATTGGTTGTGTAGTTAATGGCCCTGGAGAAGCAGCTTTGACAGATGTCGGAATAACTGGAGGTAAAAAAGGAAATAATATGCTTTATTTGTCTGGAGTGCAGTCTGAAAAAGTTTTAACCAGGGATATGATTGATAGGGTTGTAAACGAAATTGAAAAAAAAGCATCTGAATTAGATAATTCAAAATGATACCTGTAAAAACTGTCAATGATTTAATTAAAAAACATGCCTTATTAGAGAAAGAGTTATCCTCAGGGGAAATTGATAAAAATTCTTTCGCTGAAAAGTCCAAAGAATATGCAGATCTCAATGAAATTATTAAAATTGCCAAATTTTATATTTCTTTTGAAGAAGATAAAAAAGAAATTCAAACAATTTTAGAGGATAAAAACTCAGATCCAGATATGATAAAAATGGCAGAAACAGAATTGAATAATTTAGAAATTGAAAATGAGAAAAATGAAAAAAAATTAAAGTTGTTTTTATTACCAAAAGATGAAGCAGATAAAAAAAATGCAATAATTGAAATTAGAGCTGGAACGGGCGGTTTAGAAGCTAGTTTATTTGCTTCAGACCTTTTTAAAATGTATGAAAAAGTAATTAACAAAAAAAAATGGAGTCTTGAATTAATTTCAATTTCTAGAAGTGAAGCTGGTGGTTTAAAAGAAGTTATTGCCTCAATAAAAGGGAATAATATTTATTCTACTTTGAAATATGAAAGTGGTGTTCATAGAGTACAAAGAGTACCTGATACAGAAACACAGGGAAGGGTTCACACTTCTGCAGCAACAGTTGCAGTTTTGCCAGAAGCAGAGGAAGTTGATCTTAAGATAAATGAAAGTGATTTAAGAATTGATGTTTTCAGGGCTGGTGGACCAGGAGGGCAGTCAGTAAATACTACAGATAGTGCTGTGAGGATAACTCATATTCCAACAGGAATTTCTGTTTCACAACAAGATGAAAAATCTCAACATAAAAATAAAGCTAAAGGAATGAAAATTTTAAGGGCTAGATTATATGAGCTTGAAAGGTCTAGAATTGAAAGCGAAAGATCAAAAGATAGGAAAAATAAGATAGGTTCGGGTGACAGATCAGAAAGAATTAGAACCTATAATTTTCCACAAGGAAGAGTTACCGATCATAGAATAAATTTAACTTTACACAAGCTTGATGAATTTTTAGAGGGCGAGGTATTTGATGAGATAATTGAGGCATTAACTCTTCGAGCACAAGAAGAAAGTCTGAATATTTTAAATTAATGAAAATTGAAATTGCAATTAAAAAGGCTTGTCAGGAGCTTAAAAAGAATAAGATAACTTCTGCTTTATTAGATAGTGAAATTTTATTATCTAAAGTTATCAACAAAGATAGAAAGTTCATTTTGTTAAACTTTGATAGAAAACTTAATCAAAAAGATCAAGATATTTTTAAAAATCTAATTTTAGAACGTTCAAAAGGAAAGCCGGTAGCGTACTTAACTGGTTTAAAGTCATTTTGGAACTATAATTTTAAAGTGAATGAAAAAGTTTTAATTCCAAGACCAGAAACTGAGATAATAGTAGAACAAGTTTTAAAAATTTACAAAAATAAGGATAATCTCAATTTTTTAGAGATTGGTGTTGGATCAGGATGTATATCACTCTCAATATTAAAAGAAAAAAAGTCTTTTTTAGCTACAGGTGTAGATTTAAGTAAAGATTGTATTAAAATATGCAGATATAATGCAAATAAACTTGGTGTAAGTAATAGAATAAAATTACTGAAATCAGATGTTGACAATTTAATTTTTCGCAAATATGATTTAATTATTGCTAATCCTCCTTACATAAAAAAGTTAGATTTAAGTAAATTAGATAGGGATGTGAAAAATTATGAGCCGAAATTAGCACTTTATGGTGGATTAGAGGGTTTATCAGTAATCAGAAAAGTTATTAAAAAATCGTCTGAATTGATAAAAAAATGTGGCAAACTTGTTTTAGAAATTGGTTATGACCAAAGAGAACCGGTTAAGAAAATGCTAAATGAGAATAATTTCTATGTTAATGAGTCTTTGAAAGATTTAGCTAAAAATGATCGATGTATAATTAGTACAAAAAAATAAATTTTATGGTTACATTTAGAAATAACAACAACATTAGAAGAAACAACTTCAGACGAAATGACAGAGGTTTTAAATCTAACTTAGATAGACCAAAATATGGTTCTAACTTTTCAAAAAATGAGAGTTTCCAGAGAAAGTCGCCAGGAAGAAATAATCACAATGCATCAAAATTAATTGAAAAATATAGTAATCTTGCAAGGGAAGCTTTGTCTAGTGGAGATAAAATTTTATCTGAAAATTATTTTCAACATGCAGACCATTTCACTAGAATTTTAAATTATCAGGATAGTCAAAGGAAACTAAATTCGACAAATAATGATATTTCTAAATCACAACAGAATATAGCTGAAGAGAATAAAAATCAGAACCATACCGAGGAGAAAAAAGCAATAACTCAGATTAAATAAATATTTCTTAAAGATTAATTCATACCAACAATTTTTTCGGACTTTAAAACATTTAATTTTATTTTTTTAGTTTCAAAAAGTTTTCTATTTTCTCCCTTAAGAATTTTTCCAGAAGGAAGCTTTAAAGTTTGAGAATTTACTTTTTTTCCATTAATTAGTACTTCATAGTGTAAATGTGGTCCAGTGGATTTCCCTGTTGAGCCAACATACCCAATGGTTTGCCCCTGTTTAACTCTAACTCCACTTCTTAATCCAGCAGCAAATTTAGACATGTGAGCATAAATTGTTTGATAGGTTGAATTGTGTTTGATAACTACACAATTTCCGCCTCCGCCACACCAGCCTGCTTTCTTAACCACTCCTGACCCAGATGCCATTATTGGTGTTCCTGTTGGAGCAGCAAAGTCTGTTCCTTTGTGCATTTTATTAAATCCATCTATTGGATGTTTTCTCA
>CACPGZ010000008.1 GCA_902633585.1 uncultured Pelagibacteraceae bacterium
GATTTTTTATGATTTCTTTTAAATCATCGTTATCAACATTTGGTTTACCTCCAAGTTTTATAATTTGAGATGATAAGTCTTTAATAGTTTCTTCATCTTTTTGAGTAGATAAAGTTGATAACTTTTCTTTATTCCTAACAAAGTCCTCAAGTTGTTTATCTCTTAGCGCTTCAACTCTTCTAACACCTGCAGCAATAGATGATTGGCTTACGGTTTTAAATTTTCCAATATCACCAGTATTTTTAACATGTGTTCCTCCACACAACTCAGTTGAGAAATATGCTTCTTTTTCCTTGCCCATAGATACTACACGAACTTCTTCTCCATATTTTTCTCCAAAAAAAGCTAGTGCTCCTTTCTCGATAGCAGCCTTTGGTGTCATAATTCTTGTAGTTACTTCAGAACTATTTGAGACATATTCATTAACCAACTTATCAATAATCTCCAACTCGTCATTGGTAATTGGTTTCATATGACTAAAGTCAAATCTTAACCGATCTGGAGCAACTAATGATCCTTTTTGCATAACATGTTTCCCCAAGGTTCTTCTTAATGACTCGTGGAGTAAGTGGGTAGCAGAATGGTAAGCTTTTAAATTATTTCTTCTTTCAACATCTATTTTCATTTCAATAACGTCGTTAATCTTTATTTCTCCAGTTTTCAAAGATCCGTAATGAACAAATAAGTCTCCAAGTTTTTTTTGAGTATCCTCTACTTCAAAAATAGAATTACCAGAAACAATTGTTCCTTTGTCTCCAATTTGTCCTCCTGACTCACCGTAAAAAGGAGTTTGATTAGTAATGATCATACCCTCTTCACTAGAAGATAAAGATTTTACTTCTTTGTTATTTTTAATTAAATTTAATACGATACCTTCGGACTGATTAGACTCGTAACCTAAAAATTCTGTCGGACCAGCTTTATCTTTAATTGAAAACCATATTGCTTCCTCAGAACTATCTCCAGAACCTTTCCAGTTCTTTTTTGCAAGTTCTTTGCTTTTTTTCATCAATTCATCAAATTTCTTATGATCAACTTTCAATGATTTATTCTTTAAGATGTCTTCTGTAAGATCTAATGGAAAACCATAGGTGTCATATAATTTGAATGCTACATCACCAGGTAAAACTTTATCTATTTTCGCAATTTCATCATTTAAAATTTTAATACCTCTATCAAGTAAAACTAAAAATTTTTCTTCTTCCATCCTTAACGTTTCTTTAATTAAAGATTGAGACCGCTCAAGCTCTGGATAATTTCCTAACATCTCTTTTTTTAAGGTGTCAAAAATTTTATAAAAGATTGGTTCTTTAGATCCTAACAAATGAGAATGTCTCATTCCTCTTCTCATAATTCTTCTAAGAACATATCCACGACCCTCATTTGAAGGTAGAACACCTTCAGCTAAAAGAAATGAGCTTGCTCTTAAGTGATCAGCAATCACTCTAAAACTGGATATATTTTTATCTTCTTGTTTGACTTTAGTTACTTCGGATATTGAGCTAATTAGTTTCTTAAAGTGATCAGTTTGATAATTATCATGTGTACCTTGTAAAAGAGCCGCAATTCTCTCTAACCCCATCCCTGTATCAACCGATGGTTTAGGTAAATCTATTCTTTTATCTTTTGAGACTTGCTCATACTGCATGAAAACTAGGTTCCAAATTTCAATAAAACGATCTCCATCTTGATCTTTAGTACCTGGTAATCCACCTTTTAAATGATCACCATGATCATAGAATATTTCTGAGCAAGGACCACAAGGTCCTGTCTCCCCCATTGACCAAAAGTTATCTGATGTTGAAATTCTAATTATTCTATCATCACTAAAACCCGCTATTTTCTTCCAAAAATTGAAAGCTTCATCATCCTCATGAAAAACGGTTACATAAATTCTGTTTTTATCTAAACCAAAATCTTTAGTGATTAAATTCCATGCGAGTTCAATACCTCTTTCTTTAAAATAATCTCCAAAAGAAAAATTTCCCAACATTTCAAAAAAAGTATGGTGTCTTGGTGTGTAACCAACATTTTCTAAATCATTATGCTTACCTCCTGCTCTTACACACTTTTGTGAGGTGGTTGCCCTTTGATAATCTCTTTTTTCTAAACCAGTAAATACATTTTTAAACTGAACCATACCTGAATTAGCAAACATTAAGGTTGGATCATTATTTGGTACTAGATTACTAGACTCGACAATTTTATGATCGTTTTTCTCGAAGTATTTAAGAAATGTACCTCTTATCTGATTTAACGATTTGTCTGCCATATTTTTAAAATACAGCTTTTTTGTTCTATGTCTAGATAACGATAAGGGGGAAAGGCGCTTATAATAAGCGCCTTTATAATTTAAAGATGACCTTTAATTCTAGTTCTTTTTAGGAGGAGTAGCTTCTTTTTCTGCTTCTTCTTTTTCAGCTACTTTCTTCTCTTTTTCAATTTTTTCAGGACTTAATGGATTTCCCTCAATTTTTTTAGAAATCACACCTGCTTTTTCTCTAATTGCCATTTCAATCTCTGCAGCAACTTGTGGATTTTGAGCTAAATAGACTTTAGCATTTTCTCTACCTTGTCCTATTTTCTCACCCTTGTAAGCATACCATGCTCCCGATTTTTCAATAATATCTGCTTTAGAACCTAGGTCTACTAACTCACCCATTTTACTAATTCCTCTTCCATACATTAAATCAAACTCAACAACTTTAAATGGTGGTGCAACTTTATTCTTAACTACTTTTACTCTGGTAGAGTTACCAATAATTTCATCTTTATCTTTGATGGCACCAATTCTTCTAATATCCATTCTTACAGATGAATAAAATTTAAGTGCATTTCCACCTGATGTTGTTTCAGGACTTCCAAACATAACTCCTATTTTCATTCTGATTTGATTAATGAAAATCATCATAGTGTTAGTATTTGAAATTGAACCAGTTAATTTTCTTAAAGCCTGACTCATTAATCTTGATTGAAGACCAACATGATGATCACCCATCTCACCTTCAATCTCAGCTCTTGGAGTTAACGCTGCAACAGAGTCGATTACGATAACTGAAATAGAGCCTGATTTTACTAGTGTATCAGCTATTTCTAAAGCTTGTTCACCAGCATCTGGTTGTGAAATTAAAAGCTCTTCAGTATTTACTCCTAATTTTTTTGCATAAACTGGATCTAAAGCATGTTCTGCATCAACGAATGCACAAATTCCACCAGCTTTTTGGGCTTCAGCAACAACTTGTAATGCTAATGTTGTTTTTCCAGAAGACTCTGGTCCGTAAACTTCAACAATTCTTCCTTTCGGTAAACCACCTATTCCTAAAGCTAAATCTAAACTTAAGGAGCCTGTTGAAATCGACTCGATATCCATTGCTCTTTTTTCACCTAGCTTCATAACTGAACCTTTTCCGAAGTTGTCAGTTATTTGGCTGATCGCAGCATCTAATGCTTTATTTTTTTCTTTATTTTCCAATTCTTGATTTTTATTAGATTTAACTACTTTTAAGTTATTTTTAGTCATTTTTTGCCTCTTTTTTTTAATATTTTTATCACTCGAATCATGCTTATAAATGTACACATTTTGTTCTCATTGGCAAGATTTATTTATTTAAGCCTAAAAAAGCTAATTTTTATCTTAATTTAAGATATTCGCTATTGAGTAATCCAATAGATTTTAAAAGATTAAACTGCGAAAGAATGTAGTTTCTCTCTGAGTCTGCCAACGAAATCTGAGCATTCAATAATAAAGAGTTAGACTGAATAACCTCTAAAGTAGTTCTATCTGAACCACTATTGTATTCAGCTACAATCCCTTCATTTGCAATTTCAGCAGCGTTCACTTGAGATCTTACTGAATTTAATAAACTTTTATTAGATTGGTAATTTGACCACGCGCTTGCAACATCTGTTTGGTTCTTTTTAATTGTGTTATTTAAAAGGAGATTTTTTTGTGTCTCTAAACTTTTATTTTTATTTAGATTTGCATAATTCTTACCTCCAGAAAAAAATGGCCACGTCACAGTTGCCTTTAAAGTATCTTGTTCTTTTTCATCATAGGTAGAACTTAGGTCATCCGTTTTTGATCTATCGAATGATAATGTAGCTGTTGGTGCTAAATCAGATCTTGCACCGGTAGTATCTTTTTTTGATTGCTCATATTCAAGTTTCGCTATAATTAAATCTGGGTTACCTTTTTTTGATATATCTATTGCAGATTTCAGTTTATTGGGTAAATTAACTATTACAATTGATGATTTATCTAATGCTTCTGTATCACCAATTGTGCCAATAACATTTTCATAATTTAACTTACTGGTTAAAAAATCATTTTCAGCTTGAATTAATTTAGCTTGTGCACCTGCTAAGGAAGACTCTGACTGAGCAACATCTGATAATGATATATTACCTCTTTCAAGTCTAATTCTATCTGTTTCAACTTGACGATCTAATAAATCGACATTGGATTTATTAATCTTGAGTTTTTCGTTAGCTGAAATCAAACCCGTATAGGCTTCAATTGATTTGTATAAAATTTCTTGCTCTTTTTTTAAAAGCTTTGCTTTAGCTAGTTCAATACCAATTTTGCTTTTACTTAATTCTGCCCCTCTTCCAAAATCAATTAATGTTTGTGTTATTGTTAATGATTGCACAGTTGGATCTACATCTGAAATTGTTGCATCTGTTCCATTTTGATTAGTTAATTTATTTGTATCCTCTGAGCTTTTACTTCCACTCAAAGTTACTGAGGGTAAATACGAACTTATTGAAATTTTTAATTCTTGTTCAGAAATATTTAGACTTTCTCTTTCCGCATTTAACTCATTATTGTCATTATAAGCCTTTTTTAATGCTACAGAAAAAGTCTCAGCATTAGCATTACTAATTAAAAATATAAAGCTTGTAATTATAATTAAAATTCTGATCATTTGTTTTTATATACAGTAGATTTAATTTGATGGTTACTATTTAAATTAAATATTACTGACGCATACTTTGGCATATTTCTAATCATATTTTGGGTTATTCTTTGATAAGTTTGCATAAAATTTAATACATCTTCCCTGCTCATTATTTTTGATCTCACTTTACTTTTCACCCAAAGTTTCCTCTCTTGTTTTAATCTCCATTTTTGTAACAAGCTAAAATTTTTAGCTTTAAGGTAAATTAAACAATCTAATTGTGAATATAAGTTTTTATATTTTGATTTTAGTTGATGGTTGACATGTTTTCTCCATATTTTTTTTTGGTCTTTTGCTCTTTCCAATGAATTTATTGCTTTATTTAAAGTGGTATTTTTCTCAGGTTTTGCACCAACACACCACCCCTCAAAAATGATCACGTCTGGTCTCTTTTTTAAATCATACCATTTTTTTTTATTATATCTGTCATCTATGGCTTTGTTAAATGTTGGTAATTTTAACCTTTTGAATTTCTTACTTTTTAACTTTCTAAAGAAATTTAACATCATATTTATATCATGTGTTCCAGGAACCCCTCTTGTTAAAAGCATAGGATGAACTCTTTTTGATAAGTTTATTCGCTCTTTTCTTGTTTTATAAAAATCATCTATTGAAATCCTAAAAACATTTAATTTAAAGTGTTTAGTTAAAATAATTTTGATTAAAGAACTAATTGTAGTTTTACCAGTTCCTTGACCACCTGCTAAACCCACAAAATAAGGAGTTTTTTTATCAGTTTTTTTATTGATCCAAAAACATAAGGGAATTAAGAAAGATTTGATCATTCTTTCTTTATTTTTAAATTTATCAGCTTTTGTCTCTTGAGATTTAATGAAGCTTAAACAATCTTTTTTTACTCCTCCAAAGCATAAACTAAATTGTTCCATGAAAATTATTTTTTATCTAATGGATGATTTTGACCATCGTTTACAGGAACTTCTTTTATATCAAAAGTATTTATTTCATCAATACATCCAATATTAAATCCTGTCATTGCTGGGTTAATCCTTGGATTGTGATGAGTATAAATCCCACAATCAGAACAAAAGTAATGTTTGGCAACTTTTGAATGAAATTGATAAAGTTTTAATTTGTCTTCCCCTTTGGTAATTTTAAAATCTTCATTTTTTACCATCGACATGATTGCTCCTTTTCTTTTACAAATAGAACAGTTACATTTTATTACTTTAGCTAAATCTCCATCTAAATTAATTTCTGCTTCGACAGCTCCACAATGACAAATTAATTTTTTCATTTGATAATTTAAACTATCCTTGGTTGAAGTTATCCACAAGCATACAAAATATAGTTTTGATGTTCACGGTTTGATTCACTTTTGATTCAATTACGGACTCAAAATACAACCTCTTGCGTGCATTGCATAAATGGGCTATAAATTAGAACAAAACAAGAACATGAAACTAACTATTCCCTATTATCTACATAAAGCTGGTGCTGGTTTTCCCTCACCTGCCACCGATTATATCGAAGAAGATATCGATCTGAACATGCACTTAATCAAAAATGTTCCAGCTACTTTTATTATCAGAGTTCAAGGAAAATCCATGGTGGATGTTGGAATTAATGATGGAGATCTATTAGTTGTTGATAAAAGTTTAAAACCAAAAAACTTTTCGACCGTTATTGCAAATGTTCATGATGAGCTTGTGGTTAAAACTTTAGTTCAAGAAAGAGATAAAAAATTTCTATCGTCTGGTTCTAAAGATTTTTCTAATAGAATTTTAATTAACGAAGAAGAAGATGTTTTTATTTGGGGGGTTGTGACTTATGTCATCCATTCTACGTACTAAAAAGTTAGCTTTAGTTGACTGTAATTCTTTCTATGTTTCATGTGAAAGATTATTCAATCCAAAAATAAGAAAAAAACCTGTTGTAGTTTTATCCAATAATGATGGTTGTATCATTTCTAGATCCGGTGAAGCAAAAGCATTGGGGATCAAAATGGGTGAACCTTATTTTAAAGCAAAAGATATTATTGTTAAAAATAAAGTTGAAGTTTTTTCATCTAATTACTCTTTATATGGAGATTTATCTAGAAGAGTAATGAGAACTTTGAAAAGATTTAATACTGAAATAGAAGTTTACTCAATTGATGAGGCATTTATAGATTTATCTAATTTTCCAGACTCAGAAGTTGAAAAAGTTGGAAGAGAAATTAGAGAAACAGTTTTACAATGGACCGGGATCCCAACTAGTATTGGTATCGCTAAAACTAAAACTTTAAGTAAAGTTGCAAATCATATTGCAAAGAAAAAACAATCAGGTGTTACTAGTTTAATTGGTATTGAGAATTTAGATCCTATCTTAGAAAAAGTCGAAATTAACAATGTGTGGGGTGTTGGTAAACAGCTCACAAAATTTTATCAAAAGAACGGAATTTATAATGCAAAACAACTCAAGAATAAATCTAATACGTGGATTAAAAAGTGTTCTAATGTTTTAAGTTCTAGAACTGCAATGGAACTTAGAGGAGTACCATGTATTGGTTTAGAGACAACACAAACAAAAAGAAAAAGTTGTGTAGTTTCAAGATCATTTGGAAAAAGAATTGAAAAGTTTCAAGAATTAAAAGAAGCAGTTGCAAACTACTGTTTAAATGCGTCTGAAAAAATTAGATCAGAATCTTTAGTTGCAAAAGCAATTACAGTTTTTGTTAGAACTAGTCCTTTTCAAAAAGACTATGGTTATTATTCAAATGCAAAGACAATTGATTTTCCGATTGCAACAAATAATAGTATTGAAACCGTTAAAACTGCAGTTTCAATTTTAGAAAGTCTTTTCAAAAATGGATATCGATATCAGAAAGCAGGTGTTATGCTTACAGGATTGCGTAATGATGATGGAAGAAAAAATTTATTTTCATCAGAAAAAGATGAAAAGATAAAAAGCCTAATGCAATCAATTGACAATACCAACTATAGGTATGGAAGATCTACACTAAGTCTTGCAAGTGCAGGTGTTCATAAAAAATGGAATATGAGAAGACAGTATTCTTCTAAGATAGATACAGCTGATTTTTATTGTCTACCAACAATTAGGGCTATCTAAAAAAATTATCAACCAGTGTTTTTCATTGCAGCTGAAATACCAGCTATGGAAGTAAGTAAAGCATCATTTAGGAACTGCTTATTTTTAGGGTTTTTATTGACTTGAAGTTTTTTAATCACGGTAGGTTGAATAATATTAAGTACCTCAGAGTAAATATTTCTGGCTATGATTGGTGATCTGAATTGTTTTCTGGTTACAGCAATCTCTTTGGGTGTAATTTTTTTATTCAATTTTTTTATAACATCAAATTGAAATCTAAGTTTTTTTCCAACTCTCTTTAAACTATCATCTGCTAAATATCCCTCATAAATTTTAGATATCTCAGGATCAGCTTTTGCAATGACCATATCTAGGGTATCTAGCATAGAGTTAAAAAATGGCCAATTTTTCTCCATGTCCAATAAGGTTTTTCTAAATTTATTAATGTAGGAGTATCTTAAAGCTTCTGCACTTCCAAGCCATGCTGGAAGCATCAGTCTAATTTGTGTCCAAGCAAAAACCCAAGGGATTGCTCTTAAACTTTTTATATTATCAATATTTTTTCTTTTTGAAGGTCTTGAGCCAATTGAAAGTTTTCCAAGTGCTTTGTGAGGAGTGACTGTTTCAAAGTATTTTATAAACTCTGAACTTTGATTGATATTTTTTCTATAAGAGCTTTTAGATATATCTGACATTTTTTCAATTAAGTTTCTCCAATTATTTTTGGGAGACGGTGGTGGATTTAAAGTAGCTTCAGTAACAGCACCTATGTAACTACATAAATTATAATTAGCTAAAGGTTCATAACCATATTTTTGTTGGATAACTTCGCCCTGATCAGTAATTCTAATTTTCCCATTTACTGAGTTGGGGGGTAAAGATCTTAGAGTTGCTTGTATTGGTCCACCTCCTCTTCCTGCAGATCCCCCTCGTCCATGAAAGAAAACTACTTCGATATTAAATTTTTTTGCTAAATTCACTATTTCCTCTTGAGCCTTATACTGATGCCAGCTCGCACATATTTTACCCGCATCCTTACTGGAGTCTGAATAACCAATCATTACCTCTTGTTTATATTTAATTAATTTTCTGTACCACTTTTGTGAAAATAAAGTCTGCATTATCAATTTTGAATTAATCAGATCATCCAAAGTTTCAAACAATGGAACAACTCTTAATTTATTTTTAATTTTTGCCTCCTTTTGTAAAAATAAGACTGATAATAAATCAGATGCTGAAGTTGTCATTGATATAACATACGCTCCTAAACTTTCACTAGGTTCATTAGCTAATATTTTAAAAGTAGACCATACCTCTTTATTTTCTTTGTTTATAAATTTTAAGTTATTTATTTGATTCTTCTTTAAAGTTATCAATTTTTTTAAGAATTTAATTTTTTCGTTTTCGCTAAATCTTAAAAAATCTTTATTATATTTTCTTTTAACAAATTCATTTATTAGTTGACTGTGCCTAGATGACTCTTGTCTTATATCTAATCTTGCTAAATTAATACCGAAACATTTAGCTCTTCTCATTAAGTCAAGTAATTCGCCGTTAGCTATATTTTCATTTTGATTCTGTTCAAGAGACTCTCTTACTACTCTGAGTGGTTTTAATATTTCCTCACGAGAACTTATTAATTTATCAAAATCCAAAGGTTTTTTATTCACCAAATGTTGTTCAATAGATCTGTGTGTTGTTCGAATTTTGTCTCTTAAAGGTCTTAAAAAAACTCTATAAGGCTCAAATGATTTTCCAACTTTTTTAAGGATTTTTTTTGAGCAATTTTTCATTGAATAAGATCTAATTATTTTAGTGAGTGCTTTCTCATAAAGTTTCGCAGCTTCCCATCTAGATAATAGGATTACTTTTCTCGTAACATCAGCAGTTACATTAGGATTGCCATCTCGATCACCACCCATCCACGAGCCGAATACTATTGGATTAAAATTTTTAGGTAGACTTTTGCCCATATTTTTTAAAAATATAGAGTTTAATTTTCTATAAACTTTTGGAACAGTATCCCACAAACTATCCTCAATTATAGCAAGTCCCCATCTAGCCTCGTCAAAAGGTGATGGCTTTACTCTTTTTAAATCATCCGTATTCCAAATAATTGTTAATTCATCAAAAAGCTCTTTATTAAGTACTTTTAACTTTGAGGGAAAATTTTTTAACAACTCTCTTTGCTCGAGTATCTCAATAATTTTATGATATTTTTGAATTGAGGTTCTTCTTTTTACTTCTGTTGGATGAGCAGTTAGAACAATACCTATATTTAAGCTTTTTGCTAAATTATATATTGTATTATTTGAAATATTTTTTTTCTTAAATAAATTCTCAAAAATTTCCTCAATAAATATGCTCTGATTGTTGATTTTTTTTTTATCATTTTCATAATCATTCAAAACTCTCGAGGCATCCACTAATTCTGCTAAGTTAATTAAATTCATAAAATGTGAAAATGCTCTTGTTAATTTTAAAGTATTTTGAGGATTGATTTTTTTTATAGTATCTATAATTTTAATATTTAATTTTTTTTGATTTGGATTCACTTTATTTGCTTTTGATAATTTTCTAATTTTTTCTACTAAATCAAAGAATTTTTTACCCTCTTGAGTAAATATAACTTTACCAAGCATGCTTCCCAAATATTTAACATCTTCTCTTTGAAGTTTTGTTGGAATTCTTTCATAATAAAGATCTTTTTTTTTCATTTGATATTTTCAATATCATTTATTTGGCTCAAACAATTTCTAAATTCTTCCATATTTTCTCTTAATGCTAAATTTGACACAAAATAAACAGCTATTAATAAAAAAATTAAAGGCATCGTAGTAATAACAGATGCATTACTTTTTATCATCAAAATGTAAATAATTATGAAAAAAGCAGATCGAATTAAAAAAGTTTTTCTAAATACACTAATAATTGAAAGTGAGTGTTTAATTAAATTGATAAAACTCATTTTTGATGGGCCAAAATACCTATGACCTCTAATAGAAGGAATAGAAATAAGATCACTCTCAATCTTTTTTAGTGACCCAGAAAAACTGTTCCAAGTAGCCTTTTCTTTCATCATTTTTTCTACAATTGGTCTTGGTAGACAAGTATAATTTCCAAATTTAATTGACTTTCCAGTAAATACAAATGTTAGAAATTTATGTAGTTGGTAACAAAACCTAAATATCATCCTTTCAGATCTTTTAACCCTTTCTCCTACAATAGGTTTGTTTTTTAATATTTTTATTTGGTTTAAAAATAATTCAATCTCTTCAGGTCTATCCTCACCATCTCCATCCATAGGAATTACATAATCAAAATTATCTTTTTCAAAAATATATTTTAGACCAGTAGCAATACATCTTGCATGTCCTTGATTTTTTTTCATATTAAAGATCTTTATAGAATTTATATTTTCTAGATTTTTTTCAAAATCGGGACGATCATAATTTGAAAAATCATTAAATATGTAAACTGAAATTTCGAATTCTTTGTTTAACGATAGGTTATTAATTTCACCGATTAGTTTATATACCGATTGCCAATCATTATATACCGGGGTCAAAATTATTATTTTCATAATATAATCTAATTTTAGTATCTTCCCAAACAAACATCTTCAACACAAATAAATTTTGATGCGTTTTCCAATATCTCGTTATTTGCAGATCCTTCCCAAACAGGTCGTGATTTTAAGTGATACGATAAATTTCCAGCTTTCCATTCGTCTCCAGTGACGAATTGAATTTCTCCATTAAAATCTTTATTCCAAATTAATTGAACTTTAGATGCAATCTCTTTTCCGGGATAGTCAGTTCTTTTATCTGTTTGAGAAATTGATACGTAAGAATAAATAGTTGGTGACAAAAAAAATAAAAACAAGAATCCCGATAAAAAAGAATTTGTTCTTTTAACATTTATTTGTGATTTCAAAATATAGATGAATAGAACCCCAAAATATAAATAAAAGGGTGTCATCCACATTGTTCTAATTTTAGAACCCGTTACCACCGAGGTAATAAATATTAAGAAAATTGGTAATATGTTTATGGTTAATAGAAAAAGTAACTTTTTATCTTTAACATTAAACTTAAATTTAATTTTTTTTATCAATAACCAAACCAAAAAGAAAAACGGGATGAGTGTTCCTACCTGTTTAAGTAAAAATAATATTGGCTGTTCAAAATGATTTACTAAGCTTGGCTCTTCTAAGCCAGTTCTTTTTAAGCCATAAAAAAGTGTGATAAAATCATTGTCATATAACCATATGAGATGAGGAATTAATAAAATTACAAAAACTTCTAAAGTGATAAAATATTTGAAATCAAATTTTCTATCTTTTTTAATTAATATTAAATACATAAAAAATAAAAAGATTGATGCTAATAAATATACAAATAAGTACTTTGACAAAAATCCTATTGCACTAACTAAACCAATTAAAAAGCAATCTAATAATTTTATCTCTTTTAAAGAGTAAATTTTCCATGAAAAATAAACGACTAAAGACCAAAATGGGAGTTGGCATACATTTACATTAAACTCAGGTGTCGTAAAATTATAGAAATAGATTGCCTCTAAAATTAAAACAGAAAAAAGACTTAATAATTTACTTGAAAAAATCTCATCAGCGACTTTAAAAACAAAATAAAAAGAAATCACTACAAATAGTGAACTTAAAAAATAATATGCCCAATCCTGTGCGCCAAAAATCTGAAAAAAAATTTCTGGAAAAAATGCGCTACCAGGAGGATGTTTATTAAAACCCCAATCTAGATTGCTGCCCCATGCAAGTGCTTCGATTACATCTAGGGGTAAATTTTTATTAGTTATTGTTGGAACAATTGTCCAAATCAATAAATGCGATAGAACAAAAATAAAAAATATATTATTTATATTTCTATTTAAACTGATCATTACTTAATAATTACAATAATTAACGTTGCTTGACACCCATATTTTGCTGAATATACTCGCCCGAATTAAGTTTGATAATATGGCTAAAACCAGCAAAGTTAAAAAAAAAGTTGTAAAACCAAAAGGTAAATCCACTAGTAAAACTAAAATTAAAAAAGTAACTAAAATTGTAGTGGCTAAAGCTAAAGACGTAAGTAGAAGCCCAGTTAAAATTTCTAAAAACTATATTCCAAAAGATACTGAAAAATATATGTGCGAAAAACACAAAATATTTTTTAGAATGAAACTCCAAGAATGGAGAAAAGAATTGATTAAAGCAAATAATCAAGCTTTATATAATGGAAGTTTGGACGACAATAGCATTTCAGCAGATATTGTAGATCAAGCAAGTTCCTACACCGATAAAAATGTTGAAATGAAAGCTATTAACAGACAAATAAAATTAATTTCGGAGATAGATAAAGCACTAGCAAGAATTAGAGAAAATATATATGGATATTGCCTCGATACAGCTGAGCCAATTGGACTTAAAAGGTTAATAGCAAGACCTGTAGCAAAGTATACTATTGCTGCACAAGAAAAACATGAAAAGGATGAAAAGGTTCACGCAGATGACTAAAAAAAAGAAAAAAACTAAAAAAGTTCATAATCCAGTAACTTATTATTTTACTAAAAAATATATTTATTATTATTATGGTTTGTTTTGGATAATTTTGTTATTTATTGTATTTAGTTAATGGATACGAAAATAATCTTAATAATTATCATTGTGCTTGCCATAGAGGTCTCAGGTCACGGAATTTTCGCCTCTTTATTTAGATTGCTATCTTCAATGAATTAATACGGTTTGGGCGGTTTCTCACTTTCATTCATAAATGCAAAACCTTTTTTTACACCTTCCCTTTCAGAAATTTCGTCGTACCATCTAGTGAGATTTTTATAATTTTTAAGCCCAATATCATGCCATTCGTGTCTTGCTATCCATGGAAACGTGCCAATATCTGCAATTGTGTAATTATCTCCTGATAAGTATTTTGATACAGATAATCTATCGTCTAATTCTTTATATATTCGTTTAGAAATTTTAAAATATCTATCCTCACCAAATTTACTTTTTCCAGGATTATAATGATGAAATTGATGATGTTGACCTAGCATTGGACCCACATAACCCATTTGAGCCATAAGCCATTGATTGATCTCTAACCTTTCTTCAGAATTATAAAATTTTCCACTTAATTCAGCTAAGTAAATTAGGATTGCGCCAGACTCAAAGACTGTTTTTTTATTTTCTTGATCAATTATTACTGGGATTTTGCTTAGAGGGCTTATTTTTTTAAAGTCTTCATTAAATTGTTCACCCTTATTAATATCAATCTCAATTACCTTATAATTAAATCCAATTTCTTCGAGCATAATACTAATTTTTTTACCATTAGGTGTATTAGCTGAAAAAAGGTCTATCACTCTTTTTTTCCAAGTCTTTTCAATAAATTTGTCGAGGTGGTTGTAAATTCAAACCTATATTTTTCGTTAGGTCTTGCTAATTTAAAACATGCCCTCGCAGCTAGAGCACCTTCATGAAATCCCGACAAAATTAATTTCAATTTTCCAGGGTAATTACAAATATCTCCTACCACATAGATACCTTTTTGATTTGACTCAAATTTTTCAGTATCTACCTCAATAGTTTTTTTATTCAAATTAAGTCCCCAATTAGCAATTGGTCCTAATTGCATAATAAGACCAAAAAACCCTAAAACATAATCGGTCTTTAAACTTTGTATTTCACTATTCTCATGTATAATATCTATACTCTCAAGTTTTTTGTCTCCATGCACATTTTTAATTTGATATTTTGTAAATAGATTTATTTTACCAGCTTTTTTAAGTTCATACATTTTATCTACTGTAGCTTGTACTCCTCTAAATTCATCTCTTCTATGTATTAAATTAACATTGCTATCTTTTGATAATTCAATGGCCCAATCTAATGCGCTATCTCCTCCTCCAAAAATTGAAACGGTTTTTCCTTTAAATACACTTTTATTTTTTACAGAATAAAATAATGATTTATTCTCAAATTTTTCGCATTCTTTTGGCGAAAATTTTCGAGGTTCAAATGAGCCAACCCCACCTGCAATAATTACATTGGGTGTCTGAAAAGAGTTTCCACCACTAGTTTTTACTAACCAATTATCATTCTCTTTCTTAACCTGCTCAACTCTCTCATTTAAATGAAATTTGATATCAAAAGGTTTTAATTGATTTAATAAATTATTTGTTAATTCCTCACCTGTGCACTCAGGCACTGCAGGTATGTCATAAATTGGTTTATCTGGATAAAGCTCAATACATTGACCTCCAATCTTATTCAAGTTATCAACAATCTCGCAATTTAACCCAATTAATTTTAGTTGATGTGCAGTAAATAATCCTGTCGGACCTGCTCCAATAATTAATGCATCGGTTTTATTCATCTAAGTTTGCTTGGATGGTATATTTACTTCTAATCCATCTAAATCGTTTGAGACAATTATTTGACAACTAAGTCTGCTGTTTGGTTTTGGTTCAAATGCCATATCTAACATGTCTTCTTCACCATCCTCTTTTTTTGGTAATTTATTAAACCAATCTTCTTTGACATAAACATGGCACGTCGCACAAGCCATTCCTCCACCACAATCTGCATCTATTCCTGGAATATCATTTTGGACCGCTCCCTCCATTACTGTTAATCCATTTTGAACCTCTATAGTATAAGTTTTATTGTCATGAGTGTTGTAGGTTATTTTTGGCATATAAATGTATATAAGGCTTAAAAAAAATAGGGCAAGTATGCAAAACATACTCGCCCTATAAATTTAGTTTAAATAGTAATTATCTAGCTCTTGCACCAGCTCCAGAACTCATTGCAGCAGCCCAGATTACTAGACCGAATGCAATTTTGTTAATGAAGTCAGCTAAGTTGTAAACAACGTTTAATGAGTTAGCATCTACACCACCTGTTAAGTAACCAAATACATAGCCTAATGGGTAAATTGCCCAACCTACAGTTACAATCATTCTCATTGCACCGAACGCTGTTACTAGAGCTTTGTTTCCACTTTTAGCGGCAGCTCTTCCAGCTTCACCAGAGAATATTTCATAAAGAATGTAGATCCATCCAGCCATACCGATTACAAAACCAAGTGTAGCGTTAATGTATCCAGCTTCTCCTAAATATCCACCGATTAACATTACTAATGAACCGATTAACAATCTCCAGAACATTCCAGAGTTTGCTTTTCTTACTGCAACAAGAATTAAGTAGAATTCTACCATCTGTAATGGCACAGTAATTAACCAGTCAATATATCTGTATACTGTTGGTGAGTCACCTGTAGCAACCCATACTTCTCTCATGTACATATAGTGAATGAAAGCAATACCAGTTACTAGACCAGCAACAGTTACTGATGTTTTCCATGCAGGGTTAACAGAACCTCTCTCCATGAAGAAGAAAGCAGTACTTGCTAACATACCCATTGAAATAATCCAAAAAGATATTCCAACAAAGTCGTCTTGCATCAACATCGTTGCGTCTGCCGCGTTAGCAACACCTGCATAACCCACTAGGGCTAAGGTCGCTAGAGCAAACAGTTTAAGTTTTTTCATAAAAAACTCCCTCTTTAGTTAGTTTTTACTTTAGTTTATATAAACTAAGCTTAGGCTTCCCTAAGCAAAAGTTGTGGTTAAATACCAAATAAAAACACTTAATAGAAGACATAAATGACATTAATTTACATTGATTTTACTCATTTTTTAAAATTAAATACAATTTGTGATTTAAAAACCACAGTAAATTAACTAACGAATCAATATTATTATGTCAGATAAATTTAAGGAAATTTATAGAAAATCAATTGAAAGTCCAGAGAACTTCTGGAAAGAAGCATCTGACGATATCTTTTGGTTTAAAAAACCCACAAAAATTTTAAACAAATCAAACCCACCTTTTTACAAATGGTTTGAGGATGGAGTTACAAATACTTGCTACAATGCATTAGATATTCATATTGATAGGGGTCAAGGTAAAAAAACTGCACTTATCTATGATAGTCCCATCACAGGAAAAAAAAGTAAACTTACATATGAAGAGTTAAGATCAAAAGTTTCAATATTTGCAGGGGCACTTAAAGATCAAGGCGTTAATAAAGGAGATAGAATTATCATTTATATGCCAATGATACCAGAGGCAGTAGTTGCTATGCTTGCTTGCGCAAGAATAGGAGCAATACACTCTGTAGTCTTTGGTGGATTTGCTTCTAACGAGCTCGCAAGTAGAATTGATGATAGTAGAGCAAAAGTATTAGTCACTGCTTCATGTGGTTTTGAGCCTGGAAGAACCGTAGAATATAAACCACTAGTAGATGAAGCAATTAAACTTGCTAATCATAAAATTGATAAAATGATTTTATTTCAAAGATCAGGTCATGAAGTAAAATTAAATGCTCCAAAAGAAGTAAGTTGGGAAGAAGTAGTTTCAAAAGCAAATGAAGTTGATTGTGTTGAAATGAATTCAAATGAATTTGCCTATATTCTATATACATCTGGGACCACGGGCACTCCTAAAGGAATAGTAAGAGATATTGGTGGTCATATAGTTGCATTAAAGTGGACAATGAAAAATATTTACAACATAGATGCGGGAGATATTTGGTGGTCTGCAAGTGATATTGGTTGGATTGTTGGGCATTCGTATATTGTTTATGCTCCTTTGTTTAAAGGATGCACTACTGTTTTATTTGAGGGTAAACCAGTAGGTACTCCAGATGCTGGAGCATTTTGGAAAATCATTTCTGATTATAAAGTAAAATCTTTATTTACAGCTCCTACTGCATTTAGGGCAATTAAGAAAGAAGACCCTGAAGGAAAATTTTTTTCTAAATACGATCTATCTAAATTTGAAAGTCTATTTCTTGCTGGAGAAAGAGCAGATCCAGATACAATCAAATGGGCGGAAAATTTATTAAATGTTCCAGTTATTGATCACTGGTGGCAAACTGAAACAAGTTGGGCAATCAGTTCTAATTGCACAGGAATTGAAATGATGGAAACGAAATATGGTTCAGCTTGTAAAGCTGTTCCTGGTTATGATGTAAAAGTTATAAAGTCAGATCAGACTTTGGCTAAACCTAACGAAATGGGAGATATAGTTGTAAAACTACCTTTGCCTCCTGGAACTTTTCCAACACTTTGGAATGCTGATAAAAGATATAAAGAAAACTATATGTCAAACTATGATGGTTATTATCAAACCTATGATGCCGGACATATTGATGAGGATGGATATATTTGGATTATGTCAAGAACAGATGACATTATAAATGTAGCTGGTCATAGATTATCTACTGGTGCAATAGAAGAGGTTTTGTCTGAACATCAATCAGTTGCTGAGTGTGCTGTCCTTGGTATTGCAGATAAGTTGAAGGGTCAATTACCTATAGGCCTTATTGTATTAAAAGCAGGTGTTGAGAAAGATAATGAAACAATTTCAAAAGAATGTATTCAAATGGTAAGAGACAAAATTGGTCCTGTGGCTGCATTTAAAGTTGCAATAGTGATTAAAAGACTTCCAAAAACAAGATCAGGAAAAATATTAAGAGGTACTATAAGGAAAATTGCAGATGATGTCGAATATAAGATGCCACCAACAATAGATGATCCAGCAATTTTAAGTGAAATTAAAGAAGATCTTATCAAAAATAATATTTTAAAAGGTGGTTAAAACTTATTTATTTCTAGTAGGTGCAATTTTTTGTGAAGTAGCTGGTACAATGCTTCTCCCTACATCACAAAATTTTACAAAACTAATTCCAACAACTTTATTAACAATCTTTTATTTGAGCGCCTTTTATTTATTAACTTTTGTAGTAAACAAACTTCCTATTGCAATTGTTTATGCAACATGGAGTGGACTTGGAATATTCACAATAGCAATACTAGGTTACATATTCTTCAAACAAACTTTAGCTTGGCAAGCAATTTTAGGAATGTTTTTAATTGTAATTGGAGTTGTGCTTGTAAATACTTTTACAGTAAAACTTAATTAAATTTTAAAGGAGTTCCGTCTGGTTTACCTAAAATTTTACTATCCTTCATCTTTATTTTTCCAGCAATAATAGTTGAAACAGGTGTGCCTTTAAATTCAACTCCATTAAAAGGAGACCATCCACACTTACTCTCTATATTTTCATTTTTAATGACAATTTTTTTATTCATGTCCACTATTGTAAAATCTGCATCAAATCCCTCTTTGATAAATCCCTTATTCTTTATTCCAAAAATTTTAACTGGATTTTCACA
Organism: uncultured Pelagibacteraceae bacterium; assembly: GCA_902633585.1. GTDB lineage: Bacteria > Pseudomonadota > Alphaproteobacteria > Pelagibacterales > Pelagibacteraceae > Pelagibacter. Next base: position 19,275 of record CACPGZ010000008.1, read on the forward strand.
AACGAAATTCATCAATTGATTTAGAGATAACTTTCCCTCATTAATATGATTTAACATAACAGGCATTAAAGTTTGAACACCAGGCATACCAGACGGTGAGTTTGGATATTCTTTATCTTTATTTACTTTTAAATGAGGTGCGTGATCCGAACCTATAGTGTCATTAAAATTATTTTTAACTGCATACCATAATCTATCATGATGAGACTTGTCTCTTATTGGGGGGTTCATCTGAGCATAGGTACCAAGTTTATCATAACAGTCTGGTGCATAAATTGTTAAATGCTGTGGAGTAATCTCAAAGGTAATATTTCCTTTATGTTGAGACAAGAAATCGATCTCTTGCTTTGTCGTTATGTGTAAGACGTGGGCTTTTTTATTATAACGCTCCGCAATACGAACTATCCTTCTTGTTGATGAAATTGCACATTCATCACTCCTCCAAATTGGGTGGGAGTGAACATCACCTTTTTTAATTAATCTTTTATTAATATTTAAAATTGCTTCATCTTCAGAGTGAACAGCTACAACTTTAGAACTATTTTGAAATACTGTTTCAATATCTTTTTCATCATCAACTAAAAGATTTCCTGTTGAAGAACCTGCGAAAAGTTTAATCCCACAACAACCTTCTAAATTTTTTAAATCTGCTAAATCATTAGCATTATCTGCTGTTGCGCCAAAATAAAAAGCGTAATTGCAGTACATTCTATTTTTTGCAAGATCTAATTTTCTTTGGAATTCTTTTTTATTCGATGTTGGGGGATTGGTGTTTGGCATTTCAAATACTGCTGTTATCCCTCCAGCAATGGCCGCTCTACTTCCTGAGTGGAGATCTTCAGTATCTGTAGATCCTGGCTCTCTAAAATGAGTTTGAGTATCTATACATCCTGGTAAAACAGTAAGACCTTTGGCGTCTATAGTGTCTTTGGCCTCTTCAGTGATTTTACCTATGTTTTGAATTTTGCCATCTTTAATGGAAACATCGACATCTTTAAGCTCCCCGTCAATATAACACTGACCATTTTTGATTATAAGATCTAACATTTATGAAAAAAGTAATTATATTAAAAGTTCGTTTGATGCAAATATGAAAAATAGCGTTTTTATATTACAGGACAGAGCCATAATTTATGTAAATGGTCCAGATGCTAAAGATTTTTTACAAAATCTTATAAGCAATGACATTAATAAAGTTACAGATAATTCAAGTTGTTTTGCCTCTTTGCTGACCCCGCAAGGTAAATTTATGTTTGAATTTATAGTAGTTAAACATAAGTCAGGATTCTTTATTGATTGTGAAAAAAATCAATCCGATGAAATATTTAAACAATTGAGTCTATATAAAATTAGATCAAAAGTTGAAATTTTGAATTTAAGCAATGAATTTGTCGTTGCAAGCTTTGGATACGAAAAATACCTGTCAATTGAAGGCTCTAAGGATATTTTGGGTTTCACCTTCAAGTATAGAGAGGACCCAATTATTTTAGATCCGAGAAATAAAAATTTAGGTGCAAGATTAATTATTAACTTAGAAAAGCTTTATTTATCTCTTAAAAAATTAGACCTTAAGGATGATAAAATTGAAAACTATTATATTAAAAGTCATAATCTTGGGATAGTTCCAAAAAACTTAAATCAACTACAAAACAAATTATTTGGTATTGAATGTAACTATGAGGAACTTAATGGAATTGATTTTAAAAAAGGATGTTATGTTGGTCAAGAAAATACCGCAAGAATCAAATTAAAAAATAAACTTTCAAAAAGATTATTACCTATCAAAGTTATCGAGGGAGAGCTGTCTGAAAATGAAAAAATTTACAATAATAATATCGAAATTGGAAAAGTTCTAATTAGTAATGATTACCCTTTTGGACTGATCAAATATCAAGATGAAAATTTTGATAAAGATCAAACTTTTAAAAGTGAAAGTGGTACTTTTAAAGTTTTTATACCTGAATGGCTCAAAATTTAAGTTTTGGTGCGGCCAGAGAGACTCGAACTCTCTGGGACATTGTCCTTTGGCCAGTAACTAAGCCACATATTTAACCTTACTGTTAAACGAGCACACTGTGAGCACAGTGAGAAAGCAGAAAGAGGTTAAAATGGCTATTTAATTTTGATATTGATGTCTTCAGCTACTTTTGGTTACTTTATGATTTATTTTTAGGTTTTAATGTTTTTAGAAAATTATATACGGCTAATCTTTTTTCACGCTTAGCTTCATCTGATGGAGTTGAATTCCAACGATCTCTAACATTAATAGGGTGTTTGTAATTTATTAAAAGTTTTACTGTTTCAAGATTGCCTTCAGCAGCTGCTAAGTGTAATGCTGTTCTTGAGTCGAAATTTCCGGCATGTACAGGAATACCTTTTGCTATTAATTGACGAATACGAGTTATATCATTTCCCGCAGCAGCGAATAAAAGCTCGCTTACCATTAATTCATCATCATATTTTGCAACTTCATCAGTCTCACCGTTTGGTTCTTCTACAAGATGTTTTGGCTTTAAAAATTTAATATTTAACTTATCTAATACCTTTAAGATTTTTTTATGATTATTATTTTTTGCATCAAAGTATCCATACCCACCCCAACGATCTGGTACAAGCTTAACACCCTGTTCAAGTAAAAATTGAACAACTTCTAATTGGCCCTCTGCCGCGGCTAGATGCAAAGGAGTTCTCATGTCTGAATTTCCAATACCTAAATCTTTTTGTTCACTTGCCAGTCGTTCTAAAGTTCTAATATCTCCAATACTTGCTGCCCAAATTGCTTCACCACAACTATTTGCACGCCATTTTGAGATTGGAATTCTCGGATCAACACGATCAGCATTGGTCATAGCTCCATCAAAAATGTGAACTAAATATTTTGAAGTAATTCGTTTTGCCATTTCAATACCACGAACACTATTACCTTGTTCATCTAGCCTTGGAGAAAAAATACATATTCCCATTAGTTGAGGTACAACAAAAAAAACTCCCCCACCTACCCCACTTTTCGCTGGTAAACCTACTTCTTGAAAGAAAGCTCCACTTGCATCATACATGCCACTACTTTGTAAAATGGGTAAGCAGTCTCTTACAGTTTTTTGATTAAATACACGACTTTGAGTAACTGGACAAACTCCATTATTTGCTAATGTTGCAGCTGCCATAGCAACTTCTGTTGCCGTCATTTCTAATGAGCATACACTAAAATAAAGTTTTAAAGCATCTGTTACTGTCGGTTCTATATAAAAATCGAATTCATTTTTACTGGTATTTTTATCTTTTTTAAGTTTGTTTTTTTTTCCAGGGAGATTACCTGTAGCCATTAATAAATAACCTATAGCTAAATTGTTGTAACCTGTAAAATTCTCTTCACGAGCTACATCTTTATTAAATCTTGGAAACTTTGATTCAAATTTACCATTAGCAGACCATCCAATTAATTTTCCGTATTGTTCTTTTATAAAATTTAATCTTTTTTCATAAGTATCTTCTGAGTTTATAAGACCAGCTGTCATTATAGCTCCAGCATTAATCATTGGGTTAAAGGGTATACGTGTCAATTTTTTGTTAGATTTTCCTTCAAGTGAACGAGTCAGTAAAGTTAGGTCATTAAATTGACGGCCAGAAGGTTCTTGTCCCACATGTTTATGTACTAATTCCAAACCAAATTTTTCCAATGCAAGACAATAATTAAAAGGTTTACACATTGATTGTAACGAAAAATCTACTTTACAATCACCTCTCTGATAAATTTGACCGTCTATTGTAACTATCGAAATTCCAAATTGATTTGGGTCGACTTTGGCAAGTGGTGGGATATAAGATGCTAATTCCCCTGATTTATTTTTAATAACATCATCATACATTTCATCAACACTTTTAGAAAAATCACTAAAGTCAGGTAAAGCCAACTCTCCACGTAAAGCTTTCTCAACAAGTAACTCTGATGAACTAATAATTTTAATAAAATCCTTAAAATAGATTTCGTTCTCTGAAGAGTCTAATTTTCGAAAAAGATCATATAATCTGTTATCATTACTTTTTAAACCGGATTTTAGTAAAGCATTCTTAAAATCTTTTGTTTTAATTTGATTAGGATTTTTATCACTCAAAGAATAAAATAAATCTTTTTCACGTTTTAAGAAATTATTAGATTCATATCTATTAGTCGGCTTAATTTTTTTTTGCATTATAAATTTGTAACAAATAAATGATCACAAATCGATCACGCTTAACGTGTTATTTTAAATTTAATTTATTACTAACGCTTATTTATTAGAGTTTATGGTGGTCCCAATGAAAATTCCAACTTACTCACTAACCACAACACTTTTCCAAGATTAGACTGTAATGAGCACAGTTCCAGCACAGTGAATCTGAAAAAGACATATTTTTTAAAAAACTTACTTATGTTTTACTGACATTTTGGTGCGGCCAGAGAGACTCGAACTCTCATGGACTAAGTCCACACGGCCCTCAACCGTGCCTGTCTACCAATTTCAGCATGGCCGCAAATATGACCCACATTAAATCAATGACAAGTAGGTTTCAAATTGATAAATTTTGTTTATGGAATTTAATCAAGAAGTAAAATTGGCAACTGATCCAATTTATAAGAAAATCTCAAAAGTTATGCCTGAGATTGAATGGGCAGTTCATGCTCCTTATATCCATAAAATTAATGAATTAAAAAAAGAGAAGAATGCAGTAATTCTTGCTCATAACTATCAAACCCCTGAAATTTATCATGGTATTGCTGATTTCTCTGCAGATTCTTTAGCTCTTGCTGTTGAAGCATCCAAAACCTCAGCAGATATAATTATAATGGCTGGAGTTCACTTTATGGCTGAGACTGCAAAATTAATGAGTCCAAATAAAAAGGTTTTATTACCAGACATGAATGCAGGTTGTTCGTTATCCTCTTCAATAACTGGTAAAGATGTCAGATTGTTAAAAGAAAAGTATCCAGGAGTTCCTGTGGTTTCTTATGTAAATACATCTGCTGATGTAAAAGCTGAAACAGATGTGTGTTGTACTTCTGCTAATGCGGTCAAAATTGTGAAGTCCTTAGGTGTTAAAAAAGTTATTTTTTTACCTGATGACTATTTAGCTAAATATGTTTCTTCACAAACTGATGTTGAAATTATCTCATGGAAAGGAATTTGTATTGTTCATGATCAATTCAATGAAAATGAAATTAAGAATATAAGAAAAAATAACCCTGGAATTAAGATAATTGCACATCCTGAATGTCCACCAGAAGTAATTAAGGCGAGTGATTTTGCAGGATCAACATCTGGAATGATTAATTATGTTAAAGATAATCAGCCTAAAAAAGTAATGATGGTAACTGAATGCTCTATGAGTGATAACATTCAGGTCGAAAATCCAAAAGTAGAATTTATTAGACCATGTAATATGTGTCCACATATGAAGAAAATCACTTTGCCAAAAATTTTAGACTGTTTAGAAAATGAAACTGGTGAAATTGTCATGGACCAAGAAACAATTGATAAAGCTAGGTCGTCAGTAGAAAAAATGGTTGCTATTGGTAGATAACACTTTGTGTCAAAAATCAAATTAAGTGAAACTTTTATAAAAGACAGAGTAAATCTTGCTCTTACGGAGGATTTGTATCCTTATGGAGACATAACATCTAACCTATTAAATGATAACAAAATTATTGAAGCAAAAATAATTTCCAATCAGAAAGCAGTTGTTGCAGGTTTACTATTTGTAAAACAGACTTTTAAGCAAGTTGACAAAAAAATTAAGTTTATATTAAAAAAAAAAGATGGATCCTCAGTCCAAAAAAATTCTGTAATAGCAGTAATAAAAGGTAAAGCTAATTCTATAATGATTGCAGAAAGGGTTGCATTAAATTTTTTATCCCATATTTCAGGAATAGCTACAAAAACAAATCAATTTGTAAAACTAGCTGGAAAAAAGTGTAAAATTTGCTGCACCAGAAAGACTTTACCAAATTACAGAGTTATTCAAAAATATGCAGTTAAATTAGGAGGCGGCACAAATCATAGATTTAATTTGAGTGACGAATTTTTGATAAAAGATAATCATATTGCTAGTTCTGATTTAAAAGAATTAGTCTCATTGGCAATAAAAAATAAAAGAGGAAAAAAAATTACAGTTGAGGTGGATAATTTAAAACAATTGAAAAAGATTATTGGATTAAAATTTAACACTATTTTGTTTGATAATATGAGTATTAAAAATCTTCGAGCAGGTGTAAAGCTTGTTAAAAAATATTATCAGACAGAAGCTTCAGGAAATATAAATCTTAAAACTGTAAAATCTGTTGCTGCAACTGGGGTAAATAGAATTTCGGTTGGAAGCATTACTCATAGTGCCCCAACTATAGATTTCAAACTTCAAATCTAGATTATAAGATTTTTTTTAATTTTTATTTTTCAAAAGCTCAGCCTGTGCCGCTGCTAATCTAGCTATAGGAACTCTGTAAGGTGAACAGGAAACATAATTAAGCCCAGCTTTTGAACAAAATTTAATACTCTTTGGATCACCACCATGTTCACCACATATACCTAATTTAATTTTTTTATTTTGTTTTTTTCCTTTAGAAACCGCTATTTCGACTAAATCTTTCACTCCGTCGTCAATGGATACAAACGGATCAATAGTAAAAATCTTATTATCTATATAATCATTTAAAAATTTACCACTATCATCCCTACTTATTCCAAAGGTTGTTTGTGTTAAATCATTGGTGCCAAAACTAAAGAATTCAGCATGTTTCGCAATATCATCAGCCTTAATTGCTGCTCTAGGTAACTCAATCATTGTACCCACAAGAAATTCAATTTTAGTTTTATTTTCTTTTTGAACTTTTCTTGCAGTATTGATTACTAAATCTTTCATTATTTTAATCTCGGCTTCGGTTGAAACTAAAGGAATCATTATCTCGGGAAAAGCAAAATTTTGTTTGTTTTTTTTTAAGTCTGCAAGAGCCTCGAATATCGCTCTACATTGCATCTCATAAATTTCAGGAAATGAAATGCCAAGTCTACAACCTCTATGTCCTAACATTGGATTTTGTTCATGAAGTTCTTCTATCCTGTTTTCAATATCTTTTTTGTCTGATCCAACAACATTAGCTACTTCAGAAATTTCTTTATCAGATTTTGGTAAAAATTCATGTAATGGTGGATCTAATAATCTTACAGTAACTGGAAGACCATGCATAATCTTAAATATCTCCATAAAATCTTTTTTTTGATGTGGTAGAATCTTTTTTAAAGCATTAGATCTATCATCTAGCGTTTTTGATAAAATCATTTCTCGTACTGATAAAATTCTTTCCTCATCAAAAAACATATGTTCGGTCCTACAAAGTCCAATTCCCTCCGCACCAAAATCTCTGGCTGTTTTAGTGTCTAGAGGAGTCTCAGAATTAGTTCGTACTTTAAGTTTTCTAATTTTATCAGCCCAGCTCATCAATTTTGAAAAATCTCCTGATATCTCAGGTTTTAAAGTTGGAACTGTACCTAAAATTATTCTTCCCGTAGAACCGTCAATAGTAATTGTTTCACCTTCTTTGATCTCAGCCGAAGATGTTTTAAAGACTTTTTTATCGTAATTAATTTCAATTTCACTTGAACCAGAAACACAAGGTCTTCCCATTCCCCTAGCTACAACTGCAGCATGACTAGTCATACCTCCTCTTGAAGTTAAAATTCCCTTCGCAGCATGCATTCCTTGAATATCTTCTGGAGAAGTTTCAATTCTAACTAAAATTGTATCTTGCATCATATCATTTAATCTTTCAGCCTCCTCTGAGCTGAAAACTACTTTTCCACTTACTGCACCAGGAGACGCGGGGAGACCGTTTGCTATGACTTTGATTGAACTTCTCTCATCTAAAGTAGGATGCAAAAGCGTGTCTAAAGAGTTGGGATCAACTCTTAAAACAGCATCATTTTTATTGATTAACTTTTCTCTAACCATATCAACAGCAATTTTTACTGCTGATTTTGATGTTCTTTTTCCGGATCTAGTTTGTAATATCCAAAGTTTATTACTTTCAACAGTGAACTCCACATCTTGCATATCCTTATAATGTTTCTCTAGTTTTTTTAAAATTTTATATAATTCGTGATATACTTCTGGCATTGACTCTTCCATTGATGCATCAACAACTTTTGCCTCTTTTCTTGCCTTCTTTGTAATGTACTGTGGAGTTCTTGTTCCAGCTACAACATCTTCTCCCTGAGCATTAATCAAATATTCTCCGTAAATATCATTTGACCCATCTGAAGGGTTTCTAGTGAAGGCAACTCCTGTTGCACAATCATTACCCATATTTCCAAAAACCATAGATTGAACATTAACAGCTGTTCCCCATTCAGAAGGAATTTGATTCAACTTTCTGTAAACTTTCGCTCTTTTGCTCTCCCAAGATAAAAATACAGCACTTATTGCCCCGAATAATTGATGATAAACATCTTGAGGAAAATCTTTACTAGTCTTTTCTTTAACTACATTCTTAAAATCATTTATTAAACCATCCCAATCCTCTTCATCGAGATCCGTATCAAGCAATACACCTTTTGTTAACTTATAATTTTCTATCAATTCCTCAAAATTGTAACTTTCAACACCCAAGACTACATTTCCGTACATCTGGATGAATCTTCTATAGCTATCTTTCGCAAATCTTCCGTTGGATGTTTTGTTAGCCAAAGCAACAACTGTTTTGTCATTTAGTCCTAAATTTAGAATTGTATCCATCATACCAGGCATTGAAACTCTTGCTCCAGATCTAACTGATAAAAGAAGAGGATTTTTTAAATCTCCAAATTTTTTTGATACATCTTTTTCTATTGTTTTAATTTCTTTTTTTATTTGGCTAATTAATTTGGAATTTAATTTTTTTTTATCCTTATAAAAAATTTCGCATACTTTTGTTGAGATAGTAAAACCAGGAGGTACTGGTAAACCCATTCTTCCCATTTCAGATAAATTTGCCCCTTTACCACCCAAAAAATTTTTTGGATCTTTTGTTTTTTTTGAACCTTTTGACTTAAAATTAAGAATTAATTTATTCATTATGAGCTTTTAAAAATCGAAAATTTATATAATTTTGAAACGTTTTACATAACATATTAATAAGTTCCAAACGATTTTTTCTTAAAGTTTCATTATCCTCATTAACTTTTACATTATCAAAAAATTCGAAAACTTCTTTTTTAGTTTCAGCTAAAATTGATAATGATTTTTCACAATTTTCATCACTGTTTATGGTAGAATAATATTTTTTAATATCATTAATTTTTTTATATAAGTTTTTTTCAAAATCACTTTTAAAAATACCAGGATCAGTTGTATCATTTATTTCAATCTCGTTATTTTTCATCTCATGATCTAAAATGTTTGATGCTCTTTTATAACTTGAATTGATGTCTATACCAATTTGGGTGTTAATAACCTTATTAAGACATTTTGCTTTTTCAAAAGACGAAAATAAATTATTTAATGAAAATGATGATAAAGTTGCCTCAATTATATCGTAACGTATTTCTTTGTTTTTAAGATAGTATCTAAATCTATCTTTTAAAAAATCCTGTAATTCTTTTTGTAAATCTTTGTTTTCAAGATTGTATCCCTGGTCATCGTAAAGGCGTGAGGAATAATTCAAAAGATCATTTATTTTCAAATTCTTTCTATTTTCTATAGTGGTTCTTATTATACCTAGAGCAATTCTTCTCAATGCTAATGGATCCTTTGAACTTGTAGGTTTCTCGTTAATACCAAAAAAACCAACTAAGGTATCAATCTTATCTGTAATTGATAACGTGACACTGAGTGGTTTTTTTGGAACAATTGAATTGAGTCCAATTGGTAAATATTGCTCAGAAATAGCTAAAGAAATATCTTTATCAAATCCTTGATATTCAGAAAAGTACCCCCCCATAAGTCCCTGAAGTTCAGGAAATTCACCAACAAGATCAGAAGTGAGATCAGTCTTACAAATTGATGCTAACAATTCTACTTTCTCTTTACTAATTAACAATTCATCTGAAATCATTCCACCAATTTTTCTCATTCGTTGAACTTTGTCAAAATAAGATCCAAGCCCTTTAAAAAAATTCATTGATTTTAATTCTGACACCTTTTTTACTAAATTTTGAGTTTTATCTTTATTCCAAAAAAATTCTGCATCACTTAATCTTGCATCAACTACCCTTTCATTACCTATTTTAATAAGACCTTTTTTGTCTTTTTTATTTGTTACAATTAAAAATTCATTTGTAATTTCTTTTTTATCATTAAATGTTGGAAAATATTTCTGGTGAGACTCCATTGTTAGGGTCAAAATCTCTTTAGGAACCGATAAAAATTTTTTATCAAATTTGCACAATAAAACATTTGGGCTATCTACTAAATTTACAACCTCATCCATTAATTTAGGATTTT
>CACPGZ010000009.1 GCA_902633585.1 uncultured Pelagibacteraceae bacterium
TATTGATTTTTTTACCTTTTATATTTTTTAATAAAGATTGTCGGACAATTTCTACTTCTGGTAATTCTGGCATTTACTATTATATTAATGAATAATTAATTAAAAATGCAACAACATCTTCAAAATAAAAAAGGGCTAGTTCAAAGCGTATTTAATCAAGTTTTTGATAAATATGATTTAATGAATGATTTTATGTCTTTTGGAATACATAGACTTTGGAAAAAAAATTTGATCAATATGATGGGACCATCAAAAAATAAAAGCTTGGTTGATGTTGCTTGTGGTACTGGAGATATAGCAAAACTTTATTTAGATAACACAAACATCAACAACCATATAACTTGTATTGATCCAAATAAAGGAATGGTAACTAAAGGAAAAGAAAAGCTAAAAAATTATAAAAGTATAAAATGGATCATTTCCAGTGCAGAAAAACTTCCAATAGAAAGTAATTCATTTGATTTTTATACGATTAGTTTTGGCTTAAGAAATACAAAAGATTTAGATAAATCCTTATCTGAGGCATATAGAGTTTTGAAAAAAGGTGGACGATTTTTTTGTTTAGAGTTTTCCAAAATACAAAATAAAAACTTAGAATTTATTTATAAAAAATATTCAAAATTAATTCCTTTCTTTGGTAGATACGTTGTTGGACAAAGAGAACCCTATGATTATCTTATTAAAAGTATTGATAATTTTATCAATCAAGAGGAGCTTTTAGAATATATGAAAAAGAATAAATTTCAAAAATGTAATTACAGGAACTTCTCTAATGGAATAGTATCTATACATAGTGGTTGGAAAGTTTAATGATTAAAAAATTTATAACTTTATTTAAACTTGGACGAAAAATAGCTCATTCAGATATATTAGAGATAATCTCAAAATTTCAAAAGCCACCATTAGCAATCACATTATTATTTAAATTTTTATCAATATCTTTTTCACCTAAAAAAAAAGATTCAATTAAAAGTGAGGGTGAACGTTTGTCAGATTCCTTAGAGTCTATGGGTACAACTTTTATAAAACTTGGACAATTCTTAGCTACACGACCAGATATAATTGGGGAGAATCTCTCAAAAAAACTTGAAAATCTTCAAGATAAGTTACCACCATTTTCACTTATACAAGCTAAAGAAATCATTAAAAATGATTTAGGGCAAGAGACATATGACTCAATTATCAATTTAAGTGAGCCTGTTGCTGCAGCTTCTATAGCTCAAGTTCATAAAGCTCAAATAAATGATAATGAGACCATCAAAGATGTTGCTATAAAGATTTTACGTCCAAACATTAAAAAGATTTTTAATGACGAAATTGATGCAATTATGCTTTTTGCTTTTTTATTAGAGTCATTTATTAAAAAGACAAAAAGATTAAAGTTGGTTGAAGTAGTTTTTTTACTTAAAGAAATAACAAATTTAGAAATGGATTTAAGATTTGAAGCAGCCGCAGCTAACGAATACGCAGAAAATACTAAAAATGATGTTGGGTTTAGAGTTCCTGAAATTTATTGGAATTTTACGAGTGAAAATGTAATGACATTAGATTGGGTTGATGGAATTTCTATTAGAGAAACTGAAGAATTAAAAAAAAGAAATTTAGATACTGAAAAAATTGCAAACGACATTATCCAAAATTTTCTTAGACATGCGGTGAGAGATGGATTCTTCCATGCTGATATGCATCAAGGAAATATATTTATAGATAATAATGGTCATATAGTTCCAATTGATTTTGGAATAATGGGCAGACTTGATAAAATGAGTAAAAGATTTTTGGCAGAAATATTATTTGGTTTTATCCAAAGAGATTATCGTAAAGTAGCAGAAGTGCATTTAATTGCTGGACTAGTTCCTAAAGAAGTTTCAATAGATGATCTAGCTCAAGCTTTAAGGTCTATCGGGGAACCAATTTTTGGTCAAACAGTTAAAGATATTTCTGGTGGAAAACTATTAAAACAATTGTTTGATGTTACAGAAAAATTTAACATGCAGACCCAACCTCAACTTCTTATGCTGCAAAAAACAATGGTTGTTGTGGAGGGTGTAGCTAGAAAATTAAATCCAAATACAAACATTTGGACTACATCTAAACCTGTTCTGGAAAATTGGTTAATAGAAACAAAAAATCCTATGACCACAATTAATGAGACAATTCAAAGTACTTCTGAAGTTATTAAAAGATTACCAGAATTCCCGGAAATAATGGATAAAGCTAACCAAGCTCTAACATATTTGGCTAGTGGTCAAATTCCACAAAATTCAAACTCTTATACCGCTTTGAACACGAAAAAATTAGAAATGACCGCTTTTAGAAATCAATCTATTATTGGCTTTTTAGTCCTTGTAATTTTTGGTCTATTGGTATTTTAATTCACTCCATGAGTAACTTAGATAATAAAAAAATCTTATTAATAATTTGCGGGGGTATAGCTGCATATAAAAGTCTTGAATTAATCAGACTTTTAAAAAAAGATGGTGTAAGTATAAAAACAATTCTTACTAAGAGTGGTGCTGAATTTGTAACACCTCTTTCAATCACCTCGTTATCTCAATCTAAAGTTTATCAGGATCTTTTTAGTATAGAAAATGAGGTAGAAATGGATCATATTAGTCTTTCAAGATGGGCTGACCTCATTTTAATTGCACCTGCAACAGCTAATACGATATCTAAACTTGCTCACGGAAATTCCGATGATTTAGCTTCAACTGTCGCTCTTGCGTCAAATAAAAAAATTTTTATTGCTCCTGCTATGAATGTAAGAATGTGGGAACATCAGTCTACTAAAAAAAATATAACAAAACTTAAAACCTATAATTATGAATTAATTGGTCCTGAAGTTGGAGATATGGCATGTGGAGAATATGGTGAAGGTAAAATGTCAGAACCAAAAGAGATAATAAATAAACTTAAAATTTATTTAAAAGATTTAAAACTAAAAAATAAATTAAAGGCAATAGTAACTGCAGGACCAACTAAAGAGTATATCGATCCAGTAAGATATATATCTAATAAATCGAGTGGCAAACAAGGATATGAAATTGCAAAATCATTATCAAAAAAGGGTTTTGAAACAACTTTAATTTCAGGACCAACAAATTTAAAAATCAACAACGATATTAATTTAATTAAGGTTGAAACTGCTGAAGAAATGTTTCAGTCGACACTTAAAAGTTTACCGGCCGATGTTGCAATATTTTCAGCAGCAGTGTGTGACTATAAAGTGAAAGAAACCTCTAAAATGAAAATAAAAAAACAAGATGAAGTTAGTTTAAATTTAGAGAAAAATGTGGATATTCTTGATTATGTCTCCAATCATAACTCCTTAAGACCAAAACTTGTGGTAGGCTTCGCAGCTGAAACGAATGATTTAGAAAACTATGCAAAAAAGAAATTAAGTGAAAAAAACTGTGATTGGATAGTTGCAAATGATGTATCGAATGAATCAATCGGGTTTGACTCGGATTTTAATGAAGTTTCAATTTTTTACAAAAATAAAAAAATTGATAGAATTAATTATAAATCTAAATCAGAAATTTCAGACGAACTAGTTGAAAAAATTATTGATCATTTAAACTAATGATTAAAGTTTTAGTCAAAAAATTAGATTCTTCTGTGAAATTACCATCCTATAAAACTAGTGGTGCATCTGGTATGGACCTAATGGCATATATAAATAAATCAATTGAATTAAAGCCAGGAGAGTCATGCTTAGTACCAACTGGATTATCAGTTGCATTTCCTAAAGAATATGAAATTCAAATTAGACCAAGGTCAGGATTGGCGGCAAAAAATAATATAAGTGTTTTAAATACACCTGGTACAGTTGATAGTGATTATAGAGGAGAAATAAAAGTTATTTTATTTAATCATGGTAACAAAAGCTTTAATATTAATAACAACGATAGAATTGCTCAAATGATTTTAACTCCAGTTATAAAAATCGATTTAGAGGAGACAAATGAACTTCCAGAGACAGTAAGAGGAGCAGGGGGTTTTGGTTCAACTGGTAAATGAGAGAAAGTCTAAACAAATCTCAAATTGAAAGATTCTCAAGACAATTAGTTTTAAAAAATATAGGTGCCAAAGGTCAAAAAAAAATTTTATCCTCTAAAATTTTAATCGTTGGTGTTGGGGGTTTGGGATGTCCAGCTGCAGAAAATTTGGTAAGAGCTGGTATTGGAAGTATTGGTCTCATCGATAATGATATTGTTAATCTTTCAAATATACATAGACAAAGCTTATTTACCTCTAAAGATATAAAAAAATCAAAGGTTAGTGTAGCTGCAAAAAAACTAAAAGAAATAAATCCATCTACCAAAATTAAAACATATAAATCAAGGCTCGACGAGAATAATATCGAGAAAATAATTAAAGATTATGAAATTATAATTGATGGGTCAGACAATTTTAAAACCAAATTTTTAATTAATGATTATTGTAAAAAATTAAAAAAAAAATTAGTGACAGGAGCAATTAGCAAATTTGATGGTCATGTATTTACGTTTGACTTTAATGATAAAAAAACAGCCTCTTTAAAAAATTTCTACCAAGAAAATGAGATTTCGGACGATGACCTTAATTGTGAATTTGAGGGAGTTCTGGGCACAACTGCGTCTATTGTTGGAACAACCCAAGCAAATGAGGCATTAAAAATGATTATGAAAATTGGGCAAAACTTGAAAAATCAAATATTAATTATAGACCTGTTAAATCTTAATTTCAAAAAAGTTAAATTTAACAGGAAATAAGGTATTGCTAAATAATGAAAAAATTATATTTTTTTATTTTAATCTGGATTTTTTTTCCATTTTACGTTTTTGCAGATGACACTTTTCTCTCATTAAAGAAAGATAGGGTTAATGTTAGATATGGTCCAGGATTTGAGTATCCTATCAAATTTATATATAAAAAAATTAATTTACCTATAAAGCAGATTGATAAAAAAGAAAATTTTAGGAGAATTATTGATATTAAAAATAATAACGGATGGATACATGTCTCTCAACTCAAAAAAGTAAATTCAATTATTCCTAAAACAGATAAAATTTTATTTAATAAACCAACAAATTTTTCTAAGCCTTTAGCAAAAATAGAAAAAGGTAGAGTTTTGTTGATACAGGATTGTAGCAATAATTGGTGTAAAATAAAAACCGGTAATTTTAAAGGCTGGATCAAGATGGAAAACTCTTGGGGTCTTAACTAATCTTTATTACCCATATTTAATTCTAAAATAAACTATTTTTGTTGCTCACAAACATCCTTGATTACTGGAGCATTTGCACAGTCTAAACATTTTGTTTTCTGAACAATGCAACCATCGTCAAGAACTTCAACATCAACAATTTTATCACACTTAGAACAAGTTGAGGAAATTGTTAGTCCACATTTTTTACAATTATAATTTTCAATTTGCATAATTTAAAATTAATCATAAATAATTTTATTTCAATAATTATCCATGCGAATGATTATTATTATCGTAATTTTTTTGCGAATGATTACTAATTGCTTTTTTTTTTAGGAAAATACTAACTAGTTATTTTTTTGATTTACTTATCCACCACTTATCTAAAACAAAATACCAAATTGAATTTGCAATAGGCTCAACGATAGCGTCGGTTAGTGCGACTTTGAAGGAAACATCTGCAACTAACATTAAGACTGTAATAGCAATTGCAAAATGCCCAATAGTATAAATTACAGTTCTAAGTAAAGAGCCTTTGTTATTGTGATAAATATTTTGAGATGCTTGAAATATGCCTTTAGTTATTTCCATCAGTTTTTGAAAGGACTTTCAAGAACACATGCCACAAGATGTATTCTAGCCTGTTCACCTCCATTAAAGAAATTGTGATACTTAGTATTATTTGTAATCCATACTTTTCCATCTGCGGGTAAATGTTTAGCAACATTCTCTATAACCATCGAACAACCTTTATTTGTAATTATAGGCACATGAAGCCTGCATTCTGGATCTTTATGCCAACTAAGAGTGGACCTAGGTTCTTTTAATAAAAGTCTAACTCTTCCTAATTTAAATCTATTGTTCAAAACTTTGTAAACTTCTTCAAAGTATGTATTTTCAAATTCAGGAACCAATTGTGTGTATTTAGACTCATCAATATCAAAATCTCTTGAAACCTCTTTTCCGGTATCGTCTGCGATTGTCCAATATTTTCCTCTGATATTATTGCCTTCTATTGAACTTTTATCATTAGGAATTTGGTTTAATGGTATTGCACCAAAATGTGTGACCCCTGGTGAGTTAAATTTCTTTAATTTTAGAATTTCAACCAAGTCATCTCTTAACTTTGAAATGTCAAAATTTAAACTTGGAACCTCATAAAAATCCTCAAAATTTGTTGTTGCCATTTACAATTATCTCTTTTTTTGAGTTTAATTTAATTTTATATCGAATCTATCAGAATTCATGACTTTCACCCACGCAGCGATAAAGTCACTAACAAATTTCTCGCTTGAGTCCTCACATGCATAAACTTCTGCAAGTGCTCTTAGTTGAGAATTTGATCCAAAAATTAGATCAACCCGTGTTGCTTTCCATTTAGTTTTTTGTGTTTTTCTATCTTTTCCTACAAATGTTTGTTCAGATTTATCTTCCTCTTTCCAAGTAGTATTCATATCTAATAAATTTATGAAGTAGTCATTTGTAAGAGAACCAGGTCTATTTGTAAAAACACCATAATTTGAATCATCATAATTAGTATTCAAGACTCTCATTCCACCAATAAGTGCTGTCATTTCTGGTGCAGTCAGACCCATTAGCTGTGCCTTATCAACCAATTTTTCTTCTGCAGAAACTTTTGAAGCTTCTCCGTTTAAATAGTTTCTAAAACCATCTGCCTGAGGTTCAAGGAGACCAAAAGAATTAACATCTGTCTGATCTTGTCTCGCATCTCCTCTACCGGGTGAAAATGGAACATTGACTTTATGGCCTGCTTTTTTAGCGGCCATTTCAATACCAACACTTCCGGCTAGGACAATTAGGTCAGCCATTGAAACACTTTTCTTTCTATTGTCAAATTGATCTTTAATTTTATTTAAAGCTTTTATGACAATTGATAGTTTCTTGGGTTTATTCACAGCCCAATTCTTTTGAGGTTCTAGCATTATCCTTGCACCATTAGCACCACCTCTTTTATCCGAACCCCTAAAAGTTGACGCTGATGCCCATGCAATAGAAACAAGATCTGAATTAGATATTTTTGATTTAGATATTTTATTTTTTAAGTCTTTTATATCTTTTGATTTAAGTTTGTATCTTGGTTTATCAATAGGGTCTTGCCAAATTAATTGTTCATTTGGAACATCACTGCCAAGATAACAAACTCTAGGACCCATATCCCTGTGTGTTAACTTAAACCATGCTCTAGCAAATGCATCATGAAACTCTTTTGGATTTTTATGAAAATGTTTCGTAATAGGTCCATAACTTGGATCAACTTTCATTGATATGTCTGTTGTTTGCATCATTGGTGGATGAAGTACACCCTTTTGATGCGCATCGGGGACCATTTTAATTTTTTGACCATTTTTTTTTGGTGTCCATTGATGAGCTCCGGCTGGACTTTTTGTAAGCTCCCAATCATGACCATATAGGCAATCTAAATATCCCATATCCCATTTAATAGGATTTTGTGTCCAAGCACCCTCTATACCGCTACTAATAGCATCAACACCTTTTCCAGATTTGTAACCACTGTTCCATCCTGTTGACTGGTCTTGAAGTCTTGAAGCTTCAGGATCAGGACCTTTGAATGACTCAGAAGCTGCACCATGTGATTTTCCAAATGTATGTCCACCAGCTACTAATGCTGCTGTTTCGTAATCATTCATTGCCATTCTTCCAAATGTTTCTCTGATATCATGTGCTGCAAGATTTGGATCAGGATTTGCATCTGGACCTTGCGGGTTCACATATATCAAACCCATATGTGAAGCACCTAATGGTTGCTCTAAATCTCTTTTTCCACTGTATCTTTCTACTCCTAGCATTTCTTTTTCTGAACCCCAATAAATATCATCTTCTGGTTCCCAGATGTCAGTTCTACCTGCTCCAAAACCAAAAGTCTTGAAGCCCATTGAGTCTAAAGCTACATTCCCAACTAATATAAAAAGATCAGCCCACGAAATTTTTCTTCCATATTTTTTTTTAATTGGCCACAAAAGTAATCTTGCTTTATCCAAGTTTACATTATCTGGCCAAGAATTTAGAGGAGCAAATCTTTGGTTTCCTGTTCCAGCTCCACCTCTACCATCACCAGTCCTGTAAGTCCCTGCGGCATGCCAAGCTAAACGAATGAATAATGGGCCGTAATGACCATAATCAGCGGGCCACCATTCTTGCGAATCTGTCATTAATTTTTTTAAATCCTTTTTTAATCCTTTGTAATTAAGTTTTTTGAATTCTCTAGCGTAACTAAATTTTTTATCCATAGGGTTTGATAGATTTGAATGCTGACTAAGAATCTTAAGATTTAGACTATTTGGCCAAAAATCTCTAACTGCCTGACCTCTCCCTGCAGAAAATTTTGCAGGTGTTCCGGCTCCTGTAAAAGGACATTTGCTCAATTCATTAGATTTAAAAGATTTATCTTTAAAGTTTTCAGTACTCATATAATTCCTATGTTTAATTGGGTTTAGTGTAGTTTATAATGGTTCTAAATAAGTGTCAATTGGTTAATAATGACGCTAAATTGTGAAATAAATTAATCTTCAAGTTTAACTAAGACCTCAACAGATTTAATTTTTTTTCCATTTATTTTTCTTTTGATGCTTATAGGTCCAACATCAGAATTCTCTAAATCAATCAATTTTTCCTCTTTAAGATCATAAAAATGGTGATGATTTGTAACATTAGTATCAAAATAAGTTTGATTTGAGTTTAAAGGAATTCGTTTTAAATATCCGTTTTTTTCAAAAGCGTGAACTGTATTGTAAACTGTCGCCAGAGATATTTTGTTACCTTTCTTATTTCTAATCTTTTGCTCTAGTTCATTTATTGTAAAATGGAATGTTTTTTCAGTATTAAATAAAACTTCGCATATTTGAATTCTTTGTTTAGTAGGTCTTAACCCGGAAATTCTTAATTTATCTATATATTTCACGATTTATAAGTGTTGTTAGTTATAATTATTCTAAAGTATTATTATAAATATATTATATAATATCAAAATCAAGTAAATAAGAGTACTCAATTTTATGAAAAAAAACTCTTACTCATATAATGAACTTATAGATTGTGGTGAAGGCAAATTATTTGGACCTGGCAATGCTAAATTACCTCTTCCACCAATGCTCATGTTTGATAGAATTACGGATATTAATGATAATAAAGGCGCTTTCAATAAAGGTTCACTCAAGGCTGAATTAGATGTTAAAAATGATCTCTGGTTTTTTGATTGTCATTTTAGAAAAGACCCGGTTATGCCAGGATGTTTAGGTTTGGATGCTATGTGGCAGCTAGTAGGATTTTTTTTGGGTTGGCAAGGGAATCCTGGCAAAGGTAGAGCTTTAGGTGTTAGTGCTGTTAAATTTACAGGAGAGGTTTTACAAACTGTAAAAAATGTAAGATATGAAATAGATATGAAAAAAATTATGTCACCAGGTGGAACTACTGTTGGTCTTGCAAATGGTATATTACTTGCTGATGAAAAAAAAATATATTCAGCAGAAAATTTAAAAGTAGGATTATTTAAATAATGAGAAGAGTTGTGATTACTGGATTAGGTGTAGTTTCTTGTTTGGGCAATAATCAAGAGGAAGTTCATCAATCTCTATTAAATTCAAAATCGGGAATTTCTTACGCCGAAGAATATAAAGAACATAATCTTAAATGCCATGTTCACGGAAAACCAAATATAAAAATTGAAGAACATATTGATCGCAAAACAATTAGGTTTATGGGTTCCGGCTCTGCTTATAACTATATTGCAATGAAAGAGGCAATCAAAGATTCTGGATTGGAAGAAAATGAAGTTAGTAATTTTAAAACTGGGATAGTGATGGGTTCAGGCGGTCCCTCAATTGAAAACGTTATCTTAGCAGCCGATAAAACAAGGGCTAAAACTCCAAAATTAATGGGCCCATTTATTGTTCCAAGAACAATGGCCAGCACTGCCTCAGCTACGCTTGCCGTTCCATTTAAGATCAAAGGGACTAACTACACTATGAGTTCCGCTTGTTCTACAAGTGGACACTGTATTGGAAACTCGATGGAACTAATCCAAATGGGTAAACAAGATATTGTTTTTGCAGGTGGTAGTGAGGAGGTTCATTGGGCAATGACAGCGATGTTTGATGCCATGACTGCTTTATCATCAAAATATAATGCTAGTCCAGAGATTGCATCAAGAGCTTATGATAAAACAAGAGATGGTTTTGTAATAGCAGGTGGTGGTGGAGTCTTAGTGCTTGAAGAATACGAGCATGCTAAGGCAAGAGGAGCTTATATATACGCGGAATTGACAGGTTATGGAGCAACTTCAGATGGATATGATATGGTAGCCCCATCGGGTGAAGGAGCAGTGCGTTGTATGAAGATGGCTATGGAAACATCTAAAAATAAAATTGATTATATAAATACTCATGGAACTTCTACTCCGGTTGGGGATATCACAGAATTACATGCAATTAAAAATACCTTTGGAAATGATATTCCAAAAATAAGCTCTACAAAATCTCTATCGGGCCATCCACTAGGAGCGGCTTCTGTTCATGAAGCAATTTATTGTTTGATCATGATGAAAAATAACTTTATTGCTGGATCAGCAAATATTAATGAAATAGATGACGATGCTAAAAAATTTCCGATATTAACTAAAACAGAAACTGGGGTAACTTTAAATGCAGTAATGTCTAATAGTTTTGGTTTTGGTGGAACCAATGCTGCTTTAATTTTTGAGAAAGTATAATCATGAGCTTAATGAAAGGAAAAAAAGGATTAGTAATGGGGGTTGCTAATGATAGATCTATTGCCTGGGGTATCTCACAAAAACTTGCTGAAGCTGGAGCAGAACTTGCATTTACCTACCTTGGAGATGCATTAAAAAAAAGAGTTATTCCTTTAGCAGAAAAATTAAATTCAAAAGTTACATTTAGCTGTGATGTAGAAAAAAAAGATGATGTGACAAAGTTGTTTGAAGATGTTAAATCACATTGGGGTGAGATTGATTTTGTAGTTCATGCAATTGCATTCTCTGATAAATCAGAATTATCTGGAGAATATTTAAATACTACTAGAGAAAATTTTTTAAGAAGTATGTTAATTTCATGCTTTTCATTTACTGAGGTTGCAAAAGAAGCATCTAAAGTAATGAAGGAGGGTGGAAGCTTAATCACATTGAGTTATGAAGCTAATAAAGCTATTCCAAATTACAATGTAATGGGTGTTTGTAAAGCTGCACTGGAGTCTAGTGTTAAGTATTTAGCAAGAGATTTGGGTACAAAAAGTATGAGAGTAAATGCTATAAGTGCAGGACCTATTAAAACGCTGGCAGCCTCTGCAATCGGAGATGCGAAATTCCTTTATAAATGGAATGAAGACCATTCTTTGCTCAAAAGAAACGTAGATATTCATGATGTTGGAAACTCAGCGTTATATCTATTAAGTGACCTTGCAAATGGTGTTACAGGTGAAATTCACTATGTAGATGCTGGTTATAATAAGGTTGGAATGCCAGATCCTAAGAATATTACTTAATGAAGCTGCAGGACTCGTACCTGCCACTCCCTAATTTTGATTATTCTGAAGCTTGTTTCATAGAAAGTTTAACTTTACCTCTGTCAAAACCAATCACTTTAACTTTTACTTCATCACCTTCTTTAACAACGTCAGTAACTTTTGCAACCCTTTTATCTGCTAGTTCTGAAATATGAACAAGTCCATCTTGTTTTCCTAAAAAGTTAACAAATGCACCAAACTCCATAATCTTCATTACCTTACCTGAATAAATTTTATTCATTTCAGCTTTTGCAGTGATATCTTTAATCATTTGAATTGCAATGTTTCTTGACTCTTCGTCTGGGGCAGCAACTGTTACAACTCCTTCGTCATTTACATCAACTTTAGCACCTGATTTTTCAACAATCTCCCTAATAGTCGCGCCACCTTTTCCAATTACAGCAGCAATGTCTTTTTTATCAACATTTACTTGTTCCATTTTTGGAGTATGTTTTCCAACATCAGCTCTTGACTTACCTAAAGCTTTATTCATTTCACCTAAAATATGAATTCTTCCGTCTTTAGCTTGATTTAAAGCCTGCTCCATGATTTCAAAAGTGATACCTGTAATTTTGATATCCATTTGTAGTGAGGTAATTCCATCTTTAGTCCCAGCAACTTTAAAGTCCATATCCCCTAAGTGATCTTCATCACCTAAAATGTCTGAAAGAACACTAAAATCATCTCCCTCTTTAATTAAACCCATTGCAATACCTGCAACTGGTTCTTTAATAGGAACACCGGCATCCATTAATGCTAATGATGCTCCACAAACAGTAGCCATTGAAGAAGAACCATTAGACTCTGTTATCTCTGATACTATTCTAAAAGTATACGGAAACGCCTCTTTTGAGGGTAATGAAGAGTTAATTGCTCTCCAAGCTAGTTTACCATGACCAATTTCACGTCTACCAGTTCCAATCCTTCCAGTTTCACCAACTGAAAAAGGAGGGAAATTGTAGTGAAGCATAAATCGTTCTCTTTGAAGACCATCTAAACTTTCAATTCTTTGTTCATCATCAGATGTTCCTAAAGTAGTTACAACAATTGCTTGTGTTTCTCCTCTTGTAAACAAAGCAGAACCATGTGTTCTTGGTAGCACACCAACTTCACATGATATAGGTCTAACATCAGATAATCCTCTACCATCAATTCTATTTTTATTTTTAAGAATATCAGTTCTAACAATTTTCTTCTCTAGATTTTTAAGCTGAGAGTTAACATCAAGATCAGAGTAATTTTCATTCTCCTCAAAAAGCTTTTTAGCTTTATCAGTGATTTCTGAAATTTGATTTGATCTGTCTTGTTTATCTTTTGTCGCAAAAGCCTTTTTAAGATCTTCTGTAAAAGTTTCTCCAAGTTTTTGTTTTATTTCAGACAAATCTTTTTTCTCAACAGTCCACTCAGGTTTTCTGCATTCTTTTGCGAGTTCCTCTATCATTTCGATTACTGGAACAAATCCTTCATGACCAAATTTAACTGCTGCTAACATTACTTCCTCAGATAAACCTGATGTTTCAGATTCGACCATAAGCACGGCATCTTTTGTACCTGCTACAACTAAATCTAAACTTGAGCTTTCTAATTCTTCTTTTGATGGGTTAAGAATATACTTACCATCAATATAACCCACTCTAGAGGCTCCTACAGGGCCCATAAAAGGCATCCCTGAAATTGCTAAAGCTGCTGAAGAAGCAGTTATCGCAAGGATATCTGGTTGGTTTTCTTTATCGTAAGAAATTACTGTTGGCAACAACTGTACTTCATTTTTAAATTCATCAGGAAACAAAGGTCTGATTGGCCTATCAATTAATCTAGAGATTAATGTTTCACTTTCAGTTGGTCTTGCTTCTCTTTTAAAATATCCACCAGGGATTTTTCCACCTGCATAGTATTTTTCTTGGTAGTTAACTGATAAAGGAAAATAATCCATATCTGGATTTACTTTCTTTGCTCCTACGACTGTTGCTAGAATAACTGTTTCACCACATTTTGCGATGATTGCTCCGTCTGCTTGTCTTGCTACTTTACCTGTCTCTAAACTTATTTGCTTTCCTGCTACTTCTATTTCCTTCTTGTGTACTTTAAACATTTCATTTCCATTTCGTTTCGTTCATTTCGTTCATTTCGTTCGTTTCTATCCGTCTTGACTTCTATTTTCTTAAATTCAATTTCGACAGTACATTTTTGTAAGAGTCCATTTTTGTTTTCTTTAAATATTCCAACAACTTCTTTCTTCTATTAACCGCTCTCAATAATCCAACAGAGGAATGTTTATCCTTACTGGAATGTTTTATGTGTTTAGAGAGAGTTTCAATTTTCTCAGTTAACAAAGCAATTTGAACTTCGGATGATCCAGTATCTTTATCATGCATTGCTAGTTCTTGCGACTTTTTATTCATTTTATCGTTTTTCCTATTTATTTGTTTGTTTTATTAAGTTTTCTATTTTTTCTGCATACTCGAAGGACTCATCTTTTCTAAAAAGTAATTTTGGCAAAAATTTCATGTCCACTTTTTGTGATAAAATTTTTCTAATTAAAAATGAGTATTCTTTCAGAACATTAACTATTTCTTTAGCATCTTTGCCTCCTAATGGAAGAACATATACTTTCGCATTTTTTAAATCTGGACTCATTCTTACCTCTGTAACTGTTATAGTGTTTGTTTCTAAATTCGGCACTTTAGCCTCATTTCTTATGAAAATCATGCTTAAAGACTGCTTAATCATTTCCCCAACTCTTAACTGCCTTTGAGAAACTGGTTTTCCTATTCTATCTGCCATTAAATTGACCTTTCTGAAGATGTAACACTAAAAGCCTCTATTGTATCGTTCTTTTGAAAATCCATATAATCTTTTACGGTAATACCACACTCTTGGCCATCACTAACCTGTTTAACTTGATTTTTTTCTCTAAATATTGATGAAACTTTTCCTGTATAAATAATAGATCCATCTCTAATAATTCTAACATCAGATGTACTATTAATCTCTCCTTCAGTTACTTTTGAACCAGCTACTTTACCTGCCCCTGAAACCTTAAAAATCTCTAAAATTTGCGCTGTACCTGTAATTTTTTCTTGAACATCTGGTGATAATAGTCCTGACATCTTTTTTTTGATATAATCTAAAACTTCATAAATTATATTGTAAGAAGAAATTTTTATCTTTTCATTCTCAGCGAGTTTCTTAGCTTCTTTACTTGGTTTAACATTAAATGCAATAAGGACGGCATCTGATGCTTTTGCTAATGTAACGTCTGTCTCTGTTACCATGCCTATATCAGCCAAAATTATTTTTGGCTTAACTTCATCATGTGTGATTTGACTTATTGCGTTTTTAATTGCTTCTGAAGATCCATGTACATCTGATTTGATTATTAAATTAAGTTCTTTTGATAAATTATTTGAAAAAGCAGATTCTTGTGTTGCAAATGTTAAAGGATTTTTTCCAACTTTATTTTCTTGAGCCCTATTTTCACTTAATATCTTAGCCTCTTTTTCAGTCTCTAAAACAATAAAATCATCTCCAGCTTTTGATGCACCATTTATTCCTAAAATTTCTACTGGTGTTGAGGGTTCTGCTAAATTTACATTTTGACCTTTATCATTTATAATTGCTCTAACTTTGCCCCATTTTAAACCACTAACAAAAAAATCTCCTTTTTTAAGCATTCCTGTTGTCACAATTACATTCGCAACTGGTCCTCTACCAGTATCTATTTTTGACTCCAAAACAATACCTGTTGCTTTGGACTGAAAATCAGTTTTGAGATCTAATATTTCGGACTGAAGAATTATTGACTCAACTAATTTGTCTAAATTTTTTTTTGTTTTGGTTGATATTTCTACCATTAAAGTATCTCCAGATAAGTCCTCAGCAATTAATTCATGCTCAAGTAATTGATTTTTTATTTTTTGTGGATCAGCTTCTGGTAAATCACATTTATTTATCGCTACTACTATTGGTACATTAGCTGCTTTAGCATGTTTAATTGACTCTACTGTTTGAGGTTTTACACCATCGTCTGCAGCAACAACTAATACAACTAAGTCAGTTAATTTTGATCCTCTTGCCCTCATCTCTGTAAAAGCCGCATGGCCTGGTGTGTCTATAAAAGTTAATTTATTTCCTTGGCTTTCTATTTGATAAGCACCTATATGTTGTGTGATGCCTCCAAACTCTCCTGAAACAACGTTTGCACTTCTCAAAACATCTAGCACTGAAGTTTTTCCATGATCAACATGGCCCATAACAGTTACAATCGGAGCTCTATTCTTTAAGTTTTCATTTCTTGATGCTTTGATTTTTTTTATTATTTCTTCTGTTTTTTCTTCTCTAATTGGATTATGTCCAAATTCTTTTACTAAATATTCTGCGGTATCAGCAGCAAGCGTTTGATTTATCGTAACCGTAACGCCCATTCCAAATAAGTGTTTAATTACGTTGCTTGATTGTTCTGCCATTCTATTTGCCAGTTCTCTTACTGTTATGGCTTCTGGTATATCAATATCTCTTTTAATAGGTTTGAGATTTTCTTTGCTTTGATCCTTATTTTGTATTTTATTTTCTTTTTCTCTAGCTCTCTTTACTGAGGCTAAACTTCTTTCTCTTGCCTCTATCTCATCACTTAAAGCTCTAGATACAGTAAGCTTTACTTCTCTTTTTTTTGAGCCTACTTTAAGCTTTTTATCTTTTGCTCCCAGGTCATCTTTGAGTCTTTTTGTGGCTCTCTGCTCTGCAAGTTTTCTTTTTTCGAAATCATTTGGATTTGTTTGAGTCTTTGGGGAAATTTTTATTTTATTAAGTCTGAAAGAACTTCCTTTTTTAAAAAACTTATTTTGTGATTTTTCAATTACTACAGAGTGTTTTCCTTGAGATTTTGTTGTTTCAAAATTCTTAAATGATTTTTTCGGCTTTCCAGAAATTGATAATTTTAATTTTTTGTTTTCCATAAATCATCTCTCAATCTTTATAGACTATATCTCTTGCAGACATTATTAAACTATCTGCTTCTTCTTTTGATAGTGCAAAATCCTCAAGATAGCCCTCTATTTTTACTTTTGACCCTCTAACAATGTCATATCCACCTGTTAATTCATCAGAGGCAAGATCAGCAAAATTCTCTAGTGTTAATATTTTTTTTTCACCAAGCGTAACTAACATTCCAGGTGTTAAGCCTTTGAGATTAATTAAAGACTCATCTAAACCAAGCTCTTTGACTCTTTTTGATATATCCTCTTGATCTCTCTCATGAAACTCTTTTGCTCTTTCAATTAATGCTTTCGCAGTGTCCTCTTCTATACCTTCTATTTTAAGTAAATTCTCAACTGAGCTATCTTTTATGTCATCAATAGTTGAAAATCCTTCAGCGACTAATAACTGTCCCAGTGTTTCGTCTAATTCTAAATTTTTCACAAAATTCTCAGTTTTTTCTTTAAATTCAAGTTGTCTTCTCTCTGAATCCTCTTGATCAGTCATTATATTAATTTCATAATTTAAGAGTTTCGTTGCTAACCTAACATTTTGGCCTCTTCTTCCAATAGCTTTGCTTAAATTTTCCTCTGAAAGAATAACATCAAGTTTTTTTCTTTCTGTATCAACATTTACTCTCATTACATCTGCGGGTGATAGTGCATTTGAAACTAAAATTGCTGGATCCTCTGACCAATTTACAATATCAATTTTTTCACCTTGAAGTTCATTTACTACAGCTTGCACTCTAGAGCCTCTCATCCCTACGCATGCTCCAACAGGATCTAATGAGGTGTCAACTGCTTTTACACAAATTTTTGCTCTACTTCCTGGGTCTCTTGAAGAAGACTTAATTTCTATGAGACCATCATAAATTTCTGGAACTTCTTGTATAAATAATTTCTCCATAAACTTTGGGTGAGCTCTTGATAAAAATATTTGTTGTCCACGTTGTTCTCTTCTCACATCAAAACAATATGCTTTTATTCTATCTCCAGCCTTAATGATTTCTCTGGGTATAAGTTCATTTTTTTGAATAATTGCTTCGGTTCTTCCTAAGTCAACTATAACATTACCAAATTCCAATCTTTTAACAATCCCACTTAATATACTATCTTTTTTATCTATAAATTCGTCAAATTGCCTATCTCTCTCAGCGTCTCTTACATTTGAGCTAATTACTTGCTTAGCTATTTGAGCTGCAATACGTCCAAAATCAAAAGAGGGTAAAGGCTGTAGAACCTCGTCTCCAATTGATTTATCTTTATTAATTTCATTCAAGTTTATTGCGTCTTCAAGCTTAATTTCTGTATTAGAGTTTTCCGGATTTTCAGAAACAACTAATTTTCTAAAGATTTCTATATTACCATTGTCTCTATTTATTAAAACTTTTATCTCATTTTCTTGACCAAATTTTGATTTTGCAGCTTTCGCAATTCCTATTTCCATTGAATTAATTATAAGCTCTTTATCAATAGACTTTTCTAGTGCAACAGCCTCTGCTATTCTTAATAATTCAAGTTTGTCAGCTCTTTTATTTAACATATTTTTGTTCGCTCCAAAAAAAAATGGGCAAAAGCCCATTTTGTAAAGTTCAGTAATCTAATCGGAATATAATAAAGTTTTTTTTTAATTCAACAGAAACTATTTAGAAAAAATGCCTGTTTTATCTGTTTTTTCCCAAGAAAATGAGCCATTGCTTTCTGGTGCTCTCCCAAAATGACCGTAAGCAGAAGTTTTTTCGTAAATGGGTTTGTTGAGATCTAACATCTCTCTAATACCTCTAGGACTTAAATCGAAATTCTCTTTAATTTTTCTTACAACTAAGTTATTTTTTTCTAGATTATTATCAAACAAGTTTACATAAATAGATAAAGGTTTTGACACTCCGATTGCATAGGCAAGCTGAATTAAACATTTATCTGCAATTTTTGATGCAACAATATTTTTTGCAATATATCTTGCTGCATATGCAGCTGATCTATCAACTTTTGTTGGATCTTTTCCAGAAAAAGCACCACCACCGTGAGGTGCTGCTCCACCATATGTATCAACAATAATTTTTCTACCTGTTAAACCGCAATCACCGTCAGGGCCACCAATAACAAAATTACCTGTTGGATTAACATAAAACTCGTCGTCATTAAAAGTTTTAAGAAAATTTTCAGGTATAGATTTTAATAAATAAGGCCTAAGCATATCCCTTACTTGTAATTGATTTATATCAGCTGAATGTTGAGAAGAAATAACAACTGATTTTACTTTTGAGGGTTTGCCATTAACATATTCAAATGTTACTTGACTCTTAGAGTCTGGTTCAATATTTTTTAGCTTTCCTGATTTTCTATCCTCAGCCATTAATCTTAAAATCTTGTGAGAATAATGAATTGGTGCTGGCATTAATTCTTCAGTTTCATTACACGCATAACCAAACATAATACCCTGGTCTCCAGCTCCCTCATCTTTATTTCCGCTCGAGTCAACACCCATGGCAATATCAGCAGATTGGGAATGTAAATGACTTTCGATTTTAGTTGCTTCTCTCCAGGTAAATCCCTCTTGATCATAACCAATATCTTTAATACAGGCTCTAACTTTTTCAATTAAATCATCATTTTTAATTTCTGGTCCCCTAACCTCACCTGCTAAAACAACTTTATTAGTAGTGGTTAACGTTTCACAAGCTACTCTAGAATGCGGATCTCCAGAAATATAAGTGTCAACAACCATATCTGAAATTCTATCAGATACTTTATCTGGATGCCCTTCAGAGACGGATTCGCTGGTAAAAAGATAGTTTTTCAAATCACCCATTTTTAATTCTATTAAATGAAAATATTAAAGAAATATACAATAAAATTACTATTACAAAAATTTTATTTCCATATTTTGAAAATATTGTTGGCTCTATTTTTTTTGTTTCAAATAAATCAACGAAACCAGATTGATTTAAATCAATTTGTTTTTCAACAACTCCTAAGGGATTAACTATTGCGGCTATTCCATTATTGGCAGATCTTAAAACATATTTGCCACTTTCAATGGCTCTATAAATACTGTGCACAAAATGTTGATGGGGGCCTATAGACTGACCAAACCAACCATCCTCAGAAATATTTACAATAAAATCAAAATTCCTGTTTTTAAAAATATTACCTGCGTAAATTATTTCATAACAAATAAGTGGCAATAGTCTTACTGAAAAATTAATTTTATTCACTTGTATAATATCTCTTTTTTCTCCTCTTGAATAAGATTGATAATTATTAGTTATTGTCTTTAATCCAATGAGGCTTAGCATTTTTTCAAAGGGTAAAAATTCACCAAAGGGAACCAGATTAACTTTGTTGTATGAATTTAATATTTCGAGATTGTGGTCATAAATTGTAAATGAGTTAAAGTATTTTATAATTTGACCTTCTTTTTTTATATCATTAATCCCAATTGATAATATGTGATTTTCATTGAACTCATTCTCAAATAAAAATTTGTACTCCTTTAATTGATCTTTTGAAATGTCAGGTAATATACCTTCAGGCCAAATAAAAATCGTTTTTTCACTATACTGCGGTGAACTGATTTTAATGAGATCATTAATTACTGAAACAGGATCAACATCTTTATAGAATCTATCAATACTAACATTTGAGCTTATAACTCGTATTTTGTAATCTAGATTATTAGCCTCAATATTATTGAATTTTTCTAATCGTTGAGATCCAAAGAAATAAAAAGATAAAGTTATTATGAAAAATAAAATACAAACAATAATTTCTTTTTTGTTATCTCTTAAAATTAAAAATGAAGTACTAGTAAAAAGAGAAATACAAAAAAGATTAAAACTATAAGTGCCAATGATCGAAATAATGCTTAAAATTTCAATATGGTTAGAAAAACTATAAGCAATTAAATTCCACGGGAACCCGGTCATTATTGTTCCTCTAATGAATTCAATTGTCCCAAATATTAGAGAAAAAAGAAAAAAAGAGCTTAAATTTTTTTTTGGCTTCAAGATTAAAAATAAAAATGAGGCTAAACCATAAAATAAAGCTAAAAAAGCTGGGACTAGAACTATACTTAAAGGAATCAAAAACTTAAAGCTTTCATCAAAAGTTAATGATATCGAAATCCAATAAAGATTACTTGTAAAATATCCGAGTCCAAATAGCCACCCATAGAGGAAAAATAACTTTTTATTTTTACTTACCTCAAAGATTTTTATCAAAAGAATATAGAATAAACTAAAAGTTAAAAAATTAATTAAGATATAATTAAATGGAGGTAAGCTTAATGACGAAAAGGAACCTAGTAAAATTAAAATAATCGATTCAATATAAATTTTTTTTTTCAAATTAACTTATTTTAGATTTTACATGCTTATATATAAAATTTTCTTCTCTTAACATTTTGAAATAATCTTTATTCTTTATATGGTCAAAACCTAAAAGGTGAAGAAAACCATGAATAAAAATTTTAATAGTTTTTTGTTTAAATAACTCTAAATCCTGAGATTCAGGCTTATTTAAATAATTATAACTAATTATAATATCTCCCAAATACATATTTTTTGAAAATTTAATTTTTTTATTGAATGGAAAAGATAAAATATCGGTAGATTTATTTTTATTTCTAAAATTTTTATTTAATTTTTTAATATTTTTATTATTAGAAAGTAGTAAGCTAAATAATACTTTTTTGTTTGAAAATTGATATTTATTTGGAAAAGCCCTACATATTTTTTTAAAAAAAATATCTGTATTTTTCAGTCTTTTTGACCACGCCTTCTCTTCAGAGAAGACACTAACTTTAATCATTATTTGAATATGCTTTTACTATTTTTGATACAAGTGGATGTCTAACTACATCTGAGTGATCAAAATCAACTATTGATATCTCTTTTAAATGTCCAAGTAATTCTTTTGATCTTACCAATCCCGACATATTTTTGTTAGGTAGGTCAATTTGGGTCGGATCTCCATTAACTACAATTTTTGAATTTTCACCTATACGAGTAAGAAACATTTTGATCTGAGTATCAGTTGCATTTTGTGCTTCATCTAAAATTGCAAAGGAATTCTTAAGAGTTCGACCTCTCATAAAAGCTAATGGTGCTATTTCTATATCTCCAATTTCAATCATTCTTTGGATTTTTTCAAAATCAAATAGGTCGTATAAAGAGTCATATAAAGGTCTTAAATAAGGGTCTACTTTCTCTTTCATATCACCAGGCAAGAAACCTAAACGTTCTCCTGCTTCAACTGCAGGTCTTGATAAAATTATTCTTTCAATCTTTTTCTCCAATAGCATAGTCAAACCAACTGCAACAGCTAAAAACGTCTTACCTGTTCCTGCTGGACCAGCAGAAATTATAATATTACTTTGTCTTAAAGCTCTTACATAATTCTTTTGTTTTTCAGATCTAGGAATTATAGATTTTTTAGGAGTTTTAATTATATCAGTTACATTATTGTTTTTAATTTTTTCATTAATCATAAATTTGTCTACAGAAGAAAGTATATCTTTATTTTCGATATTTCCATTATTAATAAATTGGTTAACTAAAAATTGAATCGCATTCTTTACTTTTTCATTTGTTTCTGGGTCTGATTTTATAAGAATAGAATTTCCCCTTGAATATAAACTACATTTGGTGATTTTTTCAAGTTCCTGTAAATTTTTATTAAATTCACCAACAACACCCATTAACAAATCGTTATCATGAAATATTACACTTAAAGAGTTATTGTCCGAGTAAACAAACTTTATTGCCTGATCAATATTTTTTTTTGTTATTCCACTCAAGTTTATGCAACTTTCTGGTTAGGATTGTCTACAATTTCACCAAATAAAGTACTTCTATTACTTTGATTAATTTTTACTTGCACAATTTTTCCAATATCACTTTTTTTACCATCAAAGATTACTGACGTCATATACTTAGATCTTCCAAATGTTTTAGTTTTATCTTCTGTGAAATTTTCAACTAACACTTCCACAGTACTGTTTTCTAAAGACTTGTTCTTTTGGATCTGATTTTCAAACAACTCGTTTTGAATTATTTCTAATCTTTCAAATGAAATTTTTTTATCAATTAAGTTTAAATTTTCAGAGACGGTTCCAGGTCTAGGGCTAAAAATATACGAATAAGAATTTATAAACTTAACTTTTTTAATTAAATTTAAAGTATCCTTAAAGTCCTGATTTTCTTCCCCAGGGTAAGCTATTATAAAATCACTTGAAAATTCTATTTTTGAATTAATTTCTTTAAGCTTTTTAAATGATTCGAGGTAATTCTCAATAGAATGATTTCTATTCATTAATTTTAATATTTTATTTGATCCACTTTGTACTGGTAAATGTACAAGTGGCATAAGCTTACTAGAACTTTTATAAACTTCAATCAAGTCATTAGTCATATCTTTTGGATGAGATGTAGTGTATCTTATCCTTTTAATATCATTTAATTTTTCAATATTTAATATTAAATCTGATAAACGAAAACCATTACTTTCATAAGCGTTAACATTTTGACCTAACAAAGTTATTTCTCTCACGCCGTTGTCCGCCAAATATTTTGCTTCATCCAAAATTTGATTGGGAGGTCTTGAATACTCTGGTCCTCTAGTATAAGGAACTACGCAAAAATGACAAAACTTATCACAGCCTTCTTGAATTGTTAAAAAACATGAAACCTTATCTACTTTAGTTTTTATTTTACTAAAATATTCAAATTTTGTAACCGCATCAAACTCTGTTTCCTCAAGTTTTCTTTTTTTTTCAACGTAATTTAAAATTGTATCATTAATTTTATGGTAAGCTTGAGGACCTATTACCAAATCAATGAAGGGCTCTCTTTTTAACATTTCTTGATTTTCTGCTTGAGCAACACAGCCTGCAATAATAACTAATGGTTTTTTTTTATGTCTAAAAATTTTTTTTACTCTACCTATTTCAGAATAAACTTTTTCTTTAGCTTTATCCCTTATGTGACATGTGTTTAACAAATAACAATTAGCATCCTCGTATTTTAGTGTCTTTTCATAACCAATTTTTTTAACAGTATCTAATATTCTATTAGAGTCATACTCATTCATTTGGCACCCAAAAGTTTTAATGAAAATTTTTTGACTCATTTATTGAGGTTTTTTTTTAACCCCATATAATTCCAATTTATGATCAACTAATTTGTAACCGTATTTTTCAGCAACCCTTTTCTGAAGTTTTTCTATCTCATCATCAACAAATTCTATGATCTCACCTGTTTTGATATCAATCAAATGATCATGATGGCTTTCAATCATTGCTTCATATCTTGCCTTTCCACCTTTAAAATCGTGTTTTGTTAAGATCCCAGCTTCTTCGAATAATTTTACTGTCCTATAAATTGTAGCTATACTTATTTTTGGATCAATTTTCGAAACACGATTATAAAGCTCATCTACATCTGGATGATCTGACTCTCCGTACTCAGACTTTGACTCCGAAATTATTTTTGCAATAATTTTTCTTTGTTCTGTAAGTTTAACGCCTTTAGCTAAACACTTTTGCTCAATTGTATCTACTTTATCTGACATACTTAATTCTAACTTATATAATAAGGTTTAATCAAATTTTTTTTAAGGTTAAATTTACTGCAAAGATGCGGTATATTCTCGTATTTAATATTAATTTCATCTTCAAAATCCTTAAAACTAAAACAATAATAATCAATTTTTTTAATCATATAAATTGCTTTAATTGTTGATAAAGAATTTCGAATACCTGCAAAGCTACCGGGACCTCTATTTATATAAATTGATCCGATATCACTAATCTCTAAATTATTATTTCTTAAAAAATCAGTAAGTAAAACAATCAGTTTTTCGTAATTATTTTTGCTATTTTCATGAGTAACACTATAAGTATTATTATTATTAATGATCATAAAAAAAATATTATCCTTTACAGCATCTATAATTAATTTATTCATTTTTTTAATTATATTGACTTTTAATTCAAATGCACAAGAAAATAATATTAAGTATTTTTCTAATGATGAGGGTGTACTGTCTATTATGTACCATCGATTTAATGAATTCAAATATCCATCAACAAATATATCAATGGATATTTTCAAAAAACATATTGAACTTGTTTTAAATGCTAACTTAACCTTTTATCATCCAAAGGATTTTGTAATGGAGTTTGATATCCCAAAGAAAGAAAAAAAGATTCTTCTTACGATAGATGATGCATTTCAATCCTTTTATGATAACGCCTGGCCTTACTTGAAAAAAAATCAAATTCCATTTGTATTATTTGTCTCCACCGACCCTGTTGGCAACAATGGTTACATGAACTGGGATCAAATTAAAGAAATTGAACAAAGTGAATTCGGAGTTATTGGGCATCACTCACACTCTCATGATTATTTGATTGATAAATCAGAGGAAGTTTTTTTGAATGATATAAAAATATCAAATCTAATTTTTGAAGAAAAATTGGGATATGTGCCTACTTTATTTTCTTACCCCTTTGGGGAATATTCGGTATTTATGAGAGATTATATATCTAGAAATTTCAAAATTGCATTCGGACAACATTCTGGGGTAATTGATGTAAATAAAGAGAGATTTGAACTTCCAAGATTTCCAATTAATGAAAAATATGGAGAAATTAAAAGATTTAAAACAATAATAAATTATTACCCCCTTGAATATAAAGACTTAGAGCCGAAAGAGAAAAAATTATTAAAACAAAATAATCCACCAAAATTTAAAGTAAAATTTTTTGATGATCAAAAAAATATTAAAAATATTAACTGCTATTCAAATGAAGGAGATAAATGGATTAAATCAAAAATTAAAATTGTTGAAAGAGAACTCACAATAGAATTTAGGGAACCATTCCTACCAAGAAGGGGTCGAATTAATTGTTCTGTAAATGATAATGGTAAATGGAGATGGTTTGGAACACAATTTATAATTAGATAGTAACTTTTAAATTAAACTTTCTAACTCAATGCTTGATGGTAATAACTTTGCATCATCAAAATCTTTTAAATTATTTTGTTGAATAATTTTTTGTAAAACTTTAACGTATTCATTTCCTGTTTCAGCATATTTATCCAAATAACTTGACAAAATCATGCTATCCAGTGGTTGTTCTAAATCTCTTAATTTAGCTCTGGCTAATCTAAAATCTTCATAACTGGAATGAGTATTTATGTTTCTCTGATAGGCTCTCACTGAGGCTTGCAGAACATTAAACTTCATAACTTTGTGACCTTCACTTTTTTCAGCATCTTTTGGTTTTAATCCCTCGCCTGACCAAGTCCATTGACCAAATAATGCATTTCCTTGTTGAGCAAATCTTGAGGTTCCCCATCCTGTTTCCTTAGCAGCTTGAGCAAGTGCTAATGAAACTGGAACTATATCCATTCTTCTTTTTAATATTGATAAATCTTTTGAAGGTATGCCATATTGTTTATATTTTTTTTCTAACCATCTTTTCTCTGAGCTCGAATTATTATTCTTGTTAATTATACTAAATAATCTTTTTCTATCTAATTTAATGTTTTTATTTTCCTCTAAAATTAATGGTAACACTATTTGTATGAAAAATTCTTTCCTCTTCTTAACACTCTCTATCATTTTTATTTCAGCAGGAAGTAAGGTTAAAGCTATAGGCTTAACTAATTTTTTTTTTCTTACATCCTCAAGCTTATAATCTGTGTCCTCAAAAAGCTGTTTAATCGTTGATGCGTCTAATCTTACTGTATCTGTCTCTTGGTCATTTAAACTATAAATATCGATTAACAGATCATCCTCATTAAGTGTTTGGGAATTTGATGAATTTGAGGATTTTTTATTAAGAGTGTATGCAAGTATTGCTTTTGAATTATTTTGAATTCCAGCCGAATTTTCAATCTTATTGGTGGTAAAATTGACAACAATCGGTAAAGAATA
>CACPGZ010000010.1 GCA_902633585.1 uncultured Pelagibacteraceae bacterium
AAAATTACATGAACCAGAAAACATCGGTAAATTTAAAGAAAATTTTTATCAAAGACTTGCTTATGATGAAATTTTCTCAACATTTTTAGTAAACTCAGAAATAAGAAAAAAAATAAAAAGAATAAAAAAAACAAAAAAAAACTTTAATATAAAAAAACAAAATGAAATTATATCTAAGCTTAATTTCTCATTAACAAATGACCAAAATAGAACATTAACTGAAATAAATAAAGATTTATGCTCTGAAAATAAAATGTTTAGGTTACTTCAGGGTGATGTAGGTAGTGGAAAAACAATTGTATCTTTGCTGTCTGCATTTAATACAGTTAATTCAGGTTTTCAGGTAGCGGTAATGGCACCAACTGAAATATTAACCAGACAGCATTTTCTTTTAGCTAAAAAACTATTCTCAAAAAATATTAAGATTGAATTACTATCAGCAAAATCTTCTTATAAAGATAAAAAGGTAATCCTCAATAAGATATCCAATAAACAAATTGACATAATTTTTGGAACTCATGCACTTTTCCAAAAAAAAGTAGAATTTAAAAAACTTGGATTAATAATAATAGATGAACAACATAAATTTGGAGTAAGCCAAAGGAAAAAGTTGTCTGATAAAGCTGGAAAAGACTGTGATGTTCTTTTAATGACTGCAACACCAATACCACGTACTTTAACAATGACAATTTATGGCGATATGGACCTTTCTATTATTCGTGAAAAACCAAATATTCGTAAACCAGTAAAAACCTACAGCAAACCTGAAAACAAGATTAATGATGTAATTAAATTTGTTAAAAAAGAGATCAAACTAGGTAATCAAATTTTTTGGGTATGTCCTTTAATTGAAGAGTCTAAAAAAATTGATCATACATCTGCTGTTAAAAAATCTGAATACTTAAAAAAATTATTTCCTAAAGAAGTTTTTCTACTTCACGGAAAAACAACGACTGAGGAAAAAGAAATAATTTTAAACAAATTCTTAAAAAATGAATTCAAGATTTTAGTTTCGACAACTATTATTGAAGTCGGTATAGATTTTCCAAATGCAAATGTAATAATTATTGAAAATGCAAATAAATTTGGTTTGTCTCAACTGCATCAGCTGAGAGGCAGAGTTGGAAGAGGCAGTAAAGAGTCTTCATGCATTTTACTGTTTAAGTCAAATTTAAGTGAAAATGCAAAAAAAAGAATTAATATTCTTAAAGATTCTAATGATGGTTTTAAAATATCAGAGGAAGATATGAAATTGAGAGGTTTTGGAGACATTTTAGGTTTTAAACAAAGTGGAATAAAGACCTTTAGGTTAGCCGATCCAGTTCATAATCATAATCTTTTTATTATGGCTGAAAAAGAAATCAGAAGAATTGAAAAACTTAATGAAGATATAAGTAAATTTAAACCACTAATTAAATTATATGATAGAGCTGATATAATTAATGATATTGCCTAGCCCTTACCCGTAGATGTTCCAGCAGATACAATAAATTTAGAGGCTTCCTCGAAAGTCATATTAAGATATATAACCTCATCGATCGGGAACATAAGCAAGAAACCACTTGTAGGGTTTGGTGTTGTCGGAACAAAAACGTTAATCAACTTCTTGTTAGTTTTTTCAGCCATTTCACCCTTATTTTCCTTAGTCGCAAAACCAACCGCCCAAACACCTTTTCTGGGATACTCAATTAAAACAACACTTTTTTTATCATTCTCATCTTTGTTTGAGAATGTTTCTGTCATTTGAACTATTGCAGAGTAAATAGTTCTTAAAACTGGAATTCTTTTAAATAAATCATCAATAAGTTTAAGAATTCGTTTACCCAAGAAAGACAAAGATAAACCACCAACAAAAGTAATAAAGATTATTGAAATTATAATTTCTATTCCAGGTATTGCAAACGGTAAATAACTATTAGGATTTATATTTTGTGGAATTATTTTAGATGAAACTCCAATTAATATTTTACTTAAATATAAAGTGAAGCCAATAGGTATTAAAACAACCACACCAGTAATGAAGTAATTTCTAAGAAGTAAACTTAATGATCTTTTTTTCTTTTGTTTTGCCATTATCTAAAGCTTGAAAATATCACAAAAGCTATTGCTATTATGAATAATATTAATAATATTTTATTATTTAGATTCACTGCTATATATAATATCAATGTCTTACAAAATGAATAGAAGAAAATTTTTGACTTATGTAGGTTGTGGTTGTTGTGGTTTTGTAATTAATTCATGTACATCGGCTCCTATTACAGATAGAAGACAACTAAAGCTGATTCCAGAGGCAAAATTAAATGCTCAGGCTGCTCAAATTTATGAGAAAGTAAAAGAAAAAGAAAAACTTATTAAAGACACAAAATCCATTAATGAAATTAAGGAAATTGGAAAAAAAATGGAAGATGCAATATCAATTTATTTTGATAAATCAAACTTAGCAGATCCAACTACAAACTTTAATTGGGAATATATTTTAATTGATAATGATAAAGTCAAAAATGCTTGGTGTATGCCAGGAGGTAAAATCGCTGTTTATAGTGGCATGCTTAAAATTACAAAAAATCTAAATGGATTAGCAGCTGTTATGGGTCATGAAATCGCTCATGCTGTTGCAAAACATTCTGTTGAAAGAGCGAGTCGTGGTGTTCTGGTACAAACGGGTACTACTCTTATTGATATTTTTAGCGGTGGTGCATTGAGTCAAATTAATAGATCTACTGGTATGGACACTGTGGGTCTTATTTCATCGATTGGTATAATGAACCCTTTTAATAGAAAACAAGAAAGTGAAGCAGATTACTTGGGAATGATTTTTTCTTCTTTGTCTGGTTATGATATCAGAGAAACTGAAAAAATATGGGAGAGAATGAAAGAGGTGAATAAAGGTAAAGAACCACCTCAGTTTATGAGTACCCATCCGTCATCTGATAGTAGAATTAGAAATATACAAAACTGGTTAAACGAAATAGTTATTAAATATCCACCTATTGCTTAGAATATGGTGAGCCCTGATGGACTCGAACCATCGACCCATTCCTTAAAAGAAAGTTACACAACAGCAAAATTTCCAGTTTATAAGTGAAAAACCTTTGTTTAACGTGCGTATGGAGGGTTTAGAATTGAATAAATGCGTAAAATTTGAAGTAGAAAACTGTACACTAACTGTACACCTTAATATTTTGAAATTTAAAAAAAGTGTTTAGTTTTTGAGTGTATAGAAAGTGTACAGTTTTTTGTTGTGTAAGTCCGTGCAGAGGAATTACTTAGTGAGTAAATTCCTAATCACTCAACCTAATGCTGTTTGAATGCTTCTTCAGGTTCAATTGGATATTTGATGTCTTCAATTCTTTTATTACCAGAAAGTTTTAATATTTTTAATACCTGCAATAAAGACTGAGCAAATGTAATTTTATTATGTATCGCATATAATTGATAAAATTGTACAACGAATTGTTTGAAATAATGTTTAATGGTAATACTAGGGCTTTCATCATCTTTTAGTAATTCATAGATTATTTCATTGAGGTATTTTGCTAATTTAACCAAATCATATTTCTCATCATATTGAAAAAATTTTTCATAATTTTGTACTCGTCTACTAAAAAACTCCTCTTTGCTTTTTTTAGGTCCTTTTGACAATATATCTAAAGCCTTCTTCATAGTGGATTTATTCATAATTTGTTTAATAATTTTATCATCTAACCCGGTTGTAAAAGATAAAGCCTCTTCTTTGCTATAAACACAGTCCATTACTATGTCATAACTATCACAAAGTTTAAATTTTGGCTCCTCATCGGCTTTATGAGGATAAGCAATGTACACAGATGGGGTTATTCTCATACCTCCTTTTGCAGATGAAACTGTAATAATATAGTGATGAAGAACTGTAGCATAATAACCTCCTATTCCATACCAGGTTGATGTTTTGCTGCCATAAATATTTTCATTTTTTGAGGAATATTCTTTTTTAAATTCTAATTTTTCAGTTTTAAAAATACCATGCCAATATTGTGAATATTGATCAATTGATCTTATGGTTTTGTTGCGTTCATCTAATACAAATTTAAAAATCAATTTTTTTGCTTTCGCATAATCCTTAAAATGAGATTCATATTGTTTCATATTATACATTTTTTTTAAAAGATTTTTAGGAAAGTTTTTTATATACGGTCTGACTTCAGTGCGTTTTGTATTTATCTTAAATTTAAGAACTCTCATCACCCCACCCTAGTATTTAATTTATCAACCCACTCTTCTTTAATTCTTTTCTAATAGTAGATTTCCATGTATTAATAATGTTAGAGCCAACCTCTGCATTTTTGTAACCAAGTGATCTTAACATATTCAAATTTCTAATTTTAAGGCCTTTTTTAAATAATTTTAGTGCCTCTTTGGGATTCTTTTTAACAATATCACCATGTAAATATTCCATTGCGACTCTAAAAATAGAGGGTACAAAATTATTTTTTGCAGCCATTTTATGGTAATAAAAAGCAATTTTATTATTTTTTTTTACACCAGGTTCTAAATCAAATTCTTTATCATACATCGCTGCTACATTGAATTGTGATGGAAGGTAATTCTCTTTTGCAGCTTGTTTATGGTACTTAAGTCCCGTTTTCAAATTTCTTTTACGCAATAAACCATCCATATAAAATTTCTGTGCAAGAAAACCTAAGGACTCA
Source organism: uncultured Pelagibacteraceae bacterium (assembly GCA_902633585.1). Lineage (GTDB taxonomy): Bacteria > Pseudomonadota > Alphaproteobacteria > Pelagibacterales > Pelagibacteraceae > Pelagibacter. The sequence goes on from CACPGZ010000010.1 coordinate 4,692, forward strand.
GCTCGAAGATGATGTTTTTTTTTTATACTGAGAAGTAAATACTCGTATGCTTTTTTGTTGTTAGGTTTTACACCTAGTCCATTGTAATACACTGAAACTAGATTATGGTAAGCTGGTCCAAAACCTTTATTGGCTGCTTTTTTCCAAAGCTGCAAGGCTTTATTATAATCTTGTTCAACATACATACCAGCCTGATGATAAAATGCTAGTTCATGCAGTGAGGAAGGGTCTCCCAAAGAGGCTTTATTTTTTAATGATTCTATTTGTTTTTTTGTTTTCTTCTTCATCACCCCACCCTAACAAACAAATCACAAGGTGTACACTTGGTCAACACTTTGACTAGTTTAATTGGGATTTTTTGAATGACGTAGAACCGTCGACGTCGAATATTTTGGTGAGCCCTGATGGACTCGAACCATCGACCCATTCCTTAAAAGGGAATTGCTCTACCAACTGAGCTAAGGGCCCACATTCAACAAACTGAATAATCCGTATATATAGAATTATCTAAATTTTTCAAACATGAATTTGAAAAAAATATCTTAGCTATTTACAAGATATCTATATATTTATCATGAAAATCATCAAATGTGTCATTTTGGATATTTTCTCTGATTGCTTTCATTAATTCTTGATAAAAATTTATATTGTGTAATGTCAACAGCATCGAACCAAGAATCTCATTAGTATTGAATAAATGATTGAGATAATTTTTTGAATATTTGTTTAAATTTAGATTTTTACATTTCGTATCTAAAGGAGTATTATCATTTTGGTATTTTTTATTTTTAATATTTACTCTTCCTTGCCAGGTGAAAGCAAGCCCAGTTCGACCTGATCTTGTCGGAAGAACACAATCAAACATATCAACACCTCTTTTAACAGCCCCTAAAATATCATTTGGAGTACCAACACCCATTAAGTAGTGAGGTTTATCATGTGGTAGGTACTCTTTAATATCATCTAATACTGTAAACATTTCCTCTTGGGTTTCTCCCACAGCCAAACCACCTAATGCGTAACCATCAAATCCAATCTCTAAAAGCCCTTTTAAGGATTTTTGTCTCAAATCTTTAAATAAACCACCTTGCACAATACCAAATAAAGCTTTGTGAGTATTAAGTCCAAACGCTTTCTTAGATCTTTCAGCCCAATGCAAAGATAAATTCATCGACTTGTTTATCATTTGATAATCGTTAGTTTTTTTAGGACACTCGTCCATCACCATTACAATATCTGAATTTAGTCCCAATTGAATTTTTATACTTTCTTCTGGACTAAGATAAAACTTTCTTCCATCGATATGTGAATTAAAAATTGCACCTTTTTCTTTATCTATTTTGTTGAGTTTTGATAAAGACATGACCTGAAAACCACCAGAGTCTGTAAGTATTGGTAAATCACAATTCATAAATTTATGAAGCCCACCAGCCTCCTCAATTCTTTTTACCCCTGGTCGTATCATCAAGTGATAAGTATTAGACAAAATAATTTGTGAACCTGTTTTTTTTATATCATCAATTGTGCAGGCTTTAACTGTAGCTTGGGTTCCTACAGGCATAAAAACAGGCGTTTCAATATTACCTCTATGTGTTTTGATTAAACCTAGTCTTGCAAATTTTTTTTTTTTTAAAACTTTAAATTCAAATTTTTTCAAATGAAACCAGAATATTAGAAAGATTTAAGACTAATTATTTTATCTGGATCTGTTACCGCACCATTGTTATTTTCATCACCTCTTTTAATCTTATCAACAAATTCCATACCTTCGATGACTTTTCCAAACACTGTATATTGTTTATCCAGAAATGGAGCTGGTTTAAAACATATAAAAAATTGACTATTAGCACTATTAGGATCTGATGATCTTGCCATTGACAATGTGCCTCGGTCATGAGGTAGGTTACTAAATTCTTGTTTGAGATCAGGTAAATCTGATCCACCCATTCCAGCTCTATTTAAATCAAAATCATTTGAATTTAAGTTACCAAACTTGACATCACCAGTTTGTGCCATGAAACCATCGATAACTCTATGAAATACAACATTGTCATATTTTCCTGCATCAGCTAATTGTTTTATTCTTTTGACATGGTTGGGTGCAGTATCAGAAAATAATTCTATTTTTACATCTCCATCTTTTAATTTTAAAATCATTATATTCTCCTTTGTTAACGATTGATTTGTTAAAAGTAAAAAAATAATTATAATCTTTATTACAATTCTACTCATATTTTTCTTTCAAAGCTTTGATAGTACTTTTTGTTGTAAATTTCTTAATATCACCATTTAGTTTAATAATTTCTTTAACAAATTTTGAAGAAATAATTTGGTTTTCTACATCTGACATTAAAAATAAAGTCTCAATGTTATTGTTCAATTTTCTATTCATACCAGCAAGTTGAAACTCATATTCAAAATCTGACACTGCTCTTAAACCTCTCAATATAATATTTGATTTATATTTTTTACAAAGATTTGTTGTTAACGATTTAAACGAAATCAAAATTATTTTGTTTTTATTCATTTTTAGGTCTTTAAAAAGAGCATTTTTTAAAATTTCTAATCTTTCTTCAGCATCAAAGAGATAATTTTTATTTTCGCCGTCTGATACAGCTACAACAATTTTATCAAACAATTTTAATGATTTTTTTATTACATCAATATGACCAAAAGTAATTGGATCAAAAGTACCGGGATAGATAGCAGTCTTTGACATTATATTAAGTTATCATCAATTTTAATAGCTGAAACAACTTTTTCATCACCAGATAACTTAATTATTCTCACTCCTTGTGTATTTCTTCCAGCAGATCTGATTTCTTTAACTGCTAATCTTATTACTCTACCTTTGTTTGTTGAAATCATTATTTCATCTCCCTCATATACGGGAAATGATGATGCAATATTCCCATTTCTAGGTGAATTGATTATTCCAATAATTCCTTTTCCACCTCTATTTGTTGTTCTATAATCGTAATGTGAGGTTTTTTTACCAAAACCATTTTCACTAATTGATAAAATAAATTTTTGCTTCGCATTTAATTCTGATTTGTCATCTTTAGTATTTTTTTCATCTTTTTTAATCTTATTATTATCTATAATTGATAAAGAAACTATTTCATCGTTAGTTGCTAACTCTACTCCTTTAATACCTTTCGAGGATCTGCCCTTGAATATCCTTAACTTTTTAGACTCAAATCTAATACATTTCCCTAATTTCGTGCTTAGAATTATATCTTGATCATCTGTACATATCTTAACTCCAATAATCTTATCATTAGTATCTAACTTCATTGCTATTTTTCCAGATGTATTAATTGAGGAGAAATCCTCTAAACTATTTTTTCTAACTTTACCCTGAGCGGTAGCAAAAACTATCTGATATTTACTTGAATCCTCTTCCTTTTCAGGAAATGGCATTATCGAACTAATAGATTGATGATTCTTAAGAGGCAAAATATTGAATAAAGATTTACCTTTTGAAGATGCTGAACCCTCAGGAATTTTCCATGCTTTTACCTTATAAACAAGACCTTCAGTTGAAAAAAATAAAACAGGAGTATGGGTGTTAACAGATAAAGTTTGAACTACCGAATCTTCATTTCTAGTAGTAATACCTGTTTTACCTTTGCCGCCCCTTTTTTGAATTTTTACTGTTTTAAGTGACCCTCTTTTTATATATCCTTGTAAAGTAACGGTTATAAGAACAGTTTCTTTTTGGATTGTTTCCTCAATATCATAATTTAGGACTGCATCGATAATTTTAGTTCTTCTTGGAATTGCATATTTTTCTTTGATTTCTCTAAGTTCGTTACTGATAACTTTTAATAATTCTTTTTTTGAAGATATGATTTTTTTTAATGAAGAAATCAATTCAGAGAGTTTTTTTATTTCAATTTCAACTTCATTAATACCGAGTGCTGTTAATTTCTGTAATCTTAGTTCCAATATAGCTTCTACTTGTAAAACCGATAAACCATATAAACTTATTGAATTTTTACTTTCAATTAAAGATATAATTTTTTTTGATTTATTTATTTTCCATTTAGTATTTAATAACGTTTTTTTTGCATCATCCGGGTTCTTTGAACTTCTTATAATCTTTATAACTTTATCCAAATTCTCAACAGACACGGATAGGCCAATTAGTATATGTACTCTATCTTCTGCTTTCTTGAGATCAAATTTTGTTTTCTTAAGTACAACATCTTCTCTAAATTTTAAAAAATTCTCTAAAAATTCTTTAAGGTTACAAGTTTTGGGCTTACCATTTACAATTGCAAGAGTATTAAACCCAAATGAATTTTCTATTTGTGTATTTTTATATAATTGTCTTTTTACAGTTTCTGGTTCAACACCAGTTCTCAAATCTATTGAAACTCTGATGCCTTCTCTATTGGATTCATCTCTTATGTCTTTGATGCCCTCAATTTTTTTTTCTCTCACTAATTGTGCTATTCTCTCATTTAATACAGATTTATTAACTTGGTAGGGTATTGAGTTTATAACTAGTCTATCTCTTCCATTTTTAAGCGTCTCGTTTAATATTTCTCCTCTGATTTTAAAAGAACCCCTACCATTATTGTAACCTTGTTTAATTACATCTTTACCAATAATTATTCCACCCGTAGGAAAATCTGGTCCAGGGATAAATTTCATTAAGTCTTTAATCTTTATATCTTTATTATCAATTAAAGCTAATGTCCCATTAATAATTTCTCCTAGATTATGAGGTGGAATACTTGTGGCCATCCCGACCGCAATACCTCCTGCCCCATTTACTAGTAAATTTGGATACTGAGCAGGTAACACAGTCGGTTCTTTTTCTGTTTCATCATAATTGCTTTTGAAATCAATTGTATTTTTTTCAATGTCATTGATTAAAAATTGTGCGACTTTTGATAATCTAGTTTCCGTATATCTCATAGCAGCTGCTGGATCACCATCAATAGATCCAAAATTTCCTTGACCGTCTACAAGCGGCAAACTCATTGAAAAATCTTGAACCATTCGAACAAGTGCGTCATAAACAGATTGGTCGCCATGTGGGTGATATTTACCAATTACATCTCCAACAATTCTTGCAGATTTTCTAAATTGTTTAGACCAATCATAGCCTCCTTTATACATTGCATATAATATTCTTCTATGAACAGGTTTTAGACCATCCCTGACATCAGGAAGGGCTCTGCTAACAATAACACTCATTGCATATGAAAGGTAAGATGAGCTCATCTCATCATGCATTGAAATAAGTTTTATATTTTTATCTTTAGAAATTTCGTTATTTACCATAATGATTAAAATGGAATATCGTCATCCATATCATTTTGCACTTGAGATAAATCTTCAGTATTATTTGTTACTTGAGAATTGTTATTTGCTATTCCACCAGCTGAATTTCCACCTCCAAGCATAGTTAAAGAAGAATTATAACCTTGTATAACTACTTCAGTTGAATATTTATCTTGTCCCGATTGTTCGTCTTTCCATTTTCTTGTTGATATTTGACCTTCAACATAAACTTGGGCACCCTTTTTTAAATATTGTTGAACAACATTTACTAAGCCTTCATTAAATACAACTATGCGGTGCCATTCAGTTTTCTCTTTTTTTTCACCAGTATTTTTATCTTTCCAGGATTGACTAGTAGCAAGACTAAGTCTTGCAACGCTCTTTCCATTCACCATTTGCTTTATTTCAGGATCTGCGCCCAAACGACCAATTAAAAGTACTTTATTTAAACTTCCAGCCATAATATTTTATTATTTATTTTCTTAGTTAATTAATTTATATCACAATTTTACTCTGAATATTAATTTTATTAGACCAAAGCAACAAAAATTATGATTAAAAAGATAGTTATAAAGGGTGCAAAAGAACATAATTTAAAAAATATATCCTTAGAAATTCCTAAGGATAAATTTATTGTAATTACTGGTCTGTCTGGATCTGGAAAATCTTCTTTAGCGTTTGATACAATTTATGCAGAAGGTCAAAGAAGATATGTAGAAAGTTTATCTGCGTACGCAAGACAATTTTTAGATAAAATGAAAAAGCCAAATGTTGATCTTATAGAGGGTTTAAGTCCTGCAATATCAATAGAACAAAAAAATACGTCTAAAAATCCCAGATCTACAGTTGCAACCGTTACTGAAATTTATGATTATATGAGGGTATTGTATGCAAGAGCTGGTATCCCATTTTCACCTTTTACTGGAAAACCAATCGAGTCACAAACAGTAAGTCAAATAGTCGACAAAATTAAGAAATTGCCAAAAAAAACAACAATTTATATTTATGCTCCAGTAGTTAGAGGAAGAAAAGGTGAATATAAAAAAGAGATTTTAAATTATAAAAAAAGAGGATTTAGAAAAATTAAAATTGATGATGTGTTGTATGATATTGAAAAAGTTCCAGAACTTAACAAGAAAATCAAACATGATATTTCAATACTTGTTGATAGAATAGTTCTAAACTCTACTTTAGGAAATCGTCTTGCAGAAGCTATTGAAACATCAATACAATTAGCTAATGGTCTTCTATTTGTTGATTATGAAGATGAAACATTACCAAAAAAATTTAGAAAAATTGAAAAAATGATTTTTTCGACAAAATTTGCGTGTCCCGAAAGTGGATTCACTATAGAGGAAATTGAACCAAGATTATTTTCTTTCAATAGTCCATTTGGTGCTTGTGAAGAATGTGAAGGTATTGGAATTAAGTTAAATGTTGATCCAAATTTAGTTATACCAAATGAGAAAAAAAGCATAGCCGATGGTGCCATCGAACCTTGGGCAAAAACCACAACTTTATACTATGCTCAAACATTAAGTTCTCTTGCTAAACATTATGGATTTTCCCTAGAGGAAAAATGGTCAAAATTATCAAAAAAGATAAAAGATATTATTCTTTATGGATCTGATGACGAAGAAATAAAATTTACATATGATGATGGTTATGAGAAATATTCACATAAAAAAACTTTTGAGGGGGTGATAAATAATCTTGAAAGAAGATACCTAGAGACAGATAGTGATTGGAAAAGAGAGGAAATTGCTCAATATCAATCTGATACAAAATGCGAAAGATGCAATGGTCATAGACTAAAAGATGAAGCTTTATGTGTAAAGATAGATGGTCTTCATATAAGTGAAGTTACAGAAAAGTCAATTTCAGATGCTGCAATATGGTTTGAAGATTTAAGGAATAATCTAGATAAAAGACAAGTAAAAATTGCAGAACATATCTTAAAAGAAATTAATGAAAGATTAAATTTTTTACTCAATGTTGGTCTTGATTATTTAACTCTTTCTAGAGAGTCTGGAACTTTATCTGGAGGTGAAGCTCAGAGAATAAGATTAGCATCACAAATTGGTTCTGGTCTAACAGGTGTTTTGTATGTTTTGGATGAGCCATCAATAGGACTTCATCAAAAAGATAATGTAAAACTTATAAATGCTTTAAAAAGATTAAGAGATTTAGGGAATACAGTTATAGTAGTTGAACACGACACTGAAACAATGGAAAACGCAGATCATATAGTTGACCTAGGACCAGAAGCTGGTAATAAAGGTGGTGTGATTGTTGCGCAAGGCACAATAAATGAAATAAGTCAAAATCAAAATAGTATTACTGGAAAATATTTATCGAATAAATTTAAAATAAATGTACCCACAAAAAGAAGATTAGCCAAGAATGGAAGATTTTTGGAGATTACAGGTGCAACAGGAAATAATCTTAACAACGTTAATCTTAAGATACCATTAGGAAGTTTAACATGTGTAACAGGAGTATCTGGAAGTGGAAAATCTACTCTTATATTACAAACATTATATAATGCTCTTAATCTTACGTTAAATAACAATAAATCTAGAAAAATTCCAAAGCCATTCAAAGGTTTTAAAGGCACAGAATTAGTTGACAAAATTATTGATATTGATCAATCGCCTATTGGAAGAACCCCAAGATCAAATCCAGCAACTTATACAGGAGCATTTGGTCCAATTAGAGACTGGTTTACAGGATTACCTGAGTCTAAATCAAGAGGTTATAAACCTGGAAGATTCTCATTCAATGTAAAAGGTGGCAGATGTGAAGCCTGTGAGGGAGATGGAGTCATTACTTATGAAATGCATTTTCTACCAGATGTTTATATTCAATGCGATGAATGTAAAGGGACTAGGTACAATAGGGAAACTCTAGAAATCAGGTTTAAAGATAAAAGTATTGCTGATATCTTAAATATGACTGTTGATGAGGGTTGTGAATACTTTGAAAATATATCTAATATTAAAACAAAATTACTTACATTAAAGAAAGTTGGTTTGGGCTACATTAAAATTGGTCAACAAGCCACAACATTATCAGGTGGTGAGGCTCAGAGAATTAAATTAGCAAAGGAATTATCCAAGAGATCTACAGGAAGAACTATGTATATACTAGATGAACCTACCACTGGTCTACACCAGCATGATATAAAAAAATTACTTGAAATTCTTCAAACATTTGTGGCATTAGGAAATACTGTTGTTGTAATTGAACACAATTTGGATGTAATAAAAACGGCAGATTATATTGTTGATATGGGCCCCGAAGGTGGTGTCAAGGGTGGAAAAATTATCGCAGAAGGAAAACCAGAAGAAATTTGTAAAATTAATGAAAGTTACACTGGAAAGTTTTTGAAACCGCTTTTAAACTAAAAAAATCATTGTTAAACATAACCAAAATTAGTATAATTGATTATGGACAAATTATTAGCTTCCTTGCCAAGAACAGTACATGCTTCGCTAGCATTGGCTATAATTGTTTTTGTTGGATTATTCTATCAAAATGACGGATTTAGTTTTGACAGACTTTTCTGGTCGTGGCTGACAAGATTTTTTCACGTGGTAGTAGCTATAATGTGGATAGGACTTTTATGGTATTTTAATTTTGTGCAAATACCTAATATGATTAAAATACCAGATGAGCAAAAACCAGCCATTGGTAAAGTTATTGCTCCGGCTGCTCTTTTTTATTTCAGATGGGCAGCAGCACTTACTATTCTATCAGGATTTATACTCGCATGGTTAAATGGATATCTTCATGACTCCATGACTTTAAGCATAGGATCAGGGGTACCTAAACACACTGCTATTGGAATTGGGATGTGGCTAGGTGTTATTATGGCTTTTAATGTATGGTTTGTAATTTGGCCAAATCAGAAAAAAGCTTTAGGCATAGTTGAATGTGAGCCTGAGGTAAAAACAAAATCAGCTAAAACAGCAATGTTATTTTCAAGAACAAATACTTTGTTATCTTTGCCAATGTTGCTTTCAATGGTGGCTGCTCAAAATTTGTATTAATTTTTATCTTCTCTTAGGACTGTTTTTTGAGATACATTAAGTCTTACTAAAACTGTATTTGCAATATAAATTGATGAATAAGTACCAAAAATTACACCGAAAATCATTGCTAAAGAAAAACCTTTAAGCACTTCACCACCAAAAAAAAATATTGAAAGTAAGGCTAATAAAGTGGTTACAGAGGTTATTAAAGTTCGAGATAAAGTTTCATTTATAGAGATATTTGTTAATTCAAAAATCTTTATATCTGAATATTTTCGTAAGTTCTCTCTAACTCTATCAAAGATAACAACTGTATCGTTCATTGAATAACCAACTATTGTCAACACTGCTGCAATTATTGAAAGATTAATCTCAAGACCTAATAAGGAGAAGACGCCAAGTGTTACAATTACGTCATGAAATAAAGCTGTTATAGCACCTAAGCTAAATTGCCATTCAAATCTTATCCAAATGTAAACAAGCATCAAAAACAAAGCTACCGATATTGCAATTACACCTGATCTTAATAATTCAGCACTTACTTTAGGACCAACATTTTCGATACGTCTGAAATTGAAGTTATTTCCGAATGATTTATCCAAATTCATCTTTATTTCCTCAATTACGTTTTTATTTTCATTATTTTCAAACTTAATTAGAAAGTCGGTCTCATTGCCAAAATTTTTAACAGATACATCACCCAAATTCATTTGACTTAAATTATCTCTGAGCGAAGAAACATTAATTTTTGTATCTGTAGATCTTAATTCAATAAGAGTTCCACCTTTAAAATCAATTCCAAAATTTAAACCTTTGAAAGTAAGTAATAGTAGTGAGATAATTACTAAAGATACTGAAAGAATATTAAATTTATTGTAATATTTATTAAAAGCTATCATCTAAATTAGGCTTATTTTTTCTTTATTTTTTGAAACATATAAAACAGTTAATAATCTTGCTATAAAATAAACAGTAAATAGCGTTGTGAATATCCCAATTCCTAGTGTTAGTGAAAAGCCTTTTATTGGACCTGATCCCATAAAAAATAAAATTAACGCTGCTAATAAAGTAGTTATATTTGCATCTAATATAGCTGTTCTTGATTTTGTATAACCACTGTCGAATGCTATTAAATTATTTTTTTCATTTTTAAGTTCCTCTTTAATCCTCTCAAAAATCAAAACATTTGCATCAACAGCCATTCCCACCGTAAGAATTATACCTGCTATACCAGGCAGAGTTAAAGTCGCTTCAAAAATGGTTAGTATTCCAACTAATATAAAAAGATTTAATATTAAAGCAATATTAGTGATGATTCCAAAAATTTTATATTTAACGAAAATATAAAGTATGACCAATATAAAACCAATGAATAAAGCAATCATACCTGCGTTTATAGAATCCTGTCCTAGATCAGGACCTACAGTTCTCTCTTCAATGATATTCAATGGGGCTGGTAATGCACCTGATCTCAAAAGTAAAGCCAGATCGGTTGCTGATTGAAAAGTAAATCCTCCGGTGATTTGGCCAGATCCAGTTGCAATTGTATCTCTAATAACTGGTGCACTTATTATTTTTCCATCCAAAACAATAGCTAATCTTTTACCAATGCCTGTTGATGTAGCTTTACCAAATCTTTTAGCCCCTACTCTATCTAAAGAAAAATTCACAACAGTTTCATTATTTTCACTATTCATTCTTGGTTGTGCATCCAAGAGATTATCACCACTAAGTATAATTCTCTTACTAACTATTGCTTCCTCAGAACCATCTTCGAATGCTAATCTCTCTGCTCCAAATGAGTCATCATTGCTATTCGTAACAAATCTGAAAGTTAAATTGGCTGTTTTTCCTAATAATGATTTTATTCTCATTGGATCATCTAAACCAGGCAATTCAACTAGGATTCTGTCATTTCCTCTTTTAAGAATATTTGGTTCATTTGTACCAATCTCATCAATTCTTCGTCTAACTATTTCTAATGCTTGATCTTGAGAAGAAGTTTTTAGATTAATAATTCCTTGTTTAGAGTAAGAAACTTTAAAAAAATTATTTTCCTCTGTAATATCTAATTGATGTGATTTAAATCTTTGATAATAAGGATTTAATTTGCTTTCCTCTGACTTAAACTCGTCCAAAATAGTCTGTTTAGAATTTTCATCTGAAGCAAATAAAAGAGTTTGATCTACAAGTTTAAAACTTGTTATTTTAATATTTTTTTCTTTAAAATAATTTTTTATTATGAGTGTTAAATTTTGAAGTTTTTGTTCAATCACTGGATCATTATCAATTTCAAGCAAAAGATATGATCCTCCTTGTAAATCTAAACCTAAATTAATTTTTTTATTTAATATTTCGTAACTAAATCTAAAAAGATTTGATGAAGCAATTATTATAAAAAAAAGAGATATTAAGGTAATAAAAATAATTCTTATTTTTGAAAAATATAACACTTTATATTTTAAAAATTACTTTTTTACTTCTTGAGAATTCATTAAACTTTGAACCCCAGTACCTCTAATCACCTCAACTGTTACGTTGTCAGCAATTTCAACTTCAATTTTATCATTATCGATTACTCTTGAGATTGTTCCGGTGATACCTCCAGAAGTTACAATTTTGTCACCTTTTTTTAAATTCTCAACCATAGCTTTATGTTCTTTTACTTTTTTTTGTTGAGGTCTTATTAAGAAAAAATAAAAAATAACAAAAATTAAAATTAATGGTATAAATTGTCCTATCCCTGCACTATCCATAAAACTCCTTAATTAAAATTGAATATTTATACTATCTAAAAGATTAAAACAACTTTATTTGATGGAAATTTTTTCTAAATTGTCCATATACGGTCTTAAAACTTTTGGAATTATAATCGAACCATCTTTTTGCTGATAATTTTCTAAAATGGCTATTAAGGTTCTACCAACCGCTAAACCGCTGCCATTTAAAGTACCAACATAAAGAGTTTCATTTTTTTGATTCTTGTATCTTGCTTTCATCCTTACAGCCTGAAAGGTTGAACAAGATGAGCATGAAGAAATTTCTCTATATTTTTTTTCTGATGGTAGCCAAACTTCAATATCATAGGTTTTCTCAGCACTAAAGCCCATGTCACCACTACAAAGAATCATTTTTCTGTAAGGCAGCTCCAATAGATCTAAAACATTAGTTGCACATTTCGTCATTCTCTCTAATTCATTTAAACATTTTTCTTGTTCAACAATACTAACCATTTCAACTTTATAAAACTGATGTTGTCTAATCATTCCCTTTGTATCTTTTCCATAACTACCAGCTTCTTTTCTAAAACAAGGCGTAGAAGCAACAAATCTCATTGGTAAATCTTTTTGATTCATAATTTTGTCTTTTACAATATTAGTTAGAATTACTTCCGCTGTAGGAATTAAAAATTTTCGTTCACCATTATCATCGAGTTTAATTTCGAATTGATCATTTTCAAATTTAGGAAGTTGACCTGTACCAAACATAGTATTTTCAGATGCTAACAGAGGTGGAGAAATTTCTTCATAACCATTTTTTAACACATGTGTATCTAACATAAAATTTGAAATAGCTCTTTCTAATAATGCTAATTTGCTTTTAACAAATACAAAACGAGAACCTGTTGTTTTAGTCGCTAAATCAAAATCAAGCATTCCAAGTTTTTCACCTAATTCATAATGTGAAAGAGGATCAAAATTAATTTTTGGTATTTCACCTGATTTCATTATTTCTACGTTATCATTTTCATCTTTTCCATTTGGAACATCTTTGTGTGGAATATTAGGTATAAATGATAGAATCTTATCCAGTTGATCTCTTATAATTTTTTGTTGTTTTGAAACTTCTTCAATCTCATTTGAAATTTCTTTTGATTTTTTAAATAATTTTTCATCTTTAGACTTTGAAATTTCTTTTTTTTCGTTTTCTAAGTTCTCTTTTTTTTGAATAAAATTTCTGTTTTGAATATCTAAATCTTTAAGTTGATTAAAATCTATTTTAAGAAATCTACCTTTGAGAGCATCCTTAAAATTATCAAAATTTTTTCTTATTTCTTTTAAGTTATGCATTTGAGTCTTTTAACTTTTTGTCTTCTATAAACTTTACAGAAAAAATTGATAATTCATATAAAATTAATAATGGAATTGCTAAGCCAATTTGTGTTATAGGATCAGGAGGCGTTAATAATGCTGCAGCTGCAAAAATTATGACAACAACATATTTCCTTCTTTTTTTTAAAAATTCAGAATCAACAATACCTATTCTGGCTAATAAACTTAAAACAACAGGTAATTGAAAACTTATACCAAATGCGAATATAAGTTTCATGACAAGTGATAAATATTCATTTACCTTCGCCTCTAATTGAATTGGCAAATTTGTAGATAAACCTGTACTTTCAAATGATAAAAAAAACTTTATGGCTAAAGGCATAATCAGATAATACACTAATATCCCTCCTAGAAAAAAAAGTACTGGGGTTAATATTAGATATGGTAAAATTGCATGTTTTTCGTGTTTATATAATCCAGGTGCTATAAATTTCCAAATTTGCATTAGTATAAAGGGACATGTAACAAAAAATGCTGTAAAGAAAGAAATTTTTAGATATGTCAAAAAAGTTTCTTGAAGAGCGGTAAAAATTAATCGTCTATTAGTTCCATCGTCTTTAACAGCCTGTGCATAAGGATCTACTAAAAAACCATATAGGTGCTCTGCAAAAAAATAACATCCTATAAAAAAAACAATAAGAAAAATGAAACTATATATAAGCCTTTTTCTTAGTTCTGCTAAATGACTTACAAAGCCACCGTCATTATCATTCTGACTCATTCTTTTTTTCTTCTTTTTTTTCTATTTTATCATTTTCAATATCAATATTTGAAACTTCATTTTGAACACTATTGATATAATTTTTAGCTGCACCAATCCATGATCCAACTTTTTTCAACATTATTGGAAAATCTTTTGGACCAAGAACAACAATAGCAATTGCTACAATGATTAAAATCTCAAACCAACCAATAGTAGGCATGTGATTTAATCTTTTTTGTTATTATCTTGATTATCTTCGGAAATATTTTTAGGTTCGTTGTCATCAGTAACATCTGATGCCATACCCTTTTTAAAGCTCTTAATTCCTTTAGCAACATCTCCCATCAGACTCGAAATTTTACCTCTCCCAAAAAGTAATACTACAAGTATAACAACAATTGCTATTTGCCAAATTCCTATGCTCATTACAAAAGTTATATATCTTTTAATCTCAATTTGAAAGTGACTTTTTTTAACCTAATTTATTAATTCTTATTTTTTCTCCTCAGAGTCTAAGGTGCTACTTAGCATTTCATCAATATTTGAATAAATATCCTCTTTTTTTTCAACTTGTTTTTCTTTATAAAATTTGCCTGTACCAAAAATAGCATTATCAATATTTGTACTATCAATAAGACCGGCAGCTCCTAATTCATCAACAGTCGGTAAATCAGATAATTTTTGAAGATTAAAATGACTTAAAAAATCATCAGTTGTAACATATTGAATAGGTTTACCAGGAACATCTTTCCTACCACCTGGTTTTACCCAATTTAACTCCATCAATATCTCAAGAGTATTTGTACCAAACGCAACACCTCTAATTTCCTCAATTTCGGCTCGTGTGACTGGTTGATGATAAACAATAATCGAAAGTGTTTCAATTGCAGCTCTTGATAATTTTTTTTCAATAGTTTTTTCTTGTTTCATGATTTCAGAAAGATTTGGGGATGTCCTAAATGACCATTTTTTTGAGATACACACTAAATTAATACCTCGATCTGAGTATTCATTTTGTAATTTTAACAAAACTTTTTCAACTTTAGTTTTTTTAGAGATTTTATTCTCTATAGTTTCAATATCAAGAGGCTCCGCAGCTGCAAACACAATTGCTTCAATTTCTTTTTCAATCGAAGATAGCTTATTAGGAAAATCAATCACGTTATTTTTTTTTATATTTTTTTTAATCATTACTTTTTCTTAATAAAAATATCATCAAATAAATTTTCTTGTTTAATTCTTAAATTACCTTCTTTAACGAGTTCCAGTGATCCTGCAAATATACCTGCTGTACCAGTTTTTTTATATTTTGTAACGCTTTTAAAATTTTTAGGTATTAAATCCTCCAATTTTTTCCAATCAGTTAATTTTCCAAAAAAATCTCTAATTGTTTTAATTCCTTCTTCTGTTGTAAAAACTGGGAGTTTAGGAATATTTATTTTTTGAAAATCTTTAGTCATAATGATAGTTGAATATGTTTTTAATAATTCAAATAAATTTACTTTAATTTCACTATTATAGATGGGTCTAATGCCTGTCCTAATGCCTCTTGTTCTAATTTCACGTCCCAATCTTTTACGTTTTAACATTTGGTCTGATAATAATCTTATTAATTCTAATTTTTTAAGTTGAAGTTTTAATTTTTCAGCTACTTCTTGAACTTTAAACTCTTCTTCAGGTGTTCCTGGTAACAGAAGTTTGGATTTTAAATAAGCAAGCCATGTAGCCATTAGCAAATACTCAGATGCTAATTCTAAATTTAGATTTTTTTGGTTTGTTATAAAATCATGGAATTGATCTGCTAGTTTTGTAATAGAAATATTTTCTAAATTTACCTTTTGAGATTTTGCAAGGTCTAACAATATGTCTAATGGACCGTTATAGTTTTCAATATCAACACTAAAAAGTGAGGAATCATATTCAGTCATAAGTGAATACTATCTTATTATCTTATAAAATTGTGATGTTTTTTTTATTACAAATTTAGTTAAGAAAGGTGAATTTTGAGCAACAATTTCCATCTCATTTTCTTTGACATTACAATGCAAAACAAGATCACAACCAGCATTAAACGCATTGATTGTATTTTCTTTAATTTTACCCTTTAAACTTTTCATAGATATATCATCAGAAATCAAAATATTTTTAAAACCTATTTTATTTCTTATTAATTTTATCATTTTTTTTGAATGCGTTACCGTATTTTTCATATCGATCTTTTTGAATATAATGTGAGCTGTCATTGCAAAAAAAGAACTTTTTCTTTTAAAAGGAATAAAATCATTTTTTAACAAGTAATCTAAATTTTTACTAACTATGGGTGTAAAATGGTGGCTATCAACTTTCGCTAAACCATGTCCTGGTATATGTTTAATAATAGTTCCTACCCCATTATTATGGTGATAGTTAATGCAATAATCACCAATTTTAGATACTATTTTAGGATTACTAGAAAAGGATCTATCCCCAATAATTGATGATGAACCTTTTTTTCTAAGGTCTAAAACAGGACAGGTATTAATATTAACCCCTATTAATTTTAATAAATATGAAGTTTTATCGATAAATAGTTTATAAGAAAAATTAAACTCTTTAGGTTTTTTTAAGAATTCTTTACCAAAAAATTCAGATGTTAAATTTTCAAAAGATATAATGTTTTTAAGTCGGTTAACTCTGCCACCCTCTTGATCAATCAGGATTGGATATTTATTATCGTTAAAGATTTTTCGAATAGATGTGGTTAATTTCTTCGCTTGTTTAATATCTTTAATATTTCTAGTAAATAAAATTACTCCCCATGGCTTATATTTTCTAAGAAAGTTCTTTTCTTTGAGACTGAGTTTTGTTGATTTAATACCAATAATGAAAGATCGTCGATTATTCATTAATCTAGAAGCTTCCAAAAATTAAATTTTTTCTTTTTGTTGCGATCAGATTTTTCTACATAATGAATAATATCTTTTGTATCATTTTCTAAAACTGGTAATTTCTCAGAATAAATACCAATTTTTTTGTCAATATTACTCAAAGATCTGAAAGAATTTTTTTTATTATCATCCGAAAAATAATATTTACCTGTGAAAAATAAAAAAAAACTTACTAATAATAAAAATATTAAATATTTAATTTCTTTAAGCATCACATTTTATCTGGGGTAGAAACGCCAACTATATTCATCCCAGATTTTACTACATTGGAAATGGCTTTCAAAAAAATTAACTTATCATTTGTTATTTTTTTTTGATCGTTAATAAATCTTTTGTTTGGATTATCCTTGCCTAAATTCCAATATGAATGAAATAAAGAGGCTAATTCATATAAATAAGTCGGTATTCTATGCGGCTCAAGCTTATTACAAGATGTATCAATACACTTAGGCCATTCAGATAATTTTTTTAAAATTTTAATTTCATCATTGGAATATTCAAAATCGTACTTAGTAATATCTAGATCTGATTTTAAATCTTTACCAAAATGTCTATATACTGAACATATTCTTGCATAACAGTATTGAACGTAATAAAGGGGGTTATCTTTTGATTTTTCGATAACGTTATCAAAATCAAAATCAAGTTCAACATCGCTACTTCGATTTAGCATTATGAATCTTGTTGCATCTTTTCCTACTTCATTTATTAAATCTTCTATAGTTATATAGTCCCCTTTTCTTTTAGACATTTTAAAGGGTTTCTTATCTTTAATAAGTTTGACAAGTTGGCTAACTTTACAAATTAATCTATCTTTAGAGTTTGATAGAGCTTCGACAGATGATGAAATTCTTTTTATATAACCAGAATGATCTGCACCTAAAATATTAATAAGCCTATCAAATTTTCTGTCTAACTTATTTTTGTGGTATGCAACATCGCTTGCAAAATAAGTCCAAGTGCCATCAGATTTTTGTAATGCTCTATCTTTGTCATCTCCAAAATCAGTTGATCGAAAAAGCAACTGCTCGCGCTCAACCCAATTACTATCATCTTCACCCGCGGGTGCCTTTATTTTTCCTTTAAAAACAAATTTATTTTTTTGAAGAAAAGCTACAACTTTTTCAACTTCTTGATTTTCTACTAATTTCTTTTCGCTTACAAAATTATCATGATTAATACCAAGACTTTTAAGATTACTTTTGATTAATTTTAATGCTTCGTTAATAGCTAAAGAAGTCAATTCTTGAGATATTTTGTCAAAATTTTTAAAATCAATATTTTTATTTGAGTTTAAAATATTTTGAGCAAAGTTAATTAAATAGTCTCCAGGATATAAATCTTCATTATCTATTGGAAAAGGTTCATTAAAAGAAATCTCTCTTATTCTATAATAAACTGACTTTGTAAAATTTATAATCTGATTACCATAATCATTTATATAATACTCTTTTGTAACTTTATTATTATTAAATAATAAGAGATTGGCCATCACATCGCCTAGTATTGCTCCTCTACAATGACCAACATGTAAAGGACCTGTTGGATTAGCAGATACAAATTCTATTAGGTAATTTCTTTTAATATTTTTATTTGTTCCAAAAGATTTAGAATTTTTAATCAACTCTTTAATAAAATTTGTCCAAAAAATAGGTTTAAATTTAATGTTGATAAAACCAGGTTTTACAACTGATATATCTTCAATAAACTTATCCTCTTTTTTGATTT
>CACPGZ010000011.1 GCA_902633585.1 uncultured Pelagibacteraceae bacterium
AATTTCAAAAATAATGAAATTAGATTTTTTTTTAAGAATTCTACTTTTCCTGAAATTAACGAATTAAAAAAAATTTCAATTGAACTGAAAAAATTTAACCCAGATTTGATATTAGCAATAGGCGGAGGATCTGTCATGGATTATGCAAAAATTGTAAAATCAGTAGATACAGATCAAATAAATAGAAAACTTATTTTAGCTGGTAAATATCGATATAAAAAAAAACCTTATAAACTAGTAGTTATTCCAACTACCGCAGGCTCTGGAGCGGAGGTAACTTCTAATTCCGTAATTTATATTAATAAAAAAAAATATTCGTTTGAAGGAGAAAATCTTTTACCAGATTATTTTTTTTTAGTCCCTGATTTTATTATAAATGCATCCAAAAAAATAAAATCTTCTGCAGGTTTTGATGCTATTTCTCAAGCAATTGAGTCTATTCTCTCCAAAAAATCAACTCTAGAAAGTTTAAAATATGCTGAAAATTCTTTGGACATATCTTTAAAAAATTATCTGAAATTTGTCTCAAACCCAAATTCAAATAATACAAAAAATATGGCTTATGCGGCTATGCTATCGGGAAAAGCAATAAATATTTCTAAAACTATTGCACCGCATGCAATTTCTTATCCCTTTACTGCTTACTTTAATATTAGTCATGGTCATGCGGTTTCTTTAACTCTAAATAAGTTTTTAAAATTTAACTATGAAAAACAAGAATATGCAAATTGTAACTTTAATCTTGGTCAAAGGTATAAAAAAATTTTTAGATGCTTCAACGTGAAAAATATTAATGAATTAGATCTAAAAATAAATTTTCTAAAAGATAATTCAAATCTTATCTCTAATTTTGATAAACTTGGAATAAATTTAAAAAAAGATTACAATAAAATTATTGGAGGAGTAAATATTTTAAGGCTTAAAAATAATCCAATAGATTTAAATAGAAAAGATTTAAAATCTATCTTAATTGAATAATAAAGATTTATTTTTCTTATTATTTTTTGATAATAATTTATCTTTATAATATTTTTTCCTAACATTTATTAAATTATTTTTTTTACTGTAAGTTGAGTAAAATATCATCCTTGAAGATTTAGACTTATTTTTTTCTGAATAATGAGCACATTTCCAATTAAAAAAACATACATCGCCTATATCAAGAATTATTGGATAAAATGAAAATTTATTAAAATCATTTTTTTTTATGTTTGGTGTATTCAAAACAAGTTTTTCGGTTATCAAATCAAAATTTTTTCCAAGTTTTTTTGTATTTTTTTTATTAGAAATATAAATACATCCATTATTTTTATTTGATTTTTCTAATGGTATAACTAAGTTGATAAAGTTTTTTGCATACTTATACCAACCATTTTGTCTAATATTTTTATAATCATCCCAAAAAAAATGTCCATCAATATGAGGTAGGAAACCACTTCCTCCCGGCATTTTAAAATTTAACTTATCCTTAAATAATACAAATTTACTATTTTCAAGTTTTTCTAAATCCGAAAAAATTTTTTCTGAAAGAATAATTCTTTTTGCAAAATTTGAATAATCAGAGACTTTTTCTATTCTACGAAGTCTCTTTTTCTTATCTATTTTTTCATAATAAAAAAAATGGTTCTTCTTTCTTTTTATTTGATTAAGTATTTCTTTTTTAGTCTTTATAATCTCATTTCTATCAAAAAAATTTTTAATAATCACAAAACCATTTTTTTTATAATGTGTTATTGATTCCTTTGTGATATTTTTAAAATATTTTATTGAGTCTAATTTTTGCATATAGTAACAACTTTTTTAATTAATTGGTCAGCTAAATCACTTACTGATTTTTTAAAATTATTCTCAATTATAATTTCAGGTTTTTTTGGCAACTCAGCATTTATATCTTTTCCAACAATATTTTTAGTATGTTTATTATAAATCTTTTTTTTACCAATACGAATTATTTTTTTAATATCTGATTTAATATATACCTCAATATAATTCTCAATTTTGCGTCTGTTTCTATTTCTTATTTTTTTAAAAAGACCGACTACAGCAAAAATAATATTTATTTTTTGATTTGTAATATTTTCGCATAACTTACTAAATTTTATACCATTGGCAATTCTATCCTTTTTCGTAAATTTGTTTAATTCAAAAATTTTTCTTAGATCGTCGCCACTAATTAATAATGTCTTACCAAGTTCTTTTGTTATCCTTTTATGAATTTTTTTTGCGATAGTTGTTTTTCCACTACCTGAATATCCAGTGATCCAGATTAAAATACCCTTATTCTTATTAAATCTAATTTTTTTCATTCATATTTTATAATAATCTAAACTTTATTTTATTTTGTAAAATATTTTGCTTTACCGTTCAATTATTGAACGCTATAAACAATATATATGGGAAAAAATCAAGATCATTTTGAAATTTTAAGAACTCTTGAAAAAGAGCCAGAATCTACCCAAAGACAACTTGCTTCGAGATTAGGTTTTAGTCTCGGAAAATTGAATTATTGCTTAAAAGCTCTAAAACAAAAGGGTTATTTAAAAATAGATAATTTTAAAAAAAGCAAAAAAAAAATTAAATATTTATATAAGTTAACTCCTCTTGGAATTGCTGAAAAAACAAAAATGACTATTAACTTTATGAATCGAAAAATGAAAGAGTACGATCAACTAAAAAAAGAGTTAAAATTATAACAAGACAAAATTAATAGTTATTCATAAAAATGAAAATTTTATCTATCTATCCATATACACATATCTCATCCGCTGCTCTTATGATTGACGGTCAACTTAAGGCTGCTATTTCTGAAGAGAGATTAAATAGAATTAAAATGAGTACAGCCTTTCCAATAAAATCAATAAATTGGTGTTTAGAAAAATGTAAAATTAAACTTTCCAATATCGATCTTATCGTTATTCCTTGGAACCCTTCACATAATATCAACACTGCATCATCTAGATGGATAAATGATCTCAGATGGAGAGGAGAGATGTTAACAAATATTCCGATACATTTAATGAAAATTCTAGATGAAAAACCATCAAAGACTATGTCGATTGAATTTAATAACAAAAAAATAATTTATCTTAATCATCACGAGTGTCACGCAGCTTCTGCCTATTACACATCACCATTTAATAAAAGTGATATTCTTACAATAGACGGCCACGGAGAAGTTGATAGCTGTTTTTTTGGAAAAGGTGTAAATAAATTAATAATAGAAAAAGACACAATAAAATATCCACACTCAATTGGATTATTTTATGGAACATTTACAAATTTTTTAGGTTTCAAACCTGACAGTGATGAATGGAAAGCAATGGCTCTTTCATCATATAAATTTAGAGAAAAAAATCCTTTTCTAAAAAAATCTGAAAAATTATTTAAACTTAAAAATGGTAAATTTGAATTAGACTTATCATATTTTGACTATTATCTATTTGATAGAAAAAAAAATTTTTTTAATGAAAAGTTTATAGATTTATTTGGAAGACCTCGAATAAAAACAGAAAAAATTAGTAAACATCACTATCAAATTGCAGGAGCAATGCAAAATTCCTTTGAAAAAATTGTATTTTATTTGTTAAAAAATCTAAAAGATAACGGAACTAAATCTAATAACTTAGTTTTAGCTGGTGGTGCAGCAATGAATTGTGTATTTAATGGTCTTTTAGATAGAAAAAATGTCTACAAAAACGTATATATACCTGCTTACCCAGATGATACAGGTGTCACTATTGGTGCTACATACTTAGCTAATTTTAGATACAATAAGAAAATTAAAAGAAAAATTTATCACGAAAAACATAATTATTTTGGCCCTTCATTCTCTGATAGAGAAATTTTAAATGAATTAAAAAAATCAAAAATAACTTTTGAAAAACCTAAGAATTTAGAGAAATTTATTGCTAAAAAAATTAGTGAAAATAGGTTAGTTGGTTGGTTTCAAGGCTCAATGGAATTCTCACACAGAGCATTGGGTAATAGATCGATTTTAGCAGATCCAAGAAATCAAAGAATGAAAGATATACTCAACCAAGCAATTAAGTTTAGAGAGGGTTTTAGACCTTTTGCTCCATCAGTATTAGAAGAAGATGCAAGTAAGATCTTTGAATTAAACAAAAAAGATAGAATATATTTTATGGAGAAAACTGCATTAGTTAGAACAAATTGGAGAAAAAAGATTCCAGCTGTAACCCATGTTGATAATACGGCTAGAGTACAAACTGTAAATAAGAAAATTAATCCTAAGTTTTATAAACTAATTTCAGAATTTAAAAGTATTACAGGTGTTCCTCTTTTGGTAAATACATCTTTTAATCTTAATGGTGAGCCTATTGTTTGTACTCCTAATGATGCCATAAGAACTTTTTTTTCTTGTGGATTAGATTTGTTAGCAATTGGTGATTACGTAATAAAAAAATGATTTATACCAGAAAATTAAAAAAAAATATTTTAAAAGAAAATTCGTCAATCAAAGAAGTGATTAACGTCTTAAATAAGTCTCGATATAAGATATGTATAATTATTGGAAAAAAGAATAAAACTATTGGCATTTATACCGATGAGGATTTACGAAGAAATTTAATCAAACAAGAAAGTTTCAATGATTTAGCGAAAACTAATTGTAACAGAAAATTTGTCTTCTGTTATAATAGCGATAATGACCAAAAAATTAATAAATTATTTAAGAAATTTTTTTGGATAAATTCTCTTGTAGTTATTAACAAAAAAAAACAATTAATAGGAATTATTGATAAAATCGATTATTTAAAAGAAAAATCTTTAGATAATGAAGTTCTTATTCTAGCTGGTGGCCTTGGTAAAAGATTAATGCCTTTAACAAAATACTATCCTAAACCCATGCTTAAATTTGGAGGAAAACCTCTTCTCGAAAGTTTGATATATTCATTAAAAGCGTCAGGTTTCAAAAATATAAGTCTATCAGTAAATCATTTGTCACAAGTTATTCGAAATTATTTTGGAAATGGTATTAATTATAACGTTAAGATAAAATATTTAAAAGAAAGTTTTAAACTTGGGACCGCTGGCCCACTTTTTTTTTTAAAAAAACAAAAATTAAAAAAATCAATTATCTTAATAAATGGAGATATTTATACCACCTTAGATTTTAGAAACCTTTTAAATTTTCATGAAAGATTTAATAATGATATTACTGTGTGTTCAAGTGATTACATAAATGAATTGCCCTATGGAATAATTCAGAAAAAAAATAAACATGGAGTTGTAATTAATGAAAAACCAAAAATACAGTATCTAATTAATTCTGGAATTTACGCTATTAAGCCAAATATTTTAAATTTAATTAAGTATAAAAAGTTTTTAAATATGAATGATTTGGTCAACAACGCATTTAAAAAAAAGAAAAAGATTGGTTTTTTTAAAATTTTTGAACCCCTGGTAGATATTGGTAGTTTTGAGAGCTATGAAAAAGCTAAAGAAATAATTGGAAATGATTAATAATAAAAAAATTTTATGCGTTATTCCCGCAAGGAAAAATAGCAAAGGATTGAAAAATAAAAATATTATTAAGATTAATAATAAACCATTAATTTACTTTCCTATTAAAAGTGCGAAAAAATCAAAATATATTGATAGGATTGTTTTTTCCTCTGACTCCCTAAAATATATCAAGTTAGCTAAAAAATTCGGACTAAAATTTGACTTTATAAGACCTAAAAAACTTGGTCATGATAATACACCAACATTCAAAGTTTTAGAACATTCAATAAAGTTTTTTAAAAAAAAAAATTATTTTTATGATATCATATTGTGTTTAGAGCCAACATCACCATTCACAACCTCAAAAGATATTGATAATGCTCTTGAAGTATTTATTAAGAAAAAGGCTTTATCACTTGTATCAGTGACTGAGTCAAATAAATATAGCATTGATTTCCAGTTTAACAAAAAAAATGGTTTTTTAAGTGCAATTAAAAAAACTAATAACCATAAAAGAAGGCAGGAAATTAAAAATAACTTTATTCTTGATGGAAGTATCTATATTTCAAATATTAATACGTTTCTAAAATCAAAAGGTTTTATTAGTAATAGAACTCTAGGATATTTAATGCCTAAATGGAAAACTTTTGAAATTGATGATAATCTTGATTATTTGATAGCAAAATTTTTATACAAAATGAGTGATTATGAAAAAAAAATTTACTAAAAAACTTTTAAAACTTATACCTGGTGGTGCTCATACCTACTCAAGAGGTGCCGATCAATTTCCTTCAAATGCACCTGAAATTTTATCTAAAGGAAAAGGTGTTTATATATTTGATAATAAAGGTAAGAAATATTTAGATTACGGCATGGGATTAAGATCTGTTAATATAGGTTATGCAGAAAAAAAAATAAACGATGCAGCCATTAATCAAATAAATAATGGAAATAATTTAACACGCCCTTCTCTTATAGAACTAAAAGCAGCGGAAACTCTTGTAAAAACTATTGATAGTGTAGACATGGTCAAATTTACTAAAAATGGATCTACTGCAGTAACCGCTGCTGTCAAACTGGCTAGGGCTTATAATGATAAAAAAATAATTCTTAGATGTGTAGACCACCCTTTTTTTTCATATGATGACTGGTTTATAGGATCAACAGTAATAAAAAAAGGTATTCCAAATGAAATTTCAAAACTTACAGATGTATTTTTTTACAATGATATAGATTCTTTAAAAAGGAAGATTAAACAATACAAAAATAAAATATCTTGTGTGGTTTTAGAACCTGCCGCAACTGAATGTCCAAAAATTGGTGATCAAAATGGCTGTTGTGGAAAGTCAAAGTGTAATAGAAATTATCTGAGAAATAAGCACTTTCTTAAAGAAGTTCAAAATTTATGTAATGAAAATAAAATTGTTTTTATTTTAGATGAAATGATTACTGGTTTTAGATGGCACCTTAAAGGTGCACAGTACCTTTATAACCTTAGCCCTGATATTTCTACATTTGGTAAAGCAATGGCAAATGGTTTTTCTGTAGCAGCCGTTTGTGGGAAAAAAAAATATATGGAATTAGGATCTATAGAAAAAAAAAATAAGGAAAGAGTCTTTTTGCTATCAACGACACATGGAGCAGAGATGTCAAGTTTAGGTGCATTTGTAGAGACTATTAGTTTTTTAAGAAAAAATAACGTAATAAATAAAAACTGGAATTATGGTTATAGATTAATTCAATCAGTCAATGAAATAACAAAAGAATTAAATATTTGTGAATACTTTAAATTCTTTGGACCAGCTTGTTCACCATATTACATATGTAGAGGAGTTGACTATAAAATCTCTTTTGAATTTAGAACTTTATTTATACAGGAGATGTTAAAAAATAATATTTTGATGCCATGGGTATCTATTGCTTATAGGCACAATGATAAAACTTTTGAACAAACAAGAATAGCCTTGGAAAAATCTTTAACTACTTACAAAAAAGCCCTTGTGCATGGAATTAAAAAATATCTGAAGAGTGATGCAATAAAGCCAGTTTTTAGGAGGTTTAATTAAACATGAAAAAAAATATAATTTTATTCGGAGGATCTGGTTTAATAGGGACAAAAATTTACAAAAGTTTACACAATCAAAATCATAATATTATAATAGCTGATACAAAAAAGATAAAGGGTTATGAAAATATTTTTTATAAAGTTGATGCTGACAAAGAAAAAGAAGTTAAAATTTTTTTAAAGAAAGTACTAAAGAAATATAAAAAAATTGATGTTGTAATTAATAGTATATATCCGTCTCAAGTAAAAAAGAAGATTAGTTTTTTTCAAGAAAAAAAAAATAATTTTTTGAAAAAAGTAAATTCACAATTAGGTATTGCATTTCTAATAAATCAAATATTTATCAATTATTTTAAAAAATACAAAATCGAAGGAAATATAATTCATATTTCATCTGTTTATGGAAATTATGTTCCAAGATTTGAATTATATAAAGATTTAAATTTTAATATGCCATTGGATTATTTTATTTCTAAAAGTTCTTTAAACTACTTTACTAAGTATTTGTCTAAAATTTTATTAGGTTCAAGAATTAGAATAAATAACATATCACCTGGAGGAATTTTTGATAACCAAAATAAAAAGTTTGTAAAAAGATATTCTAAATATACTAACTTTAGTTCAATGTTAGATGTAAATGATATACTGGGTGTAATTGACTTTTTAATCAATTCAAAAAATAAAAAAATTACAGGTCAAAATATTGTACTAGATGATGGATTTAGTCTTTAGAATAAAAAAAAAATTGTAGCTCAAAAAATTTGCTAATGAAAAAAGATTGTTTTGCATATTTTTTATCGATTAAAGATGAAAGTAATTTGAAAAGAGTAATGTCAAATAATGAACATACTTTATCTGGTTTTTTAAATGAATTTAAAACTGTATATATTATAAATTTATATAATCTTAATTTAAACAGAAGAAAAATAGATAATTCAAATTTTTTTCCTCAACTTAATTTAAATAAAAATTATATCTATTTCGAACCTAAAGATCTAAATTCATTTAAAGAATTCATCAAAGATAAAAAAGTATTTGGGATAATTGCTTTTGGTATTTTTTTTACAAATATTAAATTATTATTTCACTTAAAGCACAAAAATATCAAGTTATTTCAAATTTCTAACGTTGGAAACGTCAACATAAGTAATTTGGTTTATATAGACAATAACTTTATTAAAAATTTTTTCTCAGTTATCAATCACAGGTTTAATCACATCCTTATTGTTATATTAAGTAATCTAAATTTTGTTCCAAAAGTTGAGGTAAGATTTCTCTCAAATAAAAGATGGTTGCCAAATTTAGTTAAGAAAAGTTTTTTTAAAACAATTTTTAATAAATTTAATTTGAGTTATGCAAAAAGATTGGAAGTTATTAATAGTAGAAGCTATGATCTACTTCAAGAGAATAGATTAGATTTAGATGAGAAATATATTACTGTTCTAGACGAAATCTGGAATGACCCACAATATTTGATATATAGAGGAAAAATTTCAAATGAAAAACTTAAAAAACATTACGAAAGTTTTAGCGAAAAGTTATGTTTAATTTCAAACTTTCTAAATAAAGAAATTATAATTTGTATTCATCCAAATGATAATTTGGATGAAAAAAAAAATTTCTTTCCAAAGTTCAAAGTAAAAAAATATCAGACTCGGGAATACATATATAAATCAAAATTAGTTATGTTGTTCGAGTCTAGTGCTATAATTGATGCAATTATTTTAAAGAAACATATAATAAACATATCAACATCATTAATGGACAAAAGCCAAATTTATCATCAAGAACATTTGAATAAAGAATTGAAGATAGACAACCTTAATTTAGATACAGAGCTAATTTTTGATGAGAAAACAAGAAATAAATTTAGCTATAACGAAGACAAAATTAATTTTTACTATGATAGATACATAAAAATGAATATTGCAGCAGATGAAACTAAAATGTTGGGTTATAAAAAAGTAGCTAAAATTTTAAAAGAGGAATTTTATAAATGATTAATTTGATTAATAATAAAAAAATATTCATAATAGCAGAGGCAGGTATAGGCCATTTTGGTTCATTTAAAATTGCAAAGAAACTCGTTTTATTAGCAAAAAAATCTGGTGCTGATGCAATTAAATTTCAGGCATATAAAACTGAGGATCTAATTGATAAAAATTATAAAAAGTGGTTCAAAAGATATAAGACAAAAGAAGTTGATCTAAACTTTTATAAAAAAGTGAAAAATTTTTGTCAGAAACAAAGAATAACCTTTTTACTTACACCTCATACAGAAAGCGTCTTAAAATGGATCAAGATTCTAAATACACCAATCATAAAGGTTGGATCAGGGGAAATCGGAAACTATGAATTTTTAAAAAAGATTTTAAAATTCAATAAAACTATAATCATTTCTACAGGGATGCATGATAAACAAGATTTAATCAATTTAAAAAAATTTTTTAAAAAAAATAAATTCAATAAAGTAATATTTTTGAAATGTAATACAACATACCCATCAAGAGATACGGATATAAATTTAAAGAATTATCTAGAATTTAAAGAATTATTTAGTGATTATCATGTAGGTTATTCAGACCATACAAATCATGATTTAGCTATAATTGGTTCAGTTTTTTATGGTGCAAAAGTAATTGAAAAACATATATCTGTATTATTTAAAATCAAAAATGCTCAGGACTGGAAAGTAAGTTTTGATCTAATAAAAATGAAAAATCTTGTTTCTAAGATTAGAAAAGTTGAAAAACTACTAGGTAATAGAAATATTTTTTTAACAAAAAATGAGAGAAGATCTAAAATATGGGCTTCGAAAAGTTTATATACAAATAAAACTTTAGATAAAAATAAAAGAATTAAAAAATCTGATTTAATATTTTTAAGACCGGGAAATGGAATTCCAGTTAAATTTTTAAGTAAAATAGTAAACAAAAAAATAAAATGTAAGTTAAAGAAAAATAAAAAAATTAATTTTAATGATTTTAAAAAAAAATAAAAATAAATTATTTTTTATATCGGGAAAAAGGGGTGGATATGACGCTATGCTTCCTTTGTCAAAAAAATTTTTAAGTAACAAAAAAATTTCTTATAAAGTAATTATAACAGGACAACACCTGAACAAGAAATTTGGTAATACGTACAAAATCGCTGAAAACGATTTAGGAAGTAAAAATATTATTAAGATTGATTTAAAACAAAAAAATAGCACCTCCAAAGAAAGACTTGTTTCCATGAATTTACTTATAAATAAACTTACCAAGCTTTTAATAAAAGAAAGGCCAAAACTTATAATCGTTTATGGTGATAGGTTGGAAAGTCTAGCGGCATGCTTTGTTTGTATTAATCTAGATATTCCTATTTGTCATTTTCAAGGAGGGGATTTATCAGGAAATATTGATGAAAATATCAGACATTCAATAACTAAACTTTCTAGTATACATTTTCCATCAAATTTTTTGAGTAAAAAAAGAATAATTCAATTAGGCGAGAATCCAAAAATGGTTTTTAATATTGGAGATAGCCATATAGATGCTTTAAAAAAAATAAATTTTAATAAAAAAATATTAAAAAAATATAATATTTTTGATGACGAAATTTATTGTGTTTTGTTATTTCATCCTGATGGAACATCATTTAAGAAAAACGAAATATACATAATTAATATTATAAATGCTTTAAAAGAATCTAAAATCAAAACAATATGTATTTTTCCATGTGATGATATCGCATATTCCACAATTACAAAAAGGCTAAATGAGGCAAATAAAAAAAAAAAATACTTTAAAGTTTTTAAAAATATAAAATATGATGAATTCATTAATTTGCTAAAATTTTCAAAATTTTTTATAGGAAATTCATCCTCTGGAATAATAGAAAGCCCTTATCTAGGGGTCCCGTTTTTAAATTTGGGAAACAGACAAAATAATCGTCTCAGTTCTCAAAATATAATACACTGCAAAATAATCAAAAAAGATATTGTTAAAAACATAAAAAAAATATCATCCTCTAAATTCTCAAAAAAAACCAAAAAACTTAAATTGTATTATGGAAATGGAAAATCATATGAAAAAGCTTACAAAATTATTCTAAAAAACTTATCAAATATTAAAATTCAAAAAAAATTTTATGATAAATAGAAAACTATTATATTTTTTAGGTGTAAACCTAAATATCCATAACTTAAAAAAATTAGGCTCAAAAATCAAAATTGTAAAAACAAAATCAATAATTACCGCAAAAAAATTGAATTCTAATATTAAAGACCAAATTTTTGCAATGTATTGTGATCAAAATTTTTGTTATAACTCAAATTTTTTAAAACAATTTTCAAATATTAAATATTTAATTTCATCGACTACAGCCACTACATTTATAGATGAAAAATTTTGTAAAAAAAAAAAGATAAAGATTATTTCTTTAGAAAACGATAAAAAATTTTTAAGCTCTATTACTAGTACAGCAGAACATACTTTGGGTTTAATTTTAATGATTTCACGAAATTATTTATCTTCCATAAAATCCGTTGAAAGTAAAAAATTTAATAGACGTCCATATGGTGGGTACAAGATGTTATCAAGATCTAATTTAGGAATAATTGGTTATGGTAGACTTGGTAAAATTTTAAAGAATATATCTAAGAATATTTTTTTAAATATCTATCATGCTGATAAAAAAAATAATAAAAAAGTTTTTAAACAGCAACTTAAAGATATTTTTGAAAATTGTGATTTTATTTCTCTTCACATTCCAGCAAAAGAAAATGATAATTTCTTTAATAAAAAAAATTTACCACAAATGAAAAAAAAATTTTTTTTGATAAATACCTCTAGAGGTGAAGTGGTTGATGAAAATTTTTTAATCAGTCTTTTAAAGAATAATAAAATTTTAGGTTATGGTACCGATGTTTTAAAAAATGAATTTTCAGGAAATTTTAAAATAACCAAAAACAGAATTTATAAAAACAGAAAAAAATTTAATATATTGATAACCCCACACATTGGTGGATCTACAATAGATGCTTGGAATTTAACCGAAAAGAGAGTAATAAATCGTTTCATTCAAAATTTATGAAAATTTTAATTATAGGAGCTGATGGTTATTTAGGTTGGCCAACTGCAATGAGACTCTCATCAAAGGGTCACAAAGTTTATGGGGTAGATAATTTTTCAAAAAGAAAAATTGAGCTTGAAAATGGAATAAAACCATTATTCAAAATTGAAACCATGCATAATCGTACAAAAGAATGGAATAAAACTAATCCAAAAAAGAAAATTGAATTTCATTATGGCGATTTATTAAATCATAGATTTATTTATCAACTGGTTTCAAAAATAAAACCAGATGCAATTATTCATTATGGAGAACAACCATCAGCTCCATATTCAATGGTCGGACGTGAACAAGCAGTTTTTACTCAGCATAATAATGTAATAGGAAATTTAAATCTGATTTTTGCAATAAAGAAATACTGCCCTTCAACACATTTGATAAAATTAGGGACTATGGGTGTTTATGGTACACCCAACATAGATATTGAAGAAGGTTATTTAAGAATTAAGCACAAAAATAGGTCTGATTTAATCCAATTCCCAGTTAAACCTCATAGCTATTATCATCTATCAAAAGCTCATGATAGTTTAAACTTATCGTTTGCCTCTAGAGTTTGGGGATTAAGAGTAACTGATTTAAACCAAGGAGTTGTGTACGGCACTGAAACTAAAGAGACAATACTAAACGATAAATTCAAAACAAGTTTTCACTACGATCATTTATTTGGGACAGTTATAAATAGATTTTGCCTTCAAGCAGCAATCGGAAAGCCTTTAACAATTTATGGAAAGGGTGCTCAAGTAAGAACTTTTTTAAATATTGAAGATACACTTAATTGTATTCAATTGGCTATTAAAAATCCAGCCAAAAGAGGAGAATTCAAAGTTAGGAACCAATTTACAGAGATATTTAGTATTGAACAGTTGGCAAAAAAAATTAAAAAAGCGTCTCAAAAAATAAATCTAAAAATTAATATAAAACATTTGAAAAATCCAAGACATGAGATGGCAAAACATTATTATAAACCTAGTAATAAGAGTTTTTTAAAGTTAGGACTTAAACCTAAATTATTAAGTGATGAATTTTTAATTTCGGAAATAAAAAAAATTGAAAAAATTAAATCCAACATTGATCTAGATACTATAGATCCAACTGTAAAATGGGATCAAAAAGGGAAATAAAAATAATTGGAATAATTCCCGCTCGAGGTGGGTCAAAATCAATTAAAGATAAAAATCTTCTGAAGATAAATAAGAAAAACTTAATTGAAGATATTTACATAAAAGCAAAAAAAACAAAAATATTTAATAAGATTATTTGTTCATCTGACTCACATAAAATTATTAATTTCTGTAAAAAAAAAAAAATTCCATTAATTATAAGACCACAAAAAATCTCAAAGGATAACTCAAATGTTTTTGAAGCTGTTAAACATGTTTTAGAAAACGAAAAGACTCATAATAATAAATCTTATGATATAATTGTATTGTTACAACCAACATCACCTTTTTTAAAAACTACCGACATTAAAAAATGCTGTGATCTATTGAAAAAAAAAAAAAACTTTAATTGCGTTCAGACAATTCATCAAACACCTCACAACTATCACTTTCTTAACACAAGAGTAGTAAAAAGTAACAGCCTAGAATTTAAATTCTCTAAACTAAGAAAAATTAAATTTAATAAACAAAAAAAAGAGAGAACATTCAATTTTGGGAATCTTATAGCATCTCGAGTTAACCAATCAATTAAGAATAACAATTTATTTATTAAACCATGCGGGTTTATAATAATAGATAAAATTAGAAGTTTTGACTTAGATAGTCTGGAGGACATAAATATTGCAAAAAACTTGAAAAAATTAGCTTTTTAGTCAAAATCCCTAAATTCAATCTGATCAATCTTAAACTTCTCAAAATTAATTGTATGTCTCATGTTGAATTTTATCTGCTTGCCAAGCATTTTATAAAATAAATCATGTTTATAATTAAATTTTTTCATTTTTTTTAAACCTTCATTCCAAAACAAATTCTCATCAATTTTTCTTGAAATGATATGATCAGGAATATATGTACACCTATTATTAAGTAATTTTTCTCTTATTAAGAGTAAGCTTTTACATTTTAATGTTATTTTTTTTGAAACTCTTTTTGATTTATCCAAATTAATTAATTTGTTTACTAATTTTTTTTTATTTTTTATCATATTTATAAAGTTTAACCTCGAATAAAATGAGTTTTCTGCGAATAAACTTTTAATGCCAAATGCAGGATACTCTACTCCTACCGTCCCATGAGAGGTAACAGCAAAGTCTGCTATTTTTAGTAAACTAGCACTACTAAAATCGGATGGATAAAGTTTTATGTGATTAAAATTATTAAGCAAAATATTAATTTCATTGTCAAAATTTTTTTTTGGATTGTAAAAGTATTCTGTTGGATGCGGTTTGATTATCCAATTTATTTTTTTCATTTTTGGAAGATATTTAAGTATAAATTTTGTCCATGTATAATTATCTTGAAAATTTACTCTTGGTCCATTGTGAAAATTTCGGTCTATCAAATGATTAAGAAAAAAAACACCAATCTTTTTTTTGTTCTTCCATTTGAATCTTCTAATGATTTGCTTTTTATCTATATCTCTTTTATTTTTTTTTAACAAACCCTCAATTCTAGAGTCAATTCCAAATTTTTTATCTTTTATCTTTTTGCTATAAAACTTATTAAATTCTTTATCTACATTTAAAAAATTATTTTTAAAGAAATTATCAAATAATTTTTGAGAAATATTATACCGATAATTATGTCTTTGTGACCATTTGGTATATCTTCTCAAAGAAATTTTGTTTTTTCCACACCGCGAAAAAACCTGTATATTTTTTTTTAAACAAACCTGAAAAAAAGAATTAACAGGATTAAAAACGGTTTCTGATTGCACGCTTAATTTAATTTGTTTATTTTTGTGGACTAAATTTTCAAAAAAATCACAGTGGAATAAACATTCAGCCAACATAACAATAAGTTCATTATTAATTAATTTTAAATTTGGATTCTTCGTATATCGAATAAAAGTATCGTAGGTTGAAATGCCTACCTCTATTTTATTATACTTAATCTTCAAAAATTTTTTGATTGTTAAATTTTTATTGATTAAATTTATTGCTTTATTGACATATTTAATTCTATCAAAAAAACCTATTTGTTTGATATTATAAAATTTTTTTACTCCAAAGCTTCGTAATAAAATTTCAGCTTTTATATCACCAGGTCTCAATATTGCAGACAATTTATAATTATAATATTTATTTAATAATGCAGCTGAAACTGTGTTAACCAAAGTATAGGCTGGGTGATTAATAAAATTTTCAATTATTATTTCATTTTGAAAATGATTATTTTTATGCCATTTTTTGCTATTTTCTTTGACATAATTTTTAAACGCTCTGATCTTTACAGGATTAAATTTTTTTCTGTTAAACAAAAATAATACATAATAAAAAATATTTATATTTTTATGAAAATATATTAAATTTTCTATTATTTTTCTGATGTTTTTTTTTTCAAAAATTAGTAGGCAAAATAAATAGCTGATATAATTTTTCATTAAATTTATGCTTAAAAGACCATTAAAACATATTTTCCTTTACTGTTCAATTATTGAACGTTATAAGCTTGTTTACCTCTATTATTCAAGAGAAAATAAATGTTATCAAAATTATCTTATATAATCGGCAAAGAATTTTATCTCAATTTTATAATATTATTTTTTCTGATGCTTATTGGTACATTTGTTGAGATGTTGAGTTTAGGCGTAATCCCTATCTTCATTCTCTCTATAATTGACTCAAATCTTTTTGTTGAAAGAGTTAACGAGTTTCTTTCAATAGATTTAAATTTAATTATGGATACAGAAAAATTGGTTTATTACTCAGGTTTTATATTTTTTTTAGCGTTTATTTTTAAAAATTTATATTTGTTATTTCTGACCTACTACCAGGGAAAGTTGAGGATGAAACTAAGAGAAGCTAATAAATTAAAACTTTTAAAAATTTACCTATTCCTGCCTTATAAATATCATTTAAGTTTTAATCCATCTTTGCTAACAAGAAATATACAACATGATACGGTAATTGCATCCGATGCAATATTTAATATAATCAACAATTTAAAGGAAATTTTAATTCTGTTTGGAGTTTTAATTCTAATTTACCTTAATAACATTTCACTTTACTCAATTTCAATTATTCTTATTTTGGGGGGAACTTGTTATTTATTTTATGCAATTACTAAAAAAAAAGTAAATAATGCAGGTAAAAAATTTAGATTTTTTTCAGGTAAAGAACTAAAGGATTTAACACAAGCCTTTTTTTCAATAAAAGAAACTAAGATATCCTCAAAGGAAAATTTTTTTTATAACTTGGAAAAAGAAAATGTATTTGGTATCGAAGTTAATAAGTTTAAATCTTCTTTTATATCATCTATGCCAAGATTATTTCTAGAAGTAATTACAATTTTAATACTTATATTATTTTTAATAATTTTTTTTTTGAAAGACACAGAGATGAGTATTATTCTACCAAATCTTGCTTTAATTTCAGCTTCTGTTCTACGGTTGATACCTGCTTTTAACACTATCACTACAGGTTTCTCAAATATTATTTTTTCATTAGCCTCAATAGATTTATTAAATAAGGAGCTGAAAAAAAAATCTTTGATAGAAATTGAGCATAAACAATTACAAGAAAAAAATAATGATAATGAAATTAAAATTAACAAAATCAAAGTAAAAAATTTGTATTTTTCATATGATAATAAAAAAAATGCAATTAAAAATTTCAATTTAGAAATTTTATCAAATCAAAAAATTGGTGTTTTAGGTAGATCAGGATCTGGAAAGACAACCTTTATAGATTTATTAATTGGCTTACATAAGCCTAATAGTGGTAATATTCTTATTAATCAAACTGATATAAATAAACAAATAAAAAATTGGCAAAATAAAATAGGATATGTACCTCAAAATCTTTATTTATTTGACGACACAATCATAAGCAACATTACTTTTAGCAAAAATGAAAAAAATGTAGATTACGAAAAGTTTAACAAGGCGCTCAAAATAGCACGTATTGAAAACTTTATATTAAGTTTAGAAAATAAAGAAAATACAATTATTGGAAATAATGGAGTTAGAATTTCTGGGGGTGAGAGGCAAAGAATTGGTATAGCTAGAGCATTATACAAAATGCCAGAAATTCTAATTTTTGATGAGTCTACTAGCTCTTTAGATAGTGAGAATGAAAAGATAATTATGAGTGAGATAGATCAATTAGATTATGATTGTACAAAGATAATAGTATCCCATAAGCTTAACCCTTTAATCAACTGTGATAAGATTTACTTAATTGAAGACGGTGAAATAATAGATCAAGGCAATATTGATCAGATCAAAAAAAAATTTATTATTAATTAAATAATTTAAAATCTGTGAAATTAATCCTGTTATGCTTGTTAGAAATAACTCTCTAGTTTGCTATCTCTAACTGTGTCTAAGGTTGCACAATGTATGCCACCACCTTGTGTGTACATATGTCTTAAACTGGTAGTAATTACCTCGAATTTATGACTTTCTAGAAGTTTGATCAATTTGTTTTGTCTAATATCTACTAAAACTGTTTTTGTATCTAATGATAAAAAATTCATTCCTACCCATGGTGAACACATACCAGAGATAATCGAGTCAAAACCAATTTCCTTAAGTTCCCTAGACACTTTATCTCTAACGTCATTTTGAAATTTAATCTCATGATCGGGGATTTCAGCAACATCATCAAACCATATTTTTTCCCAACTATCAAAAATTTTTGGTGTTGTTTGTGGGTTTGCTCTTTTACTATTAAGTAAAACTAAGCCAGGTTTTAGACACATCACAGTTGTGTCTATATGGTCAGCTCTATACAATTTATCAGTAGTATGAACAGTATAATCATCACCTAGGATGCTCTGAAGCCATTTAGCACCTAAATTATTTCCTGATGTTGAAACTAAATACAGGAGATCTCTACCCATCCTTACAGTATTAGCTGCTTCAAAATAAATTTCATTTTCTGACAATTTATGTAATTTTTCTAATCTTCCGCCACTAAGCTCTCTGTGCCTTATATCCTCGTCAGTAAGTTTTCTTTGATTTTCATCTAAAAATAGGGGTGTAAGAGGATTTTGACTTAACATTGGTTTAGGTGCACTTATCCATTTAAACCCTGCCTCAAAATAATCATACCAAATTTTGTAAAGCGAGCTGGCTTCATAAAATCTACTAATTCTAGGTGATGGACTCTCAATAACATTATTTCCAATTATCAAGTGAAGATCTCTTACATTATAAAAATTATTTCCAGTTGCAGTCCAATACGGTCCAGAGTAAAATTTATTTATATCATGCTCTGTTGGCCTAAAAACTTTTGCACCAAATTTTTTCAAAATAGAAGCCAAATTATCTAGATCTTCATTAACTTCGTCAAGAAACCATTGTGGAGAAGCTTTATTGGTTAATTCAATTAATTTTTTTCTTTTATCCTCTGGAATTTCAGTTTTTTCAAAATATTCTGCTGCCAAAGTTGATTGTCTTGCAGAACCCACAATTACTTCTTTTAATTTGTCCCATTCATTGTGACTATTGATTTTTGATTTCATTAATAAAAAATTATTTCATTTTATAAGCTATGTAGTCTGTGTGTCTTAAGCCTACTGCGTCCTTAAAGAGAAATTTAGTTTTTTTTACAAACTTCTTTAATCTTATAAGATCTCCTTTTTTTGTTAAATTTATAAATTGATCACACTCTTTAAAAAATATAATAGATTTTTTATTAGCAATATTTAAAAAATTTAAATTCTTAGCAAATTTAGAAATACTCTTAGTTCTATTTTTGAATAAACTATAATTAATTTTTGTTTTTTTATTACAGTTCGCGACATACTCTGACAATGATTTTAAAGAGTCTGAAAATGGTTTTATATCTCGATTTATTTTTCCTAAAAATTTATCATCATCCTCAGTATGCGTCATCCATAAATATTCTGATAATGATAAAATATTACTAAAGTCCTCGATGCCATTTTTTTTCTTATGATAGAAAGAATCAATATTATAGAAACTAGGTAAAGATGGATAACTAGAATAAAATTTAAGATTTGATTTTTTCATCCATTTTAAAACTTCATTTATAGATGGATCATCTTGGCTTTGTATTACCCATCTATCAAAAATAATCTGTCTTCTCGTTCTTGGCACTGCTGCATAACTTCGATCTATATCATCTTTAAATAAATACTCACTTACTCTAACCATTTCTTCGTCATTTTTTGAAAAACGATAAACTGCATATCTTTGGAGCATATTCTGAAATCCTCCAGATTTATTAGGGTCACCAAATATTAAAATTCCGCCTTTTTTTAGGGAAGATGCGATTTTTTTAAAAGCAATTTCTTTTCCTGAAGTATGGGAAAGAACTCCGCGACAATGGGCAATATCGTAAAAATTTTTCCTCACTTTTACATCAAAAATTGAAGAGTTGATAAATTTATGCCCTTTTTTTGATTTACAATATTTTTTAAAAACTTTTTTAGAAATATTGTGTGCAATTGGATTCATTTCAACCAAGGTGCATTGGGCTCCCCAATTTGCCAGATAAATTGTATTTTCACCTGTTCCAGCACCAAAATCTATTAATTTTTTATTTTTGAAAACCTCAGGTGGAAGCTTAAAATTATATTTATACATATGTTCAGCATTTTTAACAATTTTTGAATACTGATTTTTGTTTTTGTTAAAAAAATAATTTGATGGGATCTCTTTTTGAAAAGTTTTAAGCGTTTCTTTCTCGGTACGTTCTATCTTTGGCTTTTTCATAAAATATATCTGTCTAATATAAAAGCTTTCATTGTCAACTTTATTATTTCAATTTTTTTTAATGTATTCTTTTTTTATCTCATTTGTATCTACTCTTGGTAGCGTAAGACTATTAATTTTAAGATTTTTTATTATTCCAGGTTTAGTTGTTAGACCAATTTTGCATTCATACCTCTTCAAAATCTTTATTGTCGAATTATTATATGATCCCCAAGGATAACAAATTGTAAAATTATCTTTTTTTGCACCAAGCTTTATTAGGTATTCCTTTGAGTCTTTAATTTCTTTTTTTTGTTTTTTTTCACTTAAATATTCCCACCAATAATCATGGTTATTACCATGACTACCAAAATGCATTCCATTTTGCATCATTTCTTGTGCTTGATTCTTGTTTAAATAAAACTTTTTAATAAAATTTTTTTGATTTTTTTTAACATGTGTTTTATAAAGAGAATTCATAATTTTATTTCTTTTCAATTCTGGTATCAAGTATTGCAATAAAAACTTACAAGTAAGAGTATCTTTGTCATCATAGAACATTGTGTGTTTTCTTGAATCTTTTAAAAATATTTCATTTAATTTTTTATGATAAAAAAGGATTTCTTTTTCACTAAAAAAATCAAAAATTTCTAATTTAAGCTTCTTTTTGTTTTTAAATTTTGTTAGCAATAAATGTATTTTATTAACACTTAATAACCCTTTTTGTTCAAGAGTAAATTTGGTTGGATAAAATGCTCCAGAAATCTTTTCTTTTTTTAATATTGGATAAACAATATCGTAATGACATTTATAACCATCATCAAAAGTTAAAACAGCACATTTTTTTTTTGGAATAATTTTGTTCGAAAAATTATATATTAATTCTTCCATTGATATTACTGAGTATTCCTTTTTTAGAAAATTAATCTGTCTTATAAATTCACTTTTTTTTAAACCTACGATTTTGTCATAAAAACTATCTTTTTTATCTTTAATAAAATGATAAGTAATTATTTTAGTAATTGCCATAATATTCGATTTATATTTTTTAAAATATTCTTAAATAAATACAAACTTATTCATTAAAATATTTAAAGCTATTCGTTTTTAATTTTGAAAGCTTTATAATTTTTTTACTCGTATTTAGAGAGCAATTTTTTTTATAATAAATATTTTTAACTCTTATTTTTTTTTTATTCAAAAATTTATTGATTTTTTTTCTTATTTCTTTAATTTCTAATTTGCAGTCAATAACATTAAAGTTTTTTTCTCGACCTAGCTGTCTTTTTCCTATATTTAAAACATACTTATTATTTGTTGGTGCCTCTATTATACCACTAGATGAATTTCCGATTATTAAATCAGAGTGCTTTAATAAACTTGAAAATATTTTGCTTCCTAAATTTTTAAAGAAGTACCTAAATTTACCTTTTTCGTTACAAAATTGCTTTATTTTCTTATTAAAAAATATGCCTCCAGGATCACTGTTTGAAGCTGTAAAAATAATATTTACTGATTTTTCATAAATAATTAACGCTTTTAAAAAAATGTCAATTTGTTTTTCATAATCCATTACAGAGTTAGTTTCTGGGTGAAACGTAGCTAATATTATCTTCTTCTCATTTTTAATATTTAATTTTTTAATAAGTTTTTTTTTATTGAAAATTGCATCTACCCTTGCTTTTTCAGCACCTAAGGAACCAAAGTTATAAATAGTAGAAGAGTCTTCACCCATCGAAATCAATCTTTTTTTGTGTGTATTATTAGACACAAAATGATAATTACTTAATTTTGACACAACATGCCTTGTTGTATCATCAAAAGAGCCTACTGTAATTTCACCTCCATGGATATGGCAAAGTCTGATTTTTAAAAAATTACAAGCTAAAGCAAATCCCAATAATTCGTATCTATCGCCTAGCACAATTGCAATCGAAGGTTTGTGTATAATAAGTTTATTTTGATATTTAATCAAAGTGTCAGCTGTAAATTTTGATAAATCCAAGTTAAGGTAATTTGATTTTACTTTAATTTTTTCAATTACTAAATCCTTACTTTTCTCAATCAGTTTAAAACTGTTCCCAAAGTCACTTGAAAAATGGTGCGGACCAGCAAACAATACCACTTTAGTTTTTAATCTTAGATTTTTAATTAATCTT
>CACPGZ010000012.1 GCA_902633585.1 uncultured Pelagibacteraceae bacterium
ATGGACTCCATTAGATATTAACAATGAGTCATAATTCAAAAGATTTGCTCCTTTGATATCTGTATTTAAATTGTCACCTATAGAGA
The DNA here is from genome assembly GCA_902633585.1 of uncultured Pelagibacteraceae bacterium. GTDB lineage: Bacteria > Pseudomonadota > Alphaproteobacteria > Pelagibacterales > Pelagibacteraceae > Pelagibacter. Next base: position 87 of record CACPGZ010000012.1, read on the forward strand.
GAACTTTTTTATTTTTATTATCAGTAGATTGATTATAAACTTCAGGATAAGGTTTTCCAAAATAAACAACTTCTCCTCCCATTTTTTCGAAAACCATTGCAACAGAACCAGCACAAAGTTCCCTCATGCTTCCTCTATCAACAATCAGATCAGGATTTGTACAAATCATTTTTTTCTCAGTATTTTTTTCAAATAAACTTTTATAATATTTTAAATCCTCATCATGATCATCAAATAATCCTGTGCATAAAATATAATCAGATTCTTCTATAATATCTAATTTCATTTTTTTAAAATCTTTAAATAAATCAAAATCTCTTGGAGGGCCAACATGAAAAAATGTTTTGTTCAATAAATTTTTTTTTAAATAAATAAGAGCTGCTTCGCCTGAAGTGAATACATGATCTCTTATTTCTTTTTCTATACCTAGTTTTTTTAAAAAAGATTTAACTGCATAATTAGGTCTAGGAGCATTTGTAAGTAAAATATAATCCTTTCTTTTTTTACTAATTTCTTTTAAAGCCTTTATTGCTCCATCATGTAAAGAAACCCCATTATGAACCACTCCCCATAAATCAACATAAAATAGTTGATAATTGTCAGCTATAGAACTTAGGCCCTCTTTATCTAAATTTTTAGTCATCAAATTTATCTATAAACCATAAAAACCACAAATTCCCTTAATTTTTAACCAACAAATTTTTAACTATATCTTGAAATAGTAAGGTCAATCTCTATATGAAGATCATATTAATAAGGAGAATTTATGAAATTTAGACCATTACACGATAGAGTTCTAATAGAAGTTTTAGATAGCAGTGAAAAAACTGCTGGTGGAATAATCATACCAGATACTGCACAAGAAAAACCTCAAGAAGGTAAAGTAGTTGCAGTTGGTGGTGGTGCAAAAACTGATGACGGGAAAAAAATACAAATGGATGTAAAAGTAGGTGATAAAGTTTTATTTGGCAAATGGTCAGGCACTGAAGTCAAGATTGATGGTAAGGAATACAGTATAATGAAAGAGTCTGACATTATGGGTATTTCAAGCAAATAATTAAATCAAAAGGAGAAAAAAAAATGGCAAAAGTTGTAAAATTTGATGCAGAAGCAAGAGCAGCAATGATTAGAGGAGTAAATATTCTTGCTGATACTGTTAAAGTAACACTAGGTCCAAAAGGAAGAAATGTGGTTATGGACAAATCTTATGGTGCTCCAAGGATTACAAAAGATGGTGTCTCTGTTGCTAAAGAAATTGATCTTGAAGATAAATTTGAAAACATGGGTGCTCAAATGGTTAAAGAAGTTGCTAGTAAAACAAATGATGAAGCTGGTGATGGAACAACTACAGCGACTATTCTAGCACAAGCTATTGTAAAAGAAGGTGTAAAATATGTTACCGCAGGAATGAACCCTATGGATGTAAAAAGAGGAATTGATGCTGCAGTAGACGTTGTTAAACAAAATCTAGTTTCTTCAGCAAAAAAAGTAAAAGACAGTGATGAGATTGCTCAAGTTGGAACGATTTCTTCAAATGGTGATAAAGAAATTGGTTCAATGATTTCTAAAGCAATGCAAAAAGTTGGTAATGAGGGAGTTATTACTGTTGAAGAAAATAAAGGAATTGAAACAGAACTAGACGTTGTTGAGGGTATGCAGTTTGATAGAGGATACTTATCTCCTTACTTTATAACTAATAGTGATAAAATGACAACTGAATTAGAAAATCCCTTTATTCTATTACACGAAAAAAAATTAACAAACCTTCAACCAATGGTTCCTCTTTTAGAGGCAGTTGTTCAAGCTGGAAGACCATTAATGATTATTTCTGAGGATGTTGAGGGTGAAGCCTTAGCTACTTTAGTTGTAAATAAATTAAGAGGAGGCTTAAAAGTTGTAGCTGTAAAAGCTCCAGGATTTGGTGATAGAAGAAAAGCTATGCTCGAAGATATTGCAATCTTAACTGGTGGACAAGTCATTTCCGAAGATTTAGGAATTAAACTTGAAAATGTAAAACTAGATGATTTAGGTTCTTGCAAAAAAATTAAAGTTGATAAAGACAACAGTACTATTGTAAATGGTTCTGGTAAAAAATCTGATATAGAAGCAAGATGTTCTTCAATCAAACAACAAATTGATGAGACTACTTCAGACTACGATAAAGAAAAACTGCAAGAGAGGCTTGCAAAATTAGCTGGGGGTGTTGCAGTAATTAAAGTCGGTGGTGCTACAGAAGTTGAAGTTAAGGAAAGAAAAGATAGAGTCGAAGATGCTTTAAATGCAACAAGAGCTGCTGTTGAAGAAGGTATTGTAACAGGTGGCGGATGTGCCCTGTTATATGCGGCTCAAGATCTTGACAAAGTAAAAGTAAAAGGTGAAGATCAAAAAGCTGGTGTTGACTTAGTTAAAAGAGCACTAGAATCTCCAATCCGACAAATCACTAAAAACGCCGGAGTAGACGGTTCAGTTGTAGTTGGTAAATTGTTAGAACAAAATAAAAAAACTCAAGGCTATGATGCACAAAATGAAGAGTATTGTGACATGTTTGCTAAAGGTATTATAGATCCAGTTAAAGTTGTTAGAACAGCTCTTCAAGATGCAGCTTCGATTTCAGGATTATTAGTAACTACCGAGGCAATGATAGCTGACAAACCTGATGAAAAAGATGCTGGTGCGCCTGCAATGCCTGGCGGAATGGGTGGAATGGGTGGAATGGGTGGAATGGGTGGAATGGGTATGTAACCCCATTAATCTCAAACAAAAATTCAAAAAGGGCAGTTTTTACTGCCCTTTTTTTTTATAACAAGTAAAGTATTTATATGTCTAAACGGTATAGTGGTAAATCTTTTAAAGATGCAAGTGTAAAGAAAAAACCAAAATTGACATTAAAAGAAAAAAGGAAATTAAAGAGGGAAAAATCTAATAAATCTTAAAATTATCTTCTCTTTTTATTATGTTTTTTGAAGATAAATTTTTTAGATCTGTTTTTTCTACTTTTGAATTTTTTTCTACCTTTGAAATCAAACTTTTTCTTTTCTCCATCTGATGAGTAGCTTTCTGACATTTTTTTTCCAAAAAACTTAGGATTATTCGTATATCCTGACTCTTTTTTAAATTTCTTTTTAAAAAATTTTTTATTTCCCCTAAAAACAGAATCTATTTTTTCTTCTCTTCTTTCTTTTCTATCTCTTCTTCCTTTTCCAAATGCTTTTCTTTTATCTTTAAAGTTAAATTTTTTCTTTTCCCTAAACTTTCTTTTTTTATCATTTGGCCTCTTTCCTCTTCTTTTAATTTTCAAATTCTTTCTTAAACTGTTTGGAGTGGGCTTAAAATTTGGGTCTATCAATTTCTTAATGGAATTCCACATCGATCTATCATCCAGTGTTAAAAAAGTTAAAGCAGAACCCTCTGATCCAGCTCTAGCAGTTCTTCCAATTCTATGAACATAATCTTCTGGAACTTGCGGCAAATCAAAATTAATTACGTGTTGAATTAATGGAATATCAAGACCTCTCGCGGCTACATCGGTTGCAATTAAAATTCTTTTTAAACCTTTTCTAAACGAGTTAATTACACGATCTCTTTTACTTTGACGAAGATCTCCATGAATTGCATCTACAGAATGACCCTCTTCTTTAAGACGCTTAACCATCTTGTCAGCATTCCTTTTAGTTTTAACAAAAACTAAAATTGATCCTTTTCTTGATAAAAATTGATCTATTAATTCATTATACTTATTTTCTTTAAAAACTTGGATTGTCTCTTGCTTTATCTTTGCAACAGGTATTGATGTAGAACCAATTGATATTCTCTCAGGATTATTTAAATATCTTTCTGAAATTTTTAAAATGTTTTGAGGTAAGGTTGCTGAGAATAGTAATGTTTGATGATCTTTAGGTACAAATTTTAGAACCATTTCAATTTGTGGAGTAAAGCCCATATCAAGCATTCTGTCAGTTTCATCTAAAACTAAATATTTCATTGCTGATAAGTTTAAACTTTTTCTTTTTAAATGATCATTAATTCTTCCAGGTGTGCCGACTATAATCCTAGACCTATTACTAAGTTGCTTAAGTTGCTTTTGCATAGACTCGCCACCAATTAATAAAGCTGTTCTAATATTGATCTTATCACTAATGATACTTTTAATTGCTTCCATTACTTGTGAGGCTAGTTCTCTTGTTGGGCACATCACTAACGCAAAAGCATTTTTGTCTAAAATCAACTTATTAATTAAAGGTATACTAAAAGCTAATGTTTTGCCTGTACCTGTTTGGGCAGTACCTAAAATATCTTTGCCCTCTAATGCAACTGGAATAGCCATACCTTGAATGGGTGTTGGTTTAAAAAAATTCATTTTAGATAACGAATGTTTTAATGATTCTTCTATTTTTATTGATCTAAAATTTTCCATTTGATAGTTAAAATATTTATTTTGAAATTTAGTTGTTGATTATTTATTGCCTTAATTTAACTGCGATATCTATATGTTTTTAAAACTATGACAAGTAGTGAATTTTATTAAACCTTATTTATCAAAAAAATATTGATTTTTTTTAAGTTTTTAAATTAAAGAATTAATGTATAAGAGCCAGAATTTATGAATAATAATATTAGAAATATCACTATAATTGCTCATGTTGACCACGGCAAAACTACTTTGATCGACAATTTAATGAAGCAAAGTGGATCATTTAGAGAAAACGAAATTGTAGACGAAAGGTTAATGGATTCTGGTGAGCTTGAAAAGGAAAGAGGAATTACGATTTTAGCTAAACCAGCATCAATTAATTGGAAAGACTCAAGAATTAATATTATAGATACCCCTGGTCACAGAGACTTTGCTGCTGAGGTAGAAAGAGTACTGAGTATGGCTGATGGCGCTTTATTGCTTATAGATTCGGCTGAAGGTGTTATGCCTCAAACAAAATTTGTACTATCGAAAGCTTTAAAACAAGGTTTAAAACCAATTGTTGTTATAAATAAATTAGATAAATCTGATCAAAGAGCTAATGAAGTTTTAGATGAAACTTTTGATCTATTTGTAAGTTTGGATGCTAATGAGGAACAATTAGATTTTCCTGTTTTATATGCTAGTGGGAGATCTGGGTGGGCTGATAAAGAGGTGGATGGTCCAAGAGAAAATCTAAACCCTTTGTTAGATCAAATTATAGATCATGTGAAACCAGCTGAATTAGATAAATTGAAGCCTTTTGCTATGTTGTCAACATTACTTTATGCAGACAGTTTTTTGGGGAGAAGTTTAGTTGGTAGAATTACACAAGGAACTGCCAAGGCTAATCAAGCTATTAAGGCAATAAATCTTAAAGGTGAGAAAGTTGATGAGGGAAAACTTACAAAAATTTTTAGATACGAAGGTACAAAAAAAGTTCCAATCGAAGTTGGAGAGGCAGGAGATATAGTCATTATTGCTGGTTTAGAGAAAGCAAATGTTGCTGACACGATCTGTGATCTTGAAGTTAACAAACCTATTGCCGCAACTCCTATTGACCCCCCAACAATGTCGATTAAAATTACGGTAAATACTTCACCTCTAGCAGGAACAGAGGGGAAAAAACTTACTAGCACGCAAATTAGAGATAGGTTAATTCAAGAAGCACAAAACAATGTTGGAATTACTTTTTCAGAAAATAATGGAAATGACTCCTTTGTAGTTAGTGGTAGGGGCGAGCTAATGTTAGAAATTTTACTCACACAAATGAGAAGAGAGGGTTTTGAGATGACTGTAAGCCCTCCCAAAGTTTTATATAAAAAAAATGAAAAAGGTGACAAACTCGAGCCCCTAGAGGAAATTACTATGGATCTTGATGAAGAATACTCATCAAAAATAATCGACTCTATGAATAGAAGAAAAGGAAAATTAATAGAATTAAAAGACACAGGTAAAAATAAAAAGCGGTTAATATTCCACGCACCAACAAGGGGTTTGATGGGATATACAAGTAGATTTCTTACCCTTACAAAAGGTAATGGTGTAATTAACAGAATATTTCATGGATATGGTCCTTATGAAGGTGAAATGGAGGGAAGAAGAAATGGTGCTTTAATATCTATGGAAAAAGGAAAAGCTGTGGCATTTGCAATTTTTAATCTACAAGCTAGAGGTGAGATGTTTGTAACTCATAACGATCCTGTTTACCCTGGTATGATAGTTGGACTATCTCCAAAGCCTGGTGACATGATTATAAATGTTATGAAAGGAAAAAAGCTAACCAATATGAGAACGCAAGGGACTGATGAAAATGTGGTTCTTACTCCTGTAAGAAAAATGTCAATAGCAGAGCAATTAAGTATGTTAAATACCGATGAGGCTTTAGAAATTACTCCAGTGTCTTGTAGACTTAGAAAAGCTATACTTGATCCGCATGAAAGAAAAAGAAGTGAAAAATCTGGCGCTGCAGCCTAATGAAAAATTTTATTAACTAAGTATAAACCTAAAGCAACACAAGGACCAATTCCGAAGGCAAATAATAGAGTTCCTATTCCTACAGTTCCACCTAAATACCATCCGATACTAACTACAGATATTTCTAAAAATGCTCTTACAGCAGCGACTGGTAAGTTTGTTTTTTTTTGAAGACCAATCATCAGACCATCTCTTGGTCCTGCCCCAAGATTAGATACCAAATAAATACCTCCACCAATGCCAACTGTAATTACTGAAATTATTGCTAAAATTAATTGATATAAGTACTCAGAAGGTGTCGGAACAAATTTTATACAAAGATCAATCATCAATGCAATTATTATTGCATTTAATATTGTCCCAATTCCTGGCTTTTGACCAAGTGGTATCCACAAAATTAAGACTGTAACACTAATCAAAAATGTTATTGTTCCTATACTTAAGTTAACATTTAACGAAATGCCTTGTGCTAAAACACTCCAAGGAGAAGCGCCAGTAAAAGATACTATCAATAAACCTTCTCCCAGACCAAATAACATCAGGCCAAAACATAAAAAAAAGAATGTAGAGAATTTTGGTTTAAAATTATAAGGCTTATCTGAACTCCAATTGACCCTGGGTATTTTCTTAATTTTTAAAAACATTTTAATAAGCTATTTCTATTGTTAATAAAGTCTATTAAAATAATTCTTAAATGAAAAAAATTATAGTCATTTTATTTCTCTTAATTTATCCCTCAATTTCAATTGCTCATATTGGACATTACATTAAATACAAGAAAATTGAGATGGAGATTTACAGAAATGGTGAGCTTATTGGTTATAATCATTATTTTTTCAATAGAGATGGGAAGGAAACTATTGTTACAAATCAAATTAAGTTTGTAGTGAAGCTTTTTGGAGCAACAGTTTTTCATGTTGAGGGCTATAGTGAGGAAAAATATATCAAAGATCAATTAGTTTCTTATAATTCAAAAACTTTACAAAATGAGAAAGAAAAGTTCGTAAATTTAACATTTAATATAAAAAATAAAAAATTTGATATTAAAGGATCTTCTTATAATGGGGAAGCCTCAGCTGATAACGTGATTGGAAATTGGTGGAATCATAAAGTTTTACAAGCGAGTTCTCAAATAAGTCCTATTTCAGGAAGTATTAAGGATCAAGTAGTGACTTTTTTAGGTAAAGAAAAAATAGATCTTTATGGAAAAGTTTATGATGTTGATCATTTTACACTGAAATCTAAAGACATGACTATACCGAAAGATAAAAGATTAGATTTTGATATTTGGTATGATCGCAAAAATTTAATGATACTTAAAGTGTCCTATTCAAGAATGGGTAACTGGGAATATAAAATTAAAAGTTTTAATTAATCTATCTTGAGATTTTTTTAAATAAATCATTTGCACTTATCCATCCTGACTCTAATCTAGGTCCTACAAACCAATCAGCACAAACACCTAATCTTTTCCTAGGATCCCAATAGCTCTTAATTTTAAATGGTCTTGGATTTGAGGAAAATCTCCAACCATGATTAAGTGAATAATAAATTTTTGTTTTTTTGATGTTTGAAAGTTTAAAAAATTTATCAATCATAATTTTTGAATTTTCTTTTTTGTTATTCTTGTTTTTATTAATCTTTTTATTTGCCCACTTAAATGTACTTTGAAGAGTCCATAAATCATACTTTGATTTGAACCTTTTTTTTGAATTTTCATTTCCGGCCCAACCAAGAATTGGATCTTCAAAAAGATAACTGCTATTTGAATTCTTAATCTTTTTTATAGCAATCATAGTAGTAATATTTGCATCCATTTTTATAGATTTACTTAAAAAAGAATTATTTATGAATTTTTTAGAAAGTTTTTTCAATTGTGGAAAAGGACAAGTCAAAATTAGGTTTTTAAAAGATTTGAATTTTCCATCATCAAATAACAAATACCAGAGTTTATTTTTATAATAGATTTTTTTTAATTCACTGTGGTAGTTACAATTAATTTTCTTCAATAAATATTTGCTAATATCATTGTTCCCATTTTTACCAATTATTTTCAGATGTTTTTTATCCTCTTTTTTTTTTGAATTGAGAAAAACATGTTTACCACTCCATACCTTTAAAATTCTTTTTTTAATTAAATTTTTAGTAAATTTTTTAAATTCCGTAGTTTTTGGTGAAATATATTGGGTACCATGATCAAAACCTGTTTTGCCTTTTATTCTTTTAAAAGATGCACGACCTCCCGGGCCTCTTGCTTTATCAAACAGAATTACTGAATATTTTTTATTAAGAAGACTTGCAATTGTGGCTCCAGAAATTCCAGAACCAATTATACAAAATTCATTCATTTACCAGCAACAACCATTCCTTCTATCAACATAGTTGGTGAATTAGTTGCATATTTGAACTCCAAGTCATTTGCTAAAGTAATATTTTGAAACATATCTTTAAAATTACCTGCTATGGTAATTTCATTAATTGGATACTTAAACTCTCCATTTTCTACCAAGAACCCAGTTGCACCTACTGAATAATCTCCAGTAACAATGTTACTTCCATGGCCTATGGTTTCAGTGATATAAAGACTTTTTGAATTTAAATTTAACAAATCCTCAAAATCAATTTTTCCATTTTCAAAATAAAGATTACTTGTCCCTCCACATCTTCCATTAGATTTGAGATTTAATTTTTTTCCATTGTAGGTATCGATAAGATAATGTTTTAAAATTCCTTGATCCACTAGTTTAAGTGTATCGGTCTTTACTCCCTCGCTATCAAAATTTCTTGAGCCTAAACCTTTAAGCATATCAGGTTTATCAAATACATTAATTTTATCTGAAAATATTTTTTGATTAACTGTATCTTTTAAAAAAGAAGTTCCTCTTGATATAGCTGATGAAGAAATAGCACTTGCAAAAGTTCTTAATATTCCCGTGGCAATTCTTTTATCAAAAATTATTGCAATTTTTTCACTCCCAATTTTTTGTGGACTTAATTTTCTAATAGTTTGGTCAGCGGCTAACTTGCCTAATTCATCCGCATCATCCAGGTCTTTAAGAAAACATTTGCTAGAATATTCATAATCTCTCTCCATACTTTTTTCATCTTTAGCAACCGTTACACTTGATGCTGTAAATGAAGATGTTTTGTAACCATCGCAAAAACCTTCTGTATTAGCTAAAACAAAATTTGATTTATTTTGAGTAAAACTAGACTCGGTATTGACAATCTTTTTATCATGGGAAGCAGCATCCTCTAATTTTTTTAGGTAACTTATTTTTTGATCATTCTCTATATGAGTATCATCATAGAGATCTAAATCTTTAACTTTTTTTGCTAACAAATCTCTGTCTGGTAAAGAATTAAATTCATCCTCCGGAGTATTCTTTGTAGTCTCGACACATTTTTCAATCAAAACGTTTAAATTATCATTAAGCAGATTTGAAGAAGATATTGATGATTTTTTTTTACCAATGTAAGTAGTGATGCTTATACCTAGATCATCTGACCTATTAGACTCATCTAGTTTTTTATTTCTAAAATTTACAGTTTCAGAAACCGAATTCTTTACGACAACACTTGACCCTGTTGCACCTAGTTTCTTTGCTAAACCTAAACAATATGATGCTTTTTTCTCTAAAAATTCTTGTTCTTTAACCATTTAAAGTTTAGTACCACCCACAGTCATCTTGTTGATTAATATAGATGGTTGTGCAACACCTACTGGAACACCTTGTCCAGCTTTACCGCATGTTCCAATGCCTGGATCCATCATCATATCATTCCCTACCATAGAAACTTCTTTTAGAATTGAAGGACCATCTCCAATTAACGTTGCGCCTTTTATTGGTGATCCAATTTTACCATTAACAATTTCATAAGCCTCTGTACAATTAAATACAAATTTTCCGGATGTAATATCAACTTGTCCTCCACCAAAACTAACTGCAAAAATACCTTTATCAACAGATCTAATCATCTCATCTTGAGTTTGATTACCGCTTTGCATCATTGTGTTTCTCATCCTGGGTAAAACAATGTGTCTATAATTTTCTCTTCTTCCACTGCCAGTAGATCTGGTGTTCATTAAACGTGCATTTAATCGGTCTTGCATGAAATTTTTCAAAATTCCATTTTCAATTAAAACAGTTTTTTCTGTTGGCGTTCCTTCGTCATCAATTGTAAGACTACCTCTCCTATTATCAATAGTACCATCGTCAACAATTGTGACTCCTTCGCTCGCAACCCTTTGGCCCATCAAATTATGAAAAGCTGAGGTTTTCTTTCTGTTAAAGTCTCCCTCTAAACCATGGCCTACAGCTTCATGAATTAATATTGCTGGCCAACCAGGACCTAGCACAACTTTCATCTCTCCAGCTGGTGCTGGTTTGCTCTCTAAGTTTACTGTTGCTATTCTTAAGGCCTCATCGCAAACACTTTTCCAGTTATCATCTTTCAGATACGAGTCGTAAGATTGTCTTCCACCAACACCATATACACCTGTTTCTTTCCTGCCGTCTTTCTCAAGCATAACTGATACATTAAATCTTATTAAGGGGCGAACATCTGATAAGGTCTCTCCACCTGATCTAATTATTTCTATAGACTTTTGCTCACCCAAAAAATTAGCTGTGACCTGTTTAACATTACCATCTTTAGAGCGTAAATAATTATTAACATCATTAAGTATATCGATTTTTTCGTTAAGAGATTTTTGGTCAATTGGATTAATATTGTCGTAATATTTTTTATTCGATTTCGGAATTTCATGATTATATGAACCTTTTACAGATTTTAATGTTGACTTTAGATTTTCTGAGGACTGCTTTAAAGAATCTTTTGAAATTTCATTAGAGTGAGAATAAGCAACTACTTCACCAGAAATAGCTCTAAATCCAAATCCTAAATCTGAATTATAACTAGAATTTTTTATCTTATTATCGTCTAATAAGATTGTTTCAGATTTTGAATTTTCTAAATACAATTCGCCATCATCACATTTTTGTAAAGTATCTGAAATAATGTTTTCAGCCTCTTTTCTAGATAAGTCAGATTTTTCGAAGAAATTACTCATAAGTAATATTTAATAGATTGTTTTATGTAATTTTCAACTAGCGTATTTTACGCATGTACATATATTAAGTAAATTAGTAGTAAATTGTCTTATTACGATGAAAGTTTATTTTAATAATTCTTGTAAAATTTGTAAGGCTGAAATTGATCTTTATAAAAAGCAGAAAATAAATGAGATCGATTGGGTTGATATTACAGACAATGATTTAGCTGAAAAGGAAACTTCTAAGGATAGTAAACAACTTTTAAGACGACTTCATATTAAAGATGGTGAAAAAATTTTAGGGGGCGCAGAAGCATTTTTATTATTATGGAAAAAAATGCCCAAATATAAATTTCTCTATAATTTTTTTAAGCTACCAATAATTTTTAGCATATTTTCATTTGTTTATGAAATAGTGGCTTTTTTTCTTTATCTGAAAAATAGGAAACAATTAAAAAAAACTAACTAAAAAAAAACAACAAAAACTTACTTAGCAAAGACATAGAAGATACAAACATTACTAAAACTAGAGAATACATTAATAAGATAATTTTATTTTTTTTTCTTCTAAGTCTTACAAAATCTTTGTCATCTAAATCAGAGATATCTCTATCTCCAGCCACTGGGTAGTCATAAGTAAATCTCCAAGTGCTATCACCCAGTCTTGGATCTAAATCATTAAAATAAGTAATCCAAGCAATAACATATCTTAAAATTAAATATAGAATTATTAAAAAAGCAGAACCTAAAATCATAAAAGATAATACCTAATTTATTATGAACATTTAATTATCATTTTTGGCTCTCTTACTCGCAATGAGTTGTGTTAAAGAGTCTACCATAGTGTCAGAGGCTTTAAAAATATCTACATTTTTGAACTCATAAAAAAGATTTTGTTCTGGATTTGTTTTATCTTCAATAACGATTCCTTCATCCGGAGAATTATTTTTGATATAAATTAGTAGTAACCACTCATCATCTGATGATTCATCCCATTTAATAAAAACTTCTCCAGTTTCAAATCGTCTATCTATACATCGGAAAATGGACATGTCTCTTGTAATATGTCTTTTATTTAATTGAAAAACTAAACTGCTCGCACTTCTATAAAAACTTTCAAGTGCAAATTCAATTTTTTGTCTTGCTAAAGTATATTCCTTTTCTTTTTCTAATAAGGTTTCTCTATCCTCATCACCTTGAAGTTTAACACCTAGCGCCTCAACTCTCTCTTTGATTTTTTGATCTCGAAGTAATCTGTATTTCTCTTTTAGTTTGTTAATTCTTTCCTGTAATCCTGAATAATCTTCCCTTTTTTCTTTTAACGAAATTTTCTCAAGTTTTTCTAGTTCTTTGACTTCTCTTATTCTGAATTTTTCAATTTGTTTATCTAGCCTTAGTTGTTTTAAAAATTGTTTTTGCTTTTCTGCCTGTTCAATTCTTAAAAGTGCTTGTTCTTTTCTTAAAAATATTTTTATGTCTTTTGTTCTTTGTCTTTCTAATCTTTCTTCTTCTTTAAGAGTTTGCTCCTTCAGCCTTAATCTTAAAATTTCCTCATCTTTTTTAATTTTTGCTTGTTCAATTTTTTTCTCTCTTTCCCTCTCAATTTTTTCTACCTTTATTCTTCTTTTTTCATCAGTTTTTAAAGTCTTATAATTTGAAATTGTTTCTGAAATTTTATCAAAAAAACCTTGAATATGTTTTTCCAGCCCAAAGTTAAATTTAAAATTAAATTGAGGCTTTAGAGATAATTGAAATTTGATTAATTTTAGGACTAAACTATCTTTTTGTTTTTTTTTTATTTGAGTTTGGTAGTTAATTTTTTTTGTCTTTTTGAATTTACTTTTTTTCTTTTTTTTAATAATTTTAGTTTTTCTCTGCTTTTGAGGTTTTTTTTTATTATTACTTATTTTTCTCTTAACTTTATTTTTCTTTTTTGTTTTTGTCTTTTTTTTTGATTTTTTTTGCTTTTTTTTCATTTCAGAGAGGAGACGATTCTATCAATAATTTATTGATAAATATAGTCTCTAGTCACAGGTGTTGATCTATAATTTTTGGTAAGTTGAAATTGATATACAACTTGATCACCCCACTTAAATGCCATTTCACAACCAGTAAGATAGAACTCCCACATTCTAAAAAATTTTTCATCAAACATTTGAATAATTTTATCTTTATTTTTTAAGCAATTTTCTTTCCAATGTTTCAATGTGTGTGCGTAATGGAGCCTTAAAACCTCAATATCAGTTACTATTAAGCCAGCTTTTTCAATAGGGTTAGTTACTTCACTTAAACTTGGAGTATAGCCACCAGGAAAAATATATTTTGTAATCCATGGATGAGGATCTCTAGGGGGATTTACGGATCCAATAGTATGTATTAGCGACACCCCATCATCTTTCAATATTTTTTCGATTTGTTTGAAAAATTTCTTATAAAATTTCCTTCCAACATGTTCAAACATCCCAACGCTAACTATTCTATCAAATTTTTCATTTAATTCCCTATAATCCATAAGTTTAAATTTTAATTGATTTTGCAAATTGAACTCTTTTGCTTTTTGGTTACAATAATTTAGTTGTTTCTCCGACAGAGTGATTCCTGTTACCTCGCATTTTGCAGTCTTAGCTATATCAATAGCAAGTGATCCCCAGCCACAACCTATATCCAAAACTTTTTGGTTTGATTTTATATTTAATTTTTTAATGATGTGTTGAATCTTATTATTTTGAGCAGTTTCCAAACTATCATTTTCACTTTTGAAGTATGCGCAGGAATATTGTCGTTTTGAATCTAAAAACAAGTCATATAAACTATCTTTAATATCATAATGGTGGGATACATTCATTTTTGATTTCTTAATAAAATTAAAGTTAGTTAGGTATCTATATGATCCTCTTAAACGGTTAATTAGATAACTAAAAAAATTCAATTCACCTCTACCAAAGTTCATAAGTGCCAAATCTAAGAAATCAGTTAGTGAACCATTTTCTATAACTATTTCACCATTAGTATATGCCTCGCCAAAATATAAATCAGGGTTAAATAACAATTTATAATAAAGTTTTTTATTTAGAATTTTTAATCTAAGAGGGTTTTCATTTGGTTGCCCGATAATATATTCCTTAGAATTACTATCAATTAATATAAAACCACCTTTTTTAAAAATTTTATTGAGAAATCTCACTAGTTGCATTTTATGCAGCCAAGGTTGGTTTATTGTAAAATTCTAAGTCTTTTAATCTGTTTAATAATTCTTCTTCATCATTTCGATTTAAAAGACTTAGTGGTGGCAAAATATTTTTATATATATTGTCATTTTGGGCACAATAAGTATGTAAACCAGAAATAAGATTATATTTATCAAAAGTGCTTCTGACTTTACATAATTTATCATTAAGTATTTGTTTATTTCCTGCGAAAAAATCATCATAAACTCGTCTAGATAATTCTGCTGTAACATTACATGTTGCAGTTATTATACCAGAACAACCTTGCTCTAAACTTTTTAACAATTTAATTTCTGAGCCAGGTAAAATTGAAAAGTTTTTAAGTTTTAAATTTTTATATAAATTGTAAGAGCTATCTTTTACTCCAATTATTTGATTTGGAAATTTATTTACAAGTGTTTCTACACACTTTAAACTAAATTTATAACCACTAAGTTTTTCAAAATTATAAAGTATAATTTTACAATCTGGCACAGAACTAATTATTCGAGAATAAAAGTCTAAAACCTCTGCATCACCGTAGCTGTAATACGCAGGAGGCATAATTAAAAATTTATCTAAATTCAATGAAATTGATATCTTCATAAAATTTATTGTTTCACCTAAAGAGTTTAGACCTGTGCCAACAATATGCTTATCCTTATATTTGCTCCTTGAGAGATTATTAAGTAAGTCAATTTTTTCTGAAATAGGTATTAATTGAGACTGACCTGTGCTACCGAATATTACTGTACCATGACAACCTTGATTAATAAGTTGCTCAGCATGATTTATTGTTTTTTCAACATTCAGGCTTAAATCATTATTAAGAACTGACATCGAAGCAGCAAAAATTCCACTTATTTTTGTCATAATAAAAATTTATATAAAAATATACTCAGTAAAGTTTATAAATACCATATGAAAATATTAGCAATTCAGAGTAGAATGGGTATCGGAGATACCGTAATTTTCTTACCTTTTATTAAGGCTTTATCAAAAAAATTTAATTCACCAATAAGTATATTGGTAAAAGAAAACTCTAAGGCCAATCAATATTTACATCAAACAAACTATATTGACCAAATTCTTATCTTAGAAAGAGATAACTCAAGAAATAATAGACATGGTGGTTTTTTTGGTATTTTTAATTTAGCTAGTGACTTAAAAAAATATAAGTTTGATAAAATCTTTATCTTTAACTCATCTCTAAGATTTAACCTAATTGCACGGATGTCTGGTATTCCAAAAGTTTACCAGTATCCATTGTTCACAAAATCTAAACAACATATAACAGAAGTTCCTAAAAATTTCTTGAAAAGAATTTTAGATTTAGACATTAATGAAGATCCTGAGGTACAAATTGATAATGAATCAATTTCCAAAGCAGCACAAAAATTTCAAATAGATAAAAATACTACAAATATTCTCTTGGGCATAGGTG
Organism: uncultured Pelagibacteraceae bacterium; assembly: GCA_902633585.1. Lineage (GTDB taxonomy): Bacteria > Pseudomonadota > Alphaproteobacteria > Pelagibacterales > Pelagibacteraceae > Pelagibacter. The sequence continues at coordinate 16,220 of CACPGZ010000012.1, forward strand.
GCTCTGGACCTACAAAAAGAATTCCTGCAAAAACTTTTTTAAGTGTAATTGATAAAATATCAAATATGAAAAATTGCAGATTTTTTCTTGCAACAGGTAAGGCAAATGAAGAACAGGAATTATTAAACGAAATTTTGCAGTCTAAATTTAAGAATTTTTGTACTCGTTTAGATAATTTTACTATCAGTGAAATTTTACCGTTAATTAAGAATTGTAATGTATCCATTTGTAATGACTCAAGCTTTAGTCATTTATCCTCAGCTTTAGGTATTAAAACCATTACTTTAATGGCTGATACTCCCTTAATTTATGGAAGTTATAGCTCAAAAATGTTTCCAATAATTCCAGACGGAGGAAGCACAGTCACACATAATACTTTAGGTAAAGATAAAATTGATCCACAAAAAATTTTTGAGAGATTTTTAGAAATTATTGCTTAAGAAATATCGTTTAGCACAATATCTTTAGCCTCATTAACAATTGAGGATAATCTTGAAGTTTCAGGAGAAATGTCGGGATGAATCTTTTTTTGGATTTTTATATATGCCTTATTAACATCTTCTTTGGTAACTTTTTTATTCATATCTAAATTTAAAATTTTGTATGCCTCTGAAACTGATATAGACGAAACGTTATTGGTACCTGCTTGGTTAAAAGAAAAACGACCAGATCTTCTTAATGTCTGAATAAGTCTAAAAAGCGAAATTAATTGGAAAATAGATAAACCTTTTAATTTTAATAAAGCTAAACTTGCTAAAGTAAGAGGTAAGGTTAATAAAAATTTTCCACCAATAGCAAACAAAACTGCTAAAGTAATTAATCCTAATATAATTAAAAATCTTAGGCCTTTTGAAATTTTTCTAGATGAAATGTTGGTTATTAAACGTAATAGAAAATAAAAAATGGTTAATATAACCACTGTATAAATTATTATATTCATATATTTTTGACCTAATGAAAATACCACAACTTAAAAAAAAACCAGAGCTTAAATCTTGTCACAATACCACATGGGAAGATAATTATAGTTGGATCCATCAGGATAATATTCTTGAGGTTTTAAAAGATAGTTCCAAGTTACTTCCAGATGTTAGGAAATATCTTGAAGAAGAAAATAATTTTACAGAACATAATTTAAAAAACACAAAAAAATATCAGAAAATCTTATTTGATGAAATTAAAGGTAGAATAAAGTTAGATGATGAATCATTAAAATTTAAAGACAAAGAATATGAATATTGGACTAAAACAACTGCAGAAGGAAATTATTCAATAAAACTTAGAAAGAAAATTGGAAGTGATGCTGTTGAAGAATTTTGGAATGGTGATTTAGAAAAAGAGAAATTTAAAACTGAATATTTCGGTGTAGGTGATTTAGAGGTAAGTTATAATGACAAACTTTTAGGTTATTCTTTAGACTTAAAAGGATCTGAATATTATACAATTTACATAAGAAATATTACTTCAGGAAAATTAGTCACTGAGAAAATAGAAGAAACAAGTGGAAGTATTACTTTCAGTTTGGACGATCAATATTTTTTTTATTCTAAGCTTGATGAATTTCATAGACCAAGAAAAATATTTAGACACAAAATTGGATCATCTGTCAAAGATGATGAGCTTATTTTTGAGGAGAAAAGTGAAGCATTTACTGTGGGCATAAGTTTGAGTTCAGATGAAAAATATTTTTTTATAACAACATCAGATCATAATACTTCCGAACAATACTACTTCGAGGTAACAGAAAAAAAACCAAAGCCAAAATTAATTATAAAAAGAAAAAAGGGTATAATTTATTCAGTCAATTCTTGGGGTGGATATTTTTATTGTCATACTAATGATGATGCAGAGGATTTCAAAATTGAAAGATGTGATGATTTATTAAATCTAAAGTGGGAAATTTATATAGCTGCTAAAAAAGAAGTTTTAATCGGAGGATTAATATTTTTAAATGATTGGATTATCAGGGGAGAAAAATCAAATGCATTAGGAAAATTATTTGTAAGAAATAAACAAACAGGAATTGAGGAAGAATTAAAATTTACTGACGAAACTGTGATTGTGCCCAGTGTTTCGTTGACACAAAGAAATAAAAATACTGACTCAGTTTACTTGTCATATTCGTCCCCGAAAACACCCGGTAAAACTTATTTATACAATTTAAAAACAAAACAAAAAAAATTAGTAAAAGAACAAGAAATCCCATCTGGTCATAATCCAGATAACTATATAGTCGAAAGACTGGAGTGCCCTTCTCATGATGGAAGATTAGTTCCACTTACAATTACCAGGCACAAAAAAACAAAAATTAATGGTTCAGCAAATTTACTTTTATATGGCTATGGGTCATATGGAAGTCCAATGACGCCCGATTTTTCCTCAACTAGATTGAGTTTAATTGACAGAGATATTATTTGGGTAACTGCACATATTAGAGGAGGAATGGAAAAAGGAATGAAATGGTGGAAAGAAGGAAAGCTTCTTAATAAAAAAAATACATTTGAAGATTACATACACGTAGCAAAGTTTTTGATTGAGAAAGGATATTCATCTAAAGGAAAGATTATTGGTATGGGTGGGTCTGCTGGTGGTTTATTAATGGGAGCAGTAGTTAATCAATCCCCAGAATTATTTCTTGGAATTGTTATGGCTGTGCCGTTTGTTGACTCATTAACAACTAACTTGGATCATTCTTTGCCCCTTACTATTGGAGAATTTGATGAATTCGGAAATGCAAAAGATAAAAAAGACCATTTTGATTATATTTATTCTTATGCTCCATATAATAATATTAAAAAAATGGATTACCCTCACATGTTAATTACTACAAGCTTAAGTGATAATAGAGTGCTATTCGATGAACCAGCAAAATTTACAGCCAAACTTAGAGATTTAAAAACTGATAATAATTTGCTTTTGTTAAAAACTGAAATGAACGCAGGTCACGGGGGTAAGTCAGGTAGAGATGGTGCCATTGAAGAAATAGCTTTTGACTACGCATTTATTTTAAAGATTTCTGAAAAAATTAAAATTTGATATCTTGAAAAAAAACAAATAACTCCCATATAAACAATGTTGGTCGCCTAATGGGGCTAACTATAAATAAACTTGCTTAACAAAGGAGGATATTATGACAAGTAAGGATTTATCTATATTCAACTCACTAAGACCTTTTTCAATTGGTTTTGACGATATGTTTGACCAATTTGAAAATATGCTTGGTAATGGTTCTTTGACTATGCAGTCAAACTACCCACCTTATAACATCAGAAAAACTGGTAAGGATAATTATGCAATCGAAGTTGCTTTAGCTGGTTTTAATAAAAACGATGTTGAAGTTGAGTTTGAAGATAATTTATTAACTGTAAGAACTAAACAAGTTAATAAATCTGAAAATAATAATGCTGATGGAGAAATAATTCACAAAGGTATTTCTCAAAGACAATTTGCCAGATCATTTACTATAGCTGACGATGTGAAAGTTAATGGTGCTGAGTTAAAAGATGGTCTTTTAACAGTATCTTGTGAAAGAATTGTTCCTGAGCATAAAAAAAGAAAACTTATTGAAATTAAATAAGTATACCTTGCTTGCGGAGATAAATTCTCCGCGAGTAATCAAAAGCAACCGTTAGATACAAATCCAATAACAATCAATTTTGTGTTTACTTCAAATCTTCTTTCGCAAGGTATTCCATATTTTTTTGTGTTATAAACTAAAACTAAATTTCCTTTTTCATTTTTAAAATCTTCATCTGGGCTACCCAAGCTGCTTTTTAAATCTTGTGAGGACTTACCTATAAATGCACTTAATTTTTTATTTTCCTTCTCAACAATAGCATCAGTTTTTTGCTTAATTGTCTGACAGCCTAATAAAGAAAATATTATAAATCCACTTAGAATTGAGAACTTAATTTTTTTCATAATTTTATAATAACAACGTAATTATGGCATAAATATAAACTTGTGGGTTGAAAATTGTTAATAAAAATTAGTTTTGACGGGTAATACAAGAAAGAATCAAATATTTTACGATTTATAGGAGGATAAATGCTTGAAAAATATTTTGACTACAAAAAACATAAAACAGATTTTAAAACTGAAGTAATTGCTGGAACAACCACGTTCTTAACAATGGCTTACATAATGTTTTTGAATCCATTCATCTTATCAGGAGAATTCGCCGGTCCTGAAAAAGGTTTCTTTGATTTCGGTGCAGTGTACACAGCAACTATTTTGGCAACAGCTTTGGCTTGTTTTATAATGGCTTTTTATGGAAAAACTTGGCCAATTGGACTAGCCCCAGGTATGGGTATAAATGCTTTTGTTGCTTTTGGAGTTTGTGCCGGCATGGGTTATACGCCACAACAAGCTCTTGGTGCAGTTTTGGTTGCAGGGGTATTGTTTTTAATTATATCACTTACTCCAATTAGAGCCTGGTTAATTAACTCAATTCCAAAAAGTTTAAAACTAGGAATAGGTGCGGGTATTGGATTGTTTCTTGCAATTATTGGATTACAAATTATGGAAGTTGTAGTTGATAATCCTGTAACATTAGTACAGCTTGGAGACTTAAGTGACCCATTAGTTCTTCTTGGATGTGCAACTTTTATTGCAATTATTGTGCTTGAGAAAATGAGTGTAAAAGGAAATATCATTATAGGTATTTTGTTTTTTAGTGTTGTTGCTTGGGCAACTGGTCTGGCTAAATTTAATGGATTAGCAAGTGCACCACCTCCGATGACATACCTTTTTGAATTTGACTTGTCCGCTGCTATGACTGCTGGAATGTCTACAGTAATATTTACTTTATTATTTATAGATTTCTTCGATACAGCTGGAACATTAACTTCTGTTGCAAATGTTGCAGGCAAAGTTGATAAACAAGGAAAAGTTCAAGACATTAACAAAGCAATGTTGTCTGACAGTGTTGGAACTGTTGCAGGTGCAATGATGGGAACAACAACTGTCACTAGCTATGTAGAGTCTGGTGCTGGTGTAAAAGCTGGTGGTAAAACTGGAATGACTTCTTTAGTCATAGGTATATTGTTTTTAGCATGTATATTTTTTGCACCACTTGCAACTAGTTTACCTAAACAAATTGATGGTGCAGCTTTACTCTTTGTTTCTGTTTTATTTATAAGAAATATAACAGACATAGAATGGAATGATATCTCAGAGTCAGCTCCAGCAATTTTAGCGATGATTGCTATGCCACTTACTTACAGTATCAGTAATGGAATTGCTTTAGCATTTGTTTCATATGCTTTAATTAAAATATTTACTGGGAAATTTTCAAGTACTTCTCCAGCGATATGGGTTATTGCGATACTTAGTGTTGTAAGTTTTGCTGTAAGCTAAAAAAAATTTGATGGGGCTAGATTTCTAGCTCCGTCAACTAATTTCTTTTAACAATCTCCTCTATAGAAATTTCTTCATAATGTTCCGTAGGCTGAACTATCCATGGATCTGAGTTTAATTTTACTGGACAAAAGTCTGGTTCAAAGGATGAGGATTTTTTTTTCCATAAACAAGCAGTCTTAATTTCTTTAATAAATTTTTTTGTAGGACCGTAATTTCTTAACCACTCTATACTTTTATTTAGAGTGAGTCCTGTATCTGATAAATCATCAATCAAAAGGATTTTTTCAAAATCTTCTTCTCTTGCTAATGAACTTATTTCTCTAGCAAACATTAATTGACCTTGCTGGTCCTCTAATCCTTTTCCATTATAACTTTGAATAACAATGTATGCTATTGGGAGTTTTAGTATCCTTGAAAGAATATCGATTATAGGTGCTGCTCCCCTCATTATCCCAACTAAAACTGTGGGTTTGTAATTATTATGAATTTCAATAGCTAATTTTTCAACTATTTTGATATATTCTTCAAAACTAACTATTAATTTATCTGCCAT
>CACPGZ010000013.1 GCA_902633585.1 uncultured Pelagibacteraceae bacterium
TCTTCAAATACCAGGACCTACTAACGTCCCTGATAGAGTTTTAAGAGCTATGGACTATCCAACAATAGACCACAGAGGACCTGATTTTGCAGAATTAGGTTTAAGAGTTTTAGAAAGAATTAAATTAATTTTCAAAACTTCTGAACCAGTCATTATATTCCCAGCTTCCGGTACAGGTGCTTGGGAAGCAGCAATTGTAAATACTTTGAGTGCAGGTGATAAAATTCTAATGTTCGAAACGGGACACTTTTCAACTCTTTGGTGGGACATCGCGCAAAAATTTAAAATTGAAGTTGATTTTGTTAAAGGTGACTGGAGAACAGGTGTTGATCCGAATATTGTTGAACAAAAATTAAAAGGAGACAAAGAGAATAAAATAAAAGCAGTATGCGCTGTTCACAATGAAACTTCCACAGGTGTAACAAGTAGAATTGGTGAAATTAGAAAAGCCATGGATAACGCTAAACATCCTGCATTATTATTTGTTGACACTATATCGTCACTTGGATCAATTGATTATAGACACGAAGAATGGAAAGTAGATGTAACAGTTGGAGGATCGCAAAAAGGTTTATTATTACCACCAGGATTATCCTTTAATGCAATAAGTTCAAAAGCATTATCTGCACATGAAACGTCTGAATTACCAAAATCTTATTGGGATTGGGGACCTATGCTTGAAAATAATAAAAAGGGTTATTTTCCCTACACACCAGCAACAAATTTATTTTATGGATTAGACGAGGCCATTAACATGCTGACAGAAGAAGGTTTAGAGAATGTATTTATAAGACATAAAAGATTTGCTGAAGCTACTAGAGTTGCAGTTAATGGTTGGGGTTTGGAGATACTTTGTAAAAATCCTGAGGAATATTCTGACTCCTTAACAGCTGTAATGGTTCCAGATGGATACGATGCAGACTCATTAAGAAAGATAATATTAGATCATTATAATATGTCATTAGGAACAGGTTTAGCAAAAGTTGCAGGTAAAATTTTTAGAATTGGACATTTAGGAGATTTTAACGAATTGATGTTAGCCGGAACTTTAGCTGGTGTTGAAATGGGATTAATGAAGTCAAAGATACCATACAAAAAAGGTGGAGTACTCAAAGCACTTGATTACCTTTGTTAACTAAAAATTTTTTAATAAAAATAATTTTTAAGCCATTTTTTCTATAGTAATAAAACTTGACGTTATTTTTCCAAAAGATATAAATCACTTTATTTTGGTTAAGGGCGGTTAGCTCAGTTGGTAGAGCATCTCGTTTACACCGAGGGGGTCAAAGGTTCGAGTCCTTTACTGCCCACCAAAAGAATCAAAAGTGGGGGTGTAGCTCAGTTGGTTAGAGCGATCGCCTGTCACGCGATAGGTCGAGGGTTCGAGTCCCTTCACTCCCGCCACTTTACGAGATTACAAGTGATAATCGTTATCAAATACCCTATATATTTTGAATAATGTGACCTAACACCACTTCATCTAACTTTAAAAAATGATATATATTCCACCATGACTGCGGAATTTTTAAAGGATTATTTACCTATAATACTGTTCCTAATTATAGCATTAGGATTGAGCTGTGCATTTGTTGTAGTTAACTTTATCCTATCTCCAAAAAATCCAGATCCAGAAAAGTTATCAGCATATGAATGTGGATTTGAACCATTTCAAGACTCAAGAATGGAATTTGATGTTCGATTTTATTTGGTAGCAATACTTTTTATAATTTTTGATCTTGAAATAGCATTTTTATTTCCTTGGGCAATTTCTTTAGGAAATATTGGAATTTTAGGTTTTTCCTCAATGATGATTTTCTTATTCATACTTACAATCGGGTTTATTTATGAGTGGAAAAAAGGTGCTTTAGACTGGGAATAGAATTTTTTTTAAATGAATAATAAGATAGATCAGGTTCCGGAAGAGTTTAAACAACTTGCTGACGATTTCAGTAAGAATGGTTTTATTACTACATCATTAGATAATTTAATAAATTGGTCTAGATCAGGATCATTACACTGGATGACTTTTGGTCTTGCTTGCTGTGCAGTTGAAATGATGCAAACTGCGATGCCCAGATATGATTTAGAAAGATTTGGTGCCGCACCACGTGGCTCACCAAGACAATCTGATGTGATGATTGTTGCTGGTACTTTAACTAACAAAATGGCACCAGCTCTTAGAAAAGTTTACGATCAAATGCCTGAGCCAAGATATGTTATATCTATGGGCAGTTGTGCTAATGGTGGTGGCTACTATCATTACTCTTATTCAGTTGTAAGAGGTTGTGATCGTATAGTTCCAGTTGACATATATGTACCTGGATGTCCACCTTCTGCAGAGGCTTTATTATATGGAATTATGCAACTACAAAAAAAAATAAGAAATAAAGGATCAGTAACTAGATAGTATGAATAATTTAATTGATTTAGAAAAAAAAATTAATTCAGAGCTTGGTACTAAAATAAATTCTTCTGAAATTAAACATAATCAAATTTATCTTGAGATAGATAGTGAGGATTTAGTTGATGTTGTTCTTTTCGTTAAAACTAATAAAGATACAAAATTTAGACAACTTATAGATATTACAGTAGTTGATTATCCTGAAAGATCTAAAAGATTCAAAATTGTATATTTATTTTTGAGTCATGAGTTTAATCAAAGAATGATCTTAAGTTACGATATAAGTGAAAATGAAGTTATCTCATCATTAACTTCAATTTTTCCTTCTGCTAACTGGATGGAAAGAGAAGTTTTTGACATGTATGGAGTAAATTTCAAAGACCATCCTGATCTAAGAAGAATTCTAACAGATTATGGTTTTAAAGGTCATCCTTTAAGAAAAGATTTTCCTTTAACTGGCCATACCGAAGTAAGATATAGCGAGGGTCAAAAAAAAGTAGTAAGCGAGCCAGTGAAACTAGAACAAAATTATAGAAATTTCGATTATCAAAGCCCATGGGAGGGCACAAAGTACATTAAAGAACTAGCAGATAATAATGACAAAAAAAATTAAGAATCTTAATCTAAATTTTGGACCTCAACATCCAGCAGCTCATGGAGTCCTTAGACTCATATTGGAGTTAGATGGTGAAGTTGTGGAAAAAGCAGATCCACATATTGGTTTGTTACACCGTGGCACCGAAAAATTAATAGAAAATAAAACTTATATGCAAGCAGTCCCATATTTTGATCGTCTAGACTATGTTGCTCCGATGAATCAAGAACATGCTTTTGCACTAGCTATTGAAAAAGTTTTAAATATTGATGTTCCAATCAGAGCTCAATTTATTAGAGTGATGTTTTGTGAAATTGGTAGAATTTTAAGTCATATTTTAAATGTGACAACTCAAGCGTTAGATGTTGGAGCTTTAACACCATCTTTATGGGGCTTTGAAGAGCGAGAGACACTAATGACTTTTTATGAGAGAGCATCTGGATCAAGATTGCATGCAAATTATTTTAGAGCAGGTGGTGTACATCAAGATTTACCAGCAGGCTTAGAGACAGACATTGCAAGGTTCTGTGAAACTTTCCCTAAAATAATAAATGATTTAGAAAACTTATTGACTGACAATAGAATATTCAAACAAAGAAATGTGGATATTGGTATTGTTACAAAAGAAGACGCTCTCGATTATTCTTTTAGTGGTGTTATGATCAGAGGCTCTGGTGTTCCATGGGATTTAAGGAAATCACAACCATACGATTGTTACGATCAATTAGAATTTAAAATTCCCGTAGGAAAGAACGGGGATTGTTATGATCGATATTTATGCAGAATTGAAGAAATGAAAGAGAGCATCAAAATAATTAAACAATGCTTAGCTAAAATGGAAAAAGGTCCAATTAAAACTTTTGATGGAAAAATAACTCCTCCATCAAAAAAAGATATTAAACAATCAATGGAAGCTTTAATACATCACTTTAAATTATTTACTGAGGGATATCGTGTGCCTAAAGACGAAATTTACACAGCAGTTGAAGCACCTAAAGGAGAATTTGGAGTTTATTTAATATCAGATGGATCAAGTAAACCTTATAAATGTAAAATTAGAGCTCCCGGATTTTCACATTTACAATCAATGGATTATTTAATTAAAGGACATATGTTAGCCGACGTTCCCGCTGTACTTGGTTCACTAGATATAGTTTTTGGTGAGGTCGATAGATGAGTTTAAAAAGACCAGCTAAAAATCAACCAGAGAATTTTGAATTTAATTCATCCTCTTTAGAAGCAGCAAATAAAATTATTTCAAGATATCCAAATGGCAAACAACAAAGTGCGGTTATGGCTTTATTATATATAGCCCAAAAACAAAATAATAATTGGATACCTCTAGCTGCGATGAAGCATATAGCTAAATTTTTAGATATGCCTTACATTAAAGTTTATGAGGTAGCAACTTTTTATAGCATGTTCAACTTATCACCTGTTGGAAAATATTTTATACAAGTTTGTACTACGACACCATGCATGATTAGAGGTGCAAGTAAATTGGTTGAAGCGTGTAAGGAAAAAATTTCAGAAAATGAGTCTGAATTATCACCTGAAAAAAATTGTTCATGGATGGAAGTAGAGTGCTTAGGAGCTTGTGTTACTGCTCCAATGATGCAAATTAACGATGATTATTATGAAGATTTAGACAAAGAAAAAACTTTAGAAATTTTAGATAAAATTTTAAAAGATGAATCTCCTAGGCCAGGTTCGTATAGAGGTAGAATAAACAATGAACCTGAAAATGGCAGAAAAACACTAATGGAATTTAAAAATGCTTAAAGATCAAGATAGAATTTTTCAAAATTTATACAATGATTTGGGTTCTGATTTAACTTCATCTCAAAAAAGAGGTGATTGGGTAAACACAAAAGAAATTACCGATAAAGGTAGAGATTGGATTATAAACGAAATTAAAGACTCTCAATTGAGAGGACGAGGTGGAGCCGGTTTTCCCACGGGTCTTAAGTGGTCATTTGCGCCAAAAGAGGTTGGGTCTAGACCTCACTACTTAATTATCAATGGTGATGAGTCAGAACCTGGTACTTGTAAAGATCGGGATATATTAAGATTTGAACCTCATAAGTTAATAGAAGGATGTTTAATAGCTTCTTACGCAATTCAAGCTCATGTTTGTTATATATATATAAGGGGTGAATATTTTGTTGACGGACAGAAACTTCAAGCTGCAATTGATGAAGCTTATGAAAAAAAATTACTTGGGAAAAATGCAGCAGGAACAGGATGGGATTTAGATATTCATATACATTACGGCGCAGGAGCTTATATTTGTGGCGAAGAGACAGCATTACTTGAGAGTATTGAGGGTAATAAAGGTCAGCCAAGATTAAAACCACCTTTCCCAGCATTGATTGGTTTATATGGATGTCCCACAATAATTAATAACGTTGAGACTATAGCTGTTGTACCGACGATCTTGAGAAGAGGCGGTAAATGGTTTGCATCCTTGGGACGAGAGAAAAACACTGGTACTAAAATATTTTGTATATCTGGAAACGTAAATAATCCATGTAATGTCGAAGAGGAAATGAATATACCACTAAAAGAATTAATCGAGGTTCATGCGGGTGGTGTCATAGGTGGTTGGGATAATCTACAAGCCGTCATACCTGGTGGGTCGTCTATGCCACTTATTCCTAAAGAGAAATGTGAAACATTGACTATGGATTTTGACTCTTTAGTGGCTGAAAAAAGTGGTTTAGGTACAGCAGGAGTAGTTGTAATAAATAAAGATCAGGACATAATTAAATGTATGGCAAGAATTGCTAGATTTTATAAGCATGAAAGCTGTGGTCAATGTACACCTTGTAGAGAAGGTTCAGGATGGATGTGGAGAATGCTTGAGAGAATGGCTAAAGGAGAAGCTTCAAAAGATGAAATTGAAATGTTAGGAGATGTAACTAAACAAATTGAGGGACACACAATATGTGCATTTGGTGAGGGATCATCTTGGCCTGTTCAAGGTCTATTAAGACACTTTAAAGATGAAATTAAAAAAAGAAATAATTTTGATCCAATAGTAAAAGAAACTCAAAATATTCCTTACTTAGTTGATCAACACTTATTAGATAAAAATGCTTAAATTAAAAGTAAACGATATAGAAGTTGAGGTCGAGGAGGGCTTAACTGTTCTACAAGCTTGTGAAAAAGCTGGGGTAGAAATACCAAGATTTTGTTATCATGAAAAATTATCAATAGCAGGAAATTGTAGAATGTGTCTTGTTGAAATGGAAAAATCTCCAAAACCCATAGCTTCTTGTGCAATGCCTGCTGCTGAGGGTATGGTCATAAAAACAAATACACCTAAAATAGAAAAATCTAGAAAGGGCGTAATGGAATTTTTATTAGCAAACCATCCTTTAGATTGTCCTGTTTGTGATCAAGGTGGTGAATGTGATCTTCAAGATCAATCTATGTTCTATGGTATTGATAAATCTCGTTTTAAAGAAAACAAAAGAGCAGTACCTGATAAAAACATGGGTCCACTAATTAAGACTCAAATGACTAGATGCATTCACTGCACTAGATGTATTAGATTTGCAACAGAAATAGCTGGTGTGCCTGAACTTGGTGCAATAGGTAGAGGTGAAGATATGCAAATCACCACATACCTAGAAAAATCGATACAGTCAGAATTGTCAGGTAATGTAATAGATCTCTGCCCTGTAGGAGCTCTAACCTCTAAACCATATGTATTTGAAGCAAGACCTTGGGAGTTAAAAAAAACTGAAACTATAGATGTAATGGATTCTGTTGGATCTAACATTCGAGTAGATACATATGACTGGGAAGTTAAAAGAGTTCTGCCAATAATCAATGAAGATATAAACGAAGAATGGATATCAGATAAAACAAGATATGCTTGTGATGGTTTGCTAAGTCAGAGACTTGATACACCTTATATCAAATATAATAATAAATTCGAAAAAGCGTCTTGGGATGAAGTTTTTAAAATTATAAAATCAAAAATTACAAATACTGATAAAGATAAAATAGCTGGATTTGTGGGTGATTTGGTAAATATGGAAGCCAGTTATATATTTAAAGAATTTTTAGAGAGAACTGTCGACACGAAAAATTATGAATCTAGGTCATCTGAAATGTTTATTGATAACTCTAAGAGAGAAAACTATATATTCAATTCAACAATTAATGGCATTGAGGAAACAGATTTAATTATATTAATTGGAACTAATCCAAGATTTGAAGCTACCATGCTAAATGCAAGAATTAGGAAGGCACACCTAAATAATAAAGTCAACATTGTTTCTTTAAATGATGTAGGTGATTTAACCTACCCTTATCAAAGTCTCGATGGAAAAACTCAATCAATTAAAGATATTATTGAAAATAAAAATGATTATACAAAAAAAATTATTGAAGCTAAAAAACCAATGATTATATTTGGAGAGTCATTTTTAAAATCTAATTCTGCTGAATTTTTATTTAGTTCCTTTAAAAATTTTTTATTTAGTAATAATAAATTTACTGACGATTGGAACCCTTTGAATGTTTTGCCTTCTGATGCAGCTACAGTTGGAAGTTTAGATCTTGATATAATTAATCAAAAAAATAAACTAATAAAAAATTTAAATAAAAATAAATTTGATTTAGTTTTTCTAATGGGACAAGATAATCTCAAATTTGATAAAAAAAACGAATTTGTGATATATTTAGGAAGCCACGGTGATAATGGTGCTGAATTAGCTGATATAATTTTGCCTGGTGCAGCCTATACAGAACAGACAGGTCATTATACTAATTTAGAAGGTAAAATACAAAAAGCTTATAAAGCATCATATCCACCCGGAGATGCTAAAGAAGATTGGGAAATTATAAATGAACTCGCTGAATTTATGAATAATAGAAGACTTTTTAATGACAAAGATGAATTAGAGAGCAGTATGCTTAACTATATAAATTTAAAAAAGGAAAAAAAAGAAAGCCCATCTAAAATTAAAGTGGATTTAAGTAATTTTGAGGACGAAATCCTTAAAATAACATACAAAGATTATTATTTTTCAAATGTAATTGCACGATCGTCAAAAACCATGTTGAATTGTAACAATTCTAAATTAGACGTTAAACGAACAGGTACTGAAGGATAGATAATGGAATATGTAAATTTAGTTTTTGAAGAAGTTTATAAGATCCTTTTTCTTCTTATACCAGTTTTAGTTTCTGTAGCCATGATTGTTTGGTTAGATAGAAGAGTTTGGGCTTTTGTTCAAAAAAGACAAGGTCCTAATGTTGTTGGTCCCTTCGGTTTGTTACAATCATTAGCTGACGCATTAAAATACATTTTTAAAGAAATAATAATTCCATCAAGTTCTAATAAGATCATTTTTATATTAGCACCTATTATTACAATGACTTTAGCCTTGATAGCGTGGGCAGTAATACCTTTTGGGGAAGGTCAGGTTTTAGCTAATATAAATGTTGGAATTCTCTATATTTTTGCCGTCTCATCTCTTGGGGTTTATGGAATTATTATGGGCGGATGGGCGTCTAATTCAAAATATCCTTTTTTAGGGTCAATAAGATCTGCTGCGCAAATGGTTTCCTATGAAGTTTCAATTGGTATAATTATTATCAACGTTCTTTTGTGTGTAGGATCCCTAAATTTAAGTGATATCGTTTTAGCTCAACAAAAAATCTGGTTCATAATCCCGTTATTTCCAATGTTTGTAATATTTTTTATTTCTGCTTTAGCAGAGACAAATCGACCACCTTTTGATTTACCTGAAGCCGAAGCAGAATTAGTTGCTGGATATCAAACTGAATATTCTGGAATGATGTATGCAATGTTCTGGTTAGGAGAGTATGCAAATATTTTATTAATGTGTGCTTTAGGATCAATTTTATTTTTAGGAGGATGGCTTTCACCTATTGACTTATATCCATTTAATCTGATTCCAGGTGCTATTTGGTTAATTTTAAAGATATTACTTTTATTTGTTCTATTTGCATTAGTTAAAGCAGTTGTACCAAGATATAGATATGATCAATTAATGAGATTAGGTTGGAAGATATTTCTTCCGCTGTCTCTAACATATGTAGTTTTGACTGCGAGTTATTTATTTTATTTTAACCTTTTACCTACAATTTAAATGAAAATTACAAGATTTTTAAAAACAATATTCATGTTTGATTTTGTAACTGGCTTATTTATTGCTTTAAGAGAAATGTTTAAAACAAAAAAAACAATAAATTATCCTTTTGAAAAAGGAAAAATTAGTCCAAGATTTAGAGGAGAGCATGCACTAAGAAGATATCCAAATGGTGAAGAAAGATGCATCGCATGTAAGTTGTGTGAAGCCGTTTGTCCGGCACAAGCAATTACAATCGAGTCAACTGAAAGATCTGATGGAAGTAGAAAAACTACGCGCTACGATATTGATATGATGAAATGTATTTATTGTGGTCTTTGTGAGGAGTCATGCCCTGTAGACGCAATAGTGCAAGGTCCAAATTTTGAGTTTTCGACAGAAACAAGAGAAGAACTTTATTACACCAAAGAAAAACTACTAGATAATGGTGATAGATGGGAAAATATTTTAGCGGCAAATATAAAATCAGATAAGCCTTATAGATAAATTTATGGCAGCTCATGCAATATTTTTTTATGTCTTTTCAATTATTGCAGTCATTTCAGCTATCATGGTCACAGTTTCAAAAAATACCGTACACTCGGTTTTTTTTTTAATATTAGATTTTATTAGTATTTCATGTCTTTTTATAATGATTGGAGCAGAGTTTTTAGGAATGATAATGCTTATAGTATATGTTGGTGCTGTAGCTGTCTTGTTCTTATTTGTTGTAATGATGCTGAATGTTGCACAACAACAAAATCAATGGTTTAATTCTAAAGAGAATTCTGGTCATATACCAATAGGCTTAATTATAAGTACAATAATCTTTTTTGAATTAATTATTGTTGTAGGAGGATGGAAATACAAACCTGAATTATCAGAACCAAATACTACTCAACTTTCTAATGAAATAAGTAACACACATTCGCTAGGTCAAGTTTTGTACACAGATTACATTCATGTATTTCAAATAAGTGGAATGATATTATTAGTTGCGATGATAGGTGCAATTGTTCTTACTTTTAGACAAAGAGTAGGGGTTAAAACACAAAGCTACATAAAGCAAATTTCTAGAGAAAGATCTGAAGGAATCGAAGTTTTAGAGGTTCCATCAAATACAGGAGTTAAGATAGATGACTGAAATAGGTTTGGGACATTATCTTACTTTAGGAGCAGTTATCTTTTCGATTGGTGTCATTGGTATCTTTTTAAACAGAAAAAATATTATCGTGATTTTGATGAGTATTGAGCTGATATTGTTAGCTGTGAACATTAATTTAGTATCATTTTCTATTTATCTTGATGATTTAACTGGTCAAGTCTTTACATTATTTATTTTAACTGTAGCTGCTGCAGAGGCTGCAATTGGTCTAGCAATAATAGTAGTCTACTATCGAAATGCAGGAACTATAAGGGTCGAAGAAATAGATAAATTAAAAGGATAAAATGGAAATTTCAATTTTAGCATTACCATTGATTGCTTCAATTATATCTGGATTTTTTGGAAAGTTCATAGGAGACAGAAATTCAGAAATAGTTACTAGTTTACTAGTATCTATATCAGCTATTCTTTCAGCAATTGTATTCTATGAGGTAATTTTTAATCAATACGAGGAAAATATTAAAATTGCTACATGGATCAATTCAGGATCATTAGAAGTAAACTGGTCAATGAAAATTGATACATTGTCATCAGTAATGTTAGTGGTTGTAACTTTTGTTTCTGCATTAGTTCATATCTACTCAATTGGATATATGTCTCATGATCCTCACAAACCAAGATTTATGGCCTACTTATCTCTATTTACCTTTGCCATGTTAATGTTAGTCACAGCCGATAATTTTATTCAATTATTTTTTGGTTGGGAAGGAGTAGGTCTTTGTTCTTATTTCTTAATTGGTTTTTGGTTTAAAAAGGAAACTGCAAATGCAGCAGCAATTAAAGCATTTGTTGTAAATAGAGTTGGAGATTTTGGTTTTGCCTTAGGCATATTTTTGATTTTTTATTTATTTGGTTCAGTAAATTACATTGAAGTTTTTAATCAAATCCCAATAGTTATGGATGAAAAACTTAGTTTTTTAGGTATCCAAGTTAATGCCATAGATTTAATTTGTGTATTATTGTTCATTGGTGCTATGGGTAAATCAGCTCAAATCTTTTTACATACCTGGTTACCAGATGCAATGGAAGGTCCAACACCAGTTTCAGCTTTGATCCATGCTGCCACTATGGTTACAGCTGGTGTTTTCCTAGTTGTAAGATGTTCACCAATATATGAATATTCAGAGTTAGCTTTAAACATTGTTACTATAATCGGTATGAGCACTGCTTTTTTTGCTGCGAGTGTAGCTTTAGTGCAGACAGATATAAAAAAGATTATTGCTTACTCCACATGTAGTCAATTAGGTTATATGTTTTTTGCAGCTGGCGTAGGCGCGTACAATGTTGCGATGTTTCATTTATTTACTCATGCATTTTTTAAGGCATTATTATTCTTAGGATCTGGATCTGTTATTCACGCATTTAAAAATGAGCAAAATATCAATAATATGGGTGGGGTATGGAAAAAATTACCTTACACATATGTTTTAATGATAATAGGAACTTTAGCATTAACAGGCTTCCCTTTGCTTTCCGGTTTTTATTCTAAGGATGCAATTATAGAATTTGCATATTTAAGTGGTACTACCACTGGGTACTATGCTGCTGGAATTGGTATATTTACAGCTTTTTTAACATCTATTTATTCATGGAGACTGATGTTTAAAACTTTTCACGGACAGTATAACAACAAGGAAATTAAGATTGAGGAGACACATGAGTCACCATTAGTTATGTTAATACCTTTGATAATATTATCTATAGGAGCTGTTTTTGCTGGATTTATTTTTAAAGACTTATTTATAGGTTATAAAGGAATTAATAATTTTTGGAATGAATCGATTTTCTTTTTAGAACCTTTAAGTACTGATCATCCACCCTTATGGTTTTTAATTTTAACTCCAGCACTAGTAATTTTATCTATACCACTTGCTTATTATTTATTCGTAAAAAATAAGAATTTTCCAGCTCAACTAGTTAATATCAATAAACCATTATATGAATTTTTATTGAATAAATGGTATTTTGACGAAATTTATGACATCTTATTTGTAAAACCTTCGAAAAGATTTGGGCTATTTTTGTGGAAATTTTTTGACATTAAAGTTATCGATGGCTTTGGACCTGATGGTATTTCTGGATTAATTAAAAAATTTTCTATTAAAGCCAATAAATTCCAAAGTGGTTATATTTATCAATATGCATTTGTGATGTTACTTGGTTTTTCCGCCTTTTTAACCTTCTTAATTGTTAAATAATGAACTTCCCAATTCTTTCCTCATTAATACTTTTACCTTTTATAGGAGCACTTTTTTTATTTTTTACAAAAAGTAAAAGTGAAAATAAAATCACAGCGAAATATGTTGCCTTATTTACATCCCTAGTAAACTTTTTTTTATCTATTTACTTATGGTTTTTATTTGACCAAACAACATCTGCTTTTCAATTTGTTGAAGATAGAATTTGGATTGAAGGTTTAATTAATTATAAAGTAGGAGTTGATGGAATATCAATACTTTTTATAATTCTAACAGCATTTATTACACCTTTATGTATTGTCTCAGTAAATAATTCGGCAACAAAAAGATTAAATGAATTTTTAATAGCTATTCTTGTTATGGAAACTTTCATGATCGGAGTTTTTTGCTCTCTAGATCTTGTTGTTTTTTACTTATTTTTTGAGGCTGGATTGATTCCAATGTTTTTAATTATTGGAATTTGGGGTGGTACAAGAAGAGTTTATTCTGCTTTTAAGTTTTTTTTATTCACACTTTTAGGTTCAGTTTTAATGTTAGTAGCGATAATTTCAATTTATTGGATCACTGGTACCACAGATGTTGTTAAACTTTATGAATTAGGTATAGATACGAAATATCAAAATTTATTGTGGTTAGCTTTTTTTAGTTCATTTGCAGTAAAAACTCCTATGTGGCCAGTTCATACTTGGCTTCCAGATGCACATGTTGAAGCTCCTACAGCGGGATCAGTTCTCCTAGCTGCCATTTTGCTTAAAATGGCAGGATATGGATTTATAAGATTTTCTCTAGGATTGTTTCCTTCTGCCTCAGAAGTTTTTACTCCTTTAATTTACACATTAAGTGTTATTGCAATTATTTTCACGTCGTTAATCGCTTTAATGCAAGAGGATATGAAAAAATTAATAGCATATTCCTCTGTGGCTCATATGGGATTTGTTACTCTGGGAATATTTACCAACCAACAACAAGGTATTGAAGGAAGTATAATTCAGATGATAAGTCACGGTCTAGTATCGGCAGCTTTATTTTTATGTGTTGGTGTGGTTTATGATCGAATGCATTCTAGATTGATCACAACTTATGGAGGCATTGTTACTATCATACCTAAATATGCAATTTTATTTATGATATTTACTTTAGCTGCTTTGGGATTACCAGGAACAAGCGGTTTTGTTGGTGAGTTTTTAATTTTAATGGCTGCTTTTAAAGATAATTTTTTAGTAGCTGTATTAGCAAGTTTAGGAGTTATTATTGGTGCTGCATATATGCTTTGGTTATATAAAAGAGTTATTTTTGGAAAACTAATTAACTCAGATTTAAAAAAAATGATTGATCTAAACAAATCAGAAGCATTTATGCTGATTTGTTTAGCAATTCCAACCTTATATTTTGGCTTTTATCCTGAACCATTAATTAATACTATTGAAGTCTCAATAAGTGATTTAATTGATACATATAATTTCAGTGTGGCAAGCAAAGAATGAATAATATTGAATTAATATTTCCTGAAATCTTTATCTCATTATCAATAATGTTTTTACTTATTCTGGGGGTTTTTAAAAAAAATAGTTCAAAGATAATTCATAATATTTCATTATTAGTTTTATTGATTACATCAGTAATTACATTTAATGAAACTTTTAGTGTTAATCCGACAACTCTCTTCAA
Source organism: uncultured Pelagibacteraceae bacterium (assembly GCA_902633585.1). Lineage (GTDB taxonomy): Bacteria > Pseudomonadota > Alphaproteobacteria > Pelagibacterales > Pelagibacteraceae > Pelagibacter. The sequence continues at coordinate 14,138 of CACPGZ010000013.1, forward strand.
TCAGAGCATTGTTGTTGATTATTTATCATCGTTTATGAAAATTATTACTTTAATAACTGCTTTTGTAGTTTTACTGATTTCATCAAATTATTTAAGAGCTTTTAAAATTTTTAAAATTGAATATCCAATTCTAGTCCTAAGTTCAGTTTTGGGAATGATGATTATGATTAGTTCTAATGATTTAATTGTTTTTTATATGGGTTTAGAGCTTCAGTCATTAGGCTTATATGTTTTAGCTACATTTAATAGAAATCAATTGAAATCAACTGAGGCGGGATTAAAATACTTTGTTTTAAGCGCTCTATCCTCAGGATTGTTATTATATGGTTGTTCATTGATTTATGGTTTTACCGGCTCAACAAATTTTGATTTTATTTCAACACAATTTAGCACAAGTGAATATGCTTTAACTTTTGGAATAGTTTTTGTCTTAGTAGGCCTAGCATTTAAAATTTCTGCTGTGCCTTTTCATATGTGGGCTCCTGATGTTTATGAAGGTTCACCAACATCTGTAACGTTATTTTTTACAATCGTTCCTAAAATAGCTGCATTAACTGTCTTTATAAGATTTCTTTATGTTCCTTTTTTAAATCTTATTGATCAGTGGCAAATTATTTTAATTTTTATGTCAATCGCATCCATGCTTTTTGGTGCAATAGCAGCAATTGGACAAAAAAATCTTAAGCGACTTATAGCTTATAGTTCGATTAGTCATATTGGATATGCTTTAGCAGGATTAGCAACTGGTTCGAATGATGGAATACAAAGTTCAGTAATGTATATGACTATATACATAATTATGAATTTAGGCTTTTTTTCATGTTTGTTAATGATGAAAAGAAATAATATTTATTATGAGCAAATAGATGATTTATCAGGATTATCAAAAAATCATCCTTTGCTATCACTTTCGTTATTGATTATTTTATTTTCTCTAGCTGGAATCCCACCGCTTGCAGGTTTTTTTGCAAAATTTTATATTTTTAAATCTGTTATTGAACAGTCAATGTATTTTCTAGCTATAGTTGGGTTGTTATCGACCGTGGTAGCAGCATTTTATTATTTGCGCATTATTAAAATAATGTATTTCGATGAAGAAAAGGATAGTTATGATAAAGATCATAGCCTTTGGCTGAAATTTTCTTTAACAATCTCGACAATACTAATTTTAACATATTTTATTTTCCCAGGTGAATTGATTAATGTAGTTTCAAAAATCAATATAATTTGATGAAATTTAAAGTATTTAGATTTAGTAAAGTAAAAAGTACTAACAATACCGCGATAAGAATAATCAAACGTTATAAATATGATTTTGGTTTGATTTTAGCTGATGTGCAAATTAATGGGAGAGGTCAATATGGAAAAAAATGGATCTCCTATAAAGGAAATTTATTCGTCAGTTTTTTTTATAATCTAAAAAACATAAAGATATCTTTAAACAAGTTAACTAAAATTAATTGTTTAATGGTTAAAAAATGTATTTCACAATATTATAAAAAAAAAATTCATTTTAAAAAACCTAATGATCTTTTAATTCAAAAAAAAAAGATATGTGGGATATTACAAGAAAAAGTAAGTAAATTTAATG
>CACPGZ010000014.1 GCA_902633585.1 uncultured Pelagibacteraceae bacterium
GACACGCTGACTATGTAAAAAATATGATTACTGGTGCTGCACAAATGGATGGTGCCATATTGGTTGTAAATGCTGCAGATGGACCTATGCCCCAAACTAGAGAACATATTCTTTTAGCAAGACAAGTTGGTGTGCCAGCAATATGCGTTTACTTAAATAAAGTAGATCAAGTTGATGATAAAGAGATGATAGATCTTGTCGAGGAAGAAATCAAAGAATTGTTAACTTCATATAAATTTCCAGGTGATAAAACTCCAATTGCAAAAGGTTCTGCACTTGCAGCTGTTGAAGGAAGAGATGAGGAAATAGGAAAAAAATCAATATTAGAACTGATGAAAAATGTTGATGAATTCATTCCACAACCAGATAGACCAAAAGACAAAGATTTTTTAATGCCTGTAGAGGATGTGTTCTCTATTTCTGGAAGAGGTACGGTTGCAACAGGTAGAGTAGAGTCTGGAGTGTTAAAAACTGGTGATGAAATAGAGATTGTTGGTATTAGAGAAACAAAAAAATCGGTTTGCACAGGGGTTGAAATGTTTAGAAAATTATTAGACTCAGGTGAAGCAGGTGACAATGTTGGTGTTCTTTTAAGAGGGGTAGAAAGAACTGATATTGAAAGAGGACAAGTTCTATGTAAACCAGGTTCTGTTACACCACATACAAAGTTTGAAGCTCAAGCTTATGTATTAAAAAAAGAAGAGGGAGGTAGACATACTCCATTTTTCACAAAATACAGACCACAATTTTATTTTAGAACTACAGACGTTACAGGTGAAGTTGAATTACCCGCAGGAACTGAAATGGTTATGCCAGGTGACGATGCTAAATTTACAGTTAAATTGATAACACCAATCGCAATGTCAGAAAAATTAAATTTTGCTATTAGGGAAGGTGGAAGAACTGTAGGCGCTGGAGTTGTAACTAAAATTATAGAGTAAACTCTATATAGGAGTGTAGCTCAATTGGTAGAGCGCCGGTCTCCAAAACCGGAGGCTGAGGGTTCGAGTCCCTCCGCTCCTGCCAGTTAATTGAGCTGATTTAAATTATGAAAAACCCGATTAAATTTATTCAAGAGGTAAAGCAAGAGGCTTTTAAAGTTAGTTGGCCTACTGGCAAGGAAACAATTCAAGGTGCCTTGATGGTATTTGCCATGGCTGTAGTGATGTCACTATTTTTTCTTTTACTTGATCAGGTTTTAAAGTTTTTCTTAGAACTTTTACTTAAAATGAGTTTATAATGAAAAACTGGTATATAGTTCAATCACACTCAAGCTTTGAGAATAAAGTTGCTGGTTTAATTAAGGAAGAGGCTGAAAAAGCTAAAATATCAGATAAATTTGATGAAATAATTGTTCCAACCCATGATGTTACCGAGGTTAAAAGAGGCAAAAGAGTTCAAAGAAAAAAAAAATATTTCCCTGGTTATGTATTAATTAAGAGTGAAATGGACAACAGCATTTATCATATGATCAAAAATATAAAGAGAGTTAGTGGTTTTTTGGGAACAAAAGGTATTCCAGTGCCAGTATCAGATAAAGAGATAGAAAAGATTTTGGGTCAAATAAAAGATGGTGTGGCTCAGCCAAAATCTGGTATAGAGTACAGTGTTGGAGAAAAAGTCCAAGTTGTAGACGGACCGTTTGCTTCGTTTAGTGGAATGGTTGAAGAAATTGATGAGGAAAGGTCAAGATTAAAAGTTTCAGTCTCTATTTTTGGAAGACCAACACCAGTTGAATTAGAATATAATCAAGTAGAGAAAATTAGTTAATGGCGGCAAAAAAAGAGATAAGTGGGTTTATAAAATTACAAATTAAAGGTGGTCAAGCCAATCCAGCTCCACCAGTTGGTCCTGCTTTGGGTCAACGTGGAGTTAACATAATGGAATTTTGTAAAGCTTTTAATGATAAAACAAAATCTTTATCAGGAAAACCTGTTCCAGTGGAGATTACTGTTTACAAAGATAAAAAGTTTGATTTTAAAATTAAATCTCCACCAGCCTCATTTTTCATTAGAGAAGCAGCTAAATTAAAAAGTGGTTCAAAAGAGCCAGGCAGGAATATTGTGGCCTCTATTACAAAAAAACAGGCAGAGGAAATAGCAAAACAAAAGATGAACGATTTAAACGCAATAGATTTAGAACAGGCTGTAAAAATTATTGCTGGTTCAGCAAGATCAATGGGTATAGAGGTTAAAGATTAATGACATCAAAAAGATTTAAAAAACTACCAAAAAAAACATCCGAGATATCTCCAGAAGCTATCGAAAAGTTAATTCCTGTAGTTAAAAAAAATTGCACCACTAAATTTGATGAGTCTATTGATTTAAGTTTTCAGATAAATAATAAACAAAAAAAGAGTGAAATTAATATTCGAACTGTAGTAAATCTTCCAGGTGGCTCTGGTAAAAAAATAAAAGTTGCAGTTGTTTGTGAAGATGCCAAATTTGCTGACGCTAAGTCAGCAGGGGCAGATATTGTAGGAAGTGATGATTTTATTGAAAAAATTAGAAGTGGGGAAATAAATTTTGAAAAATTAATTTGTACGCCTTCAATGATGATTAAGTTATCTAAGTTAGGAAAAGTACTTGGACCTAAGGGTTTGATGCCTAATCCAAAACTAGGTTCTGTTACTGAGGATTTAAAGACTGCGATATCAGATGCAAAATCTGGTCAAGCTGAAATAAGAAATGATAAAGATGGAAACATAGGTGTGAGCATTGGTAAAAAATCTTTTAATGATGAAAAATTAATTAAGAATTATAACGCAATTGTGGAAACTCTAGAAAAAGAAAAGTCAAACAATACTGTAAAAGGTGATTTGATTAAGTCAGCTTCAATAACCTCATCGATGGGTGTTTCATATAAACTTAAATTAGGAAAAAGTATTTAACTCTTATGATGAACAAAGAACAAAAAAAAAACTATATTACCGAAATGACGGCACAATTTGAAAATAGTAAAGCAGTTATGGTAACTCACTATCAAGGCTTATCAATGCCTCAACTTGATGAATTAAGATCAAAAATGAGAGAGCATGGAATAGTTTTTAAAATTACAAAAAATAGAATTACAAAATTGGCTTTGGAAAAAACTAAATGTAAAGATTTATCAAAATTATTCTCTGGACCAACTGCAGTAGCATTTGGAGAGGATGCCATTATGTCAGCAAGAATTTTATCAAAATTTGCTAAGGATAACGACAGTCTAAAATTAATTGGTGGAATCATGGATAATGAGGTTCTAGATCAAGCCGGAGTCTTAAATGTAGCTAATTTACCAACTTTGGATGAAGCAAGAGCAAATATTGTGGGTATTTTGAGCGCTTCAGCATCAAAATTAGTCAGTATTTTACTTGCACGATCGGAAAAAATGAGTAATTTACCCACAGAAAATTCTGAAACCCAACCTAAAGAGTAAAAAATGCCTGACCTAAATAAAATTATAGAAGATCTATCAAGTTTGACTGTTGCTGAGGCAGCAGATCTTTCAAAACAATTAGAAGATAAATGGGGAGTTACCCCAATGGCAGCAGCAGCTCCAGCAGCAGCAGGTGCAGCAGCAGCAGCAGAAGACAAAGATGATTTTATTATCATGTTAGTTTCTGCAGGTGATAAGAAAATTAACGTTATTAAAGAAGTGAGAGCAGCAACTTCACTGGGTCTTAAAGAAGCTAAAGATCTAGTTGAGGGTGCACCTAAAGAAGTAAAAACTGGTGTACCTAAAAAAGAAGCTGAAGAAATAAAGGCTAAATTAGAGGCTGCAGGCGCTAAAGTAGAACTTAAATAAATTAATAAGGAATTTTTTAGCTCTGATTAATTTAATTAATCGGTGTTAAACATTGATGCAAATATCTTTTACTGAAAAAAAAAATATCAGAAAAAGTTTTGGTAAGCTTAAAGAAAGTTTATCAATTCCTAACTTGATTGAAGTTCAAAAAAATTCTTACAAGGAATTAACAGACTTTAATACTGAAAACTTAGAATTAACGAAAGGTTTTGACAGAGTTTTTAAGAGTATTTTTCCAATTGAAGACCTTAATGACAAGGCAACTTTAGAATATGCATCTTACAGACTGGAAAAACCAAAGTTTGATGTTGAAGAATGTATTGCTAGAGGGTTGACATTCTCATCAGCTTTAAAATGTAGACTTAGATTAGTTGTATACGAAATTGATCCAGAAAATAATACTAAAGATATTTTATCTGCAAAAGAGCAAGAAGTTTATATGGGAGAAGTACCCATGATGACCAACAGTGGAACTTTTATAACTAATGGAGTTCAAAGGGTTGTAGTTAACCAAATGCACAGAAGTCCTGGCGTATTTTTTGATCATGATAAAGGTAAAACTCATGCGAGTGGCAAGTTATTGTTTAATTGTCGTGTAATCCCAAATCGCGGCTCATGGTTAGATTTTGAATATGATGTAAAGGATTTTCTATATTTTAAAATTGATAGAAAAAAAAAAATCCTTGCTTCTTCTTTATTACTCGCTTTAGGCTTTACTAAATCAGATATTGTAAACGAGTTTTATGAAAATGAAAAATTTATTTATGATGCTAATTCTCAAAAATGGAAAACAAAATTTAACCCAGAAAATTACAAAGCGAAAAATTTTTCAGAGGAAGTTGTAGATGCAAATACTGGAAAAGTTGTAATTAAATTAGGTGATAAGATAAATTATTTAAACGCAAAAAAATTATCTAATGACGGTTTAAAAAATATTTTAGTTTCAAAAGAATCTTTATATGGAAAATTTTTACATACCGATATTAAAATAAATGACGAAGAAGGTGGTAATTTTAAAATAGGAACAGAATTAAATGAAACTGTCATTCAACAAATATTAGATGCTAAAGTTTATACTCTCGACATTTCAGTTACTAATTCAATTAACAAAGGTGGTTATTTATTAACTACAATATTTAATGACAAAAATAACACTAAAGATGAGGCGATAACCGAAATTTATAAAATGTTAAGACCTGGTGAACCACCGACAATTGAGATAGCAAACCAAATATTTAATAATTTATTTTTTAGTTCTGATAGATATGATTTATCAGATGTAGGTAGAGTAAAAATGAATTCTAGATTGAACCTTGAGTGCTCCGATAAAATTACAATTTTAAGAAATGATGATATCATTGCAATAATTCATAAAATGCTGGATCTTAGAGACGGCAAAGACGAAGTAGATGATATTGACCATTTAGGAAATAGACGGGTTCGATCAGTAGGAGAGCTTGTTGAAAATCAGGCTAGGATTGGTGTTTATCGAATGGAGAGAGCAATTAAAGAGAAAATGACCACCCTGGATATTGAGTCAGCAATGCCACAAGATTTAATTAATGCTAAACCACTTACAGTTTCACTAAAAGATTTTTTTGCAAGTTCCCAGCTATCTCAATTCATGGATCAGACAAATCCTTTGTCTGAAATTACACATAAAAGAAGAGTTTCAGCTTTAGGACCTGGTGGTCTAACTCGAGAGAGAGCAGGTTTTGAAGTACGTGATGTTCATCCAACTCATTACGGAAGAATATGCCCAATCGAAACTCCAGAGGGACCAAATATTGGTTTGATAAATAGTTTATCTACTTACGCAAAAATTAATAAATACGGATTTATAGAAAGTCCTTACAAAAGAGTTAAAGATGGAGTTGTTCAAGATAAAGTAGAGTATCTATCTGCGATGGAAGAGACCAAATACACAATCGCTCAAGCTAACACTAAACTGGATAAAAATTACAAAATTGTAGAAGAACTTGTGTCTTGCAGACAAAACTTAGATTTTTTATTATCAAAACCTGAAACTATAGATTACATCGACGTATCCCCTAAACAATTAGTATCAGTAGCAGCATCTTTAATCCCTTTTTTAGAAAACGATGATGCTAACAGAGCTTTAATGGGATCAAATATGATGAGACAAGCTGTTCCATTGTTAAAACCAGAGGCTCCACTTGTTGGAACAGGAATTGAGAGCGATGTTGCTCTTGACTCGGGTGTAACAATAGTAGCAAAGAGAGATGGAATTGTTGATAAAATTGATGGAAAAAGAATTGTTGTTAAGGTGACTGAGGAAACAGATTTTACTAAATCAGGTGTTGATATTTATAATCTTCAAAAATTTAAAAGATCAAATCAAAACACTTGTATTAATCAAAGACCGTTAGTTAGAGTAGGAGATAAAGTTAAAACTGGAGATATAATTGCTGATGGCCCATCAACTAGATTAGGAGAATTAGCTTTAGGAAAAAATGTTACAGTCGCATTTATGCCTTGGCAAGGATATAATTTTGAAGATTCAATTTTGATTTCAGAAAGATGTGTAACTGATGATGTGTTTACATCTGTTCACATTGTTGAATACGAAATAATGGCAAGAGATACTAAATTAGGTGAGGAAGAAATTACCAGAGATATTCCAAATGTTAATGAGGAAGCTTTAAAGAATCTTGATGAATCTGGTATAGTTTATATTGGAGCTGAAGTGAACGCCGGAGACATTTTAGTTGGAAAAGTTACACCAAAAGGTGATTCAGCTTCAGGACCTGAAGAAAAATTATTAAGATCAATATTTGGTGAAAAAGCAATAGACGTAACTGATACGTCTTTAAGAATGTCCAGAGGAAGTAGTGGAACAGTAGTTGATGTGAAAGTTTTCAATAGACATGGTATTGAAAAAGACGAAAGATCTATAACAATTGAGCGAGCTGAGATTGAACAAGTTCAACAAGATAAAATTGTTGAGGAGGAAATTTTAGAAAGAAGTATTAAGCAAAGAGCATCTCAAATTTTATCAGGCTCGTCTCTAACAAAAAAAATAAAAAATATAGATGTAGGTGCAAAACTCGACTTTGATACCATCAATAGTCTTTCAATCACTGATGTTTTTAAAATCACGGATGGAAATTCAAAAAATGATGCTGGAATAGCGCAACTAAAAGATCAATACAATAAAGCTGAGCGAGATATTATTGAAAGATTTGAAGATAAAGTCCTAAAGATTAGAAGTGGCGATGACCTTCTTCCAAGTGTAATGAAAATGGTAAAGGTTTTTGTTGCAATTAAAAGAAGACTAAGACCAGGTGATAAAATGTCTGGTAGACATGGTAACAAAGGTGTTGTGAGTAAGATCGTTCCAGTTGAAGACATGCCATACAGAGAAGACGGAAGACCAGTTGATATAGTTTTAAATCCCTTGGGGGTTCCAAGTCGTATGAATGTAGGTCAGATTTTAGAGACTCACCTTGGTTGGGCATGTAAAGAATTTGGGGAACAAGTTAAAAATTTAGTTAATGAAAATCAAAAAAAAATAGAAAAAACAGAAAAAATATCTGATTTTTTGAAATCTATTTATGGAGAAGAAATCTACAATCAAAAAGTTGATAAGTTAAATAAAACAGAGTTTGAGGATTTGTGTGAAAATCTTCAAAATGGGATCGCCATATCAACACCAGTGTTTGATGGAGCAAAAGAAAGAGATGTAACAGAAATGTTAGAGTTAGCAAAATTACCAGGTTCTGGACAAACTTATTTATGGGATGGAAGAACAGGAGAAAAATTTGACAGACCAGTAACAGTTGGGATTATTTACATGCTTAAATTACATCATTTAGTTGAAGATAAAATTCACGCAAGATCTACTGGACCATATAGTTTAGTTACACAACAACCATTAGGTGGTAAAGCGCAATTAGGTGGCCAAAGATTTGGTGAAATGGAAGTTTGGGCTCTTGAAGCTTACGGAGCATCATACACATTACAGGAAATATTAACTGTAAAATCAGATGATGTTGCAGGTAGAGTTAAAGTTTATGAGACAATTGTTAAAGGTGAAGAAAACTTTGAGTCAGGTATACCAGAGTCTTTCAATGTATTGGTCAAAGAAATAAAATCTTTAGCATTAAATGTAGAATTAAATTAATTATGAAAAAAGAATTAACAGACTTATTTAAAAATTCCGAGATTTCTGAAGCTCAAAATTTTAATAGTATAAAAATTTCCTTAGCAAGCCCAGAAAAAATAAAGTCTTGGACATACGGTGAGATAAAAAAACCTGAGACAATTAACTATCGAACTTTTAGACCAGAAAAAGATGGATTATTTTGTGCTAGGATATTTGGTCCCATTAAGGACTATGAATGCCTGTGTGGAAAATACAAAAGAATGAAATTCAGAGGTATAATTTGTGAAAAATGTGGAGTTGAAGTTACAAAATCTAATGTTCGTAGAGAGAGAATGGGTCATATTAATCTTGCTACTCCAGTGGCACATATTTGGTTTTTAAAGTCTTTACCTAGCAGAATAGCTCTAGCAGTTGATATGAAATTGAAGGAAATTGAGAGAGTTCTTTATTTTGAAAATTTCATTGTAATTGAACCTGGCTTAACTGGATTAAAAAAAAATCAATTATTGAATGAGGAAGAATTAGCAAAATATCAAGATGAGTTTGGTGATGAAGCTTTCTCTGCTGGAATAGGAGCTGAAGCAGTTTTAGAAATGCTAAAGAACCTTGATTTAGAATTAGAGAAGAAAAACTTAGTTAGTTACATCAAAGAGACAAAATCAAAAGTTAACGAAGAAAGAGCTATTAAAAGGCTTAAATTAATAGAGTCATTTTTAGACACAGGTCAAAAACCTGAATGGATGATCATGACAGTTGTGCCTGTAATACCACCTGAACTAAGACCTCTAGTTCCTTTAGATGGTGGTAGATTTGCGACTTCAGATTTAAACGATTTATACAGAAGAGTTATCAACAGAAATAATCGTTTAAAAAGATTAATGGATTTAAAAGCTCCAGACATAATTGTTAGAAATGAAAAAAGAATGTTACAAGAGTCAGTTGATGCATTATTTGATAATGGTCGAAGAGGAAGAGTAATCACTGGAACTGGTAAAAGACCGTTAAAATCTTTAGCAGAAATGTTAAAAGGTAAGCAAGGTAGATTTAGACAGAATCTCTTAGGTAAACGTGTAGATTATTCAGGAAGATCTGTGATTGTTGTTGGACCTGACTTAAAATTGCATGAGTGTGGATTACCAAAAAAAATGGCATTAGAATTATTTAAACCATTTTTATATGCAAGATTAAATAAATTAGGATTAGCCTCAACAATAAAACAAGCAAAAAAACTTGTTGAAAAAGAAACTAATGCTGTATGGGATGCCTTAGAGCTTATTGTAAGAGAACATCCAGTTTTATTGAATAGAGCTCCAACGCTCCATAGATTAGGTGTTCAAGCTTTTGAACCTAAATTGATAGAGGGAGATGCTATTGAGTTACATCCATTAACATGTGCAGCCTTTAACGCTGATTTTGATGGAGATCAAATGGCGGTACATGTGCCACTAAGTTTAGAGGCTCAACTAGAAGCAAGAATATTGATGCTATCAACAAATAATATTTTATCACCATCTAATGGTAAACCAATAATTGTTCCAAGTCAGGATATGATTCTAGGAATTTATTATTTATCACAAGAACCATTGACTGATAAACCAGCTGGATATTTTTTAGATGCAGACCAAATAGAATTTGCTTTGTCTTCAGGACAAATAAAAGTTCATAGTACAATTATATCAAGATTTGAAACAGTTGATGAGAATGGAAATAAGAAGTTTGAAAAATATACATCAACAGCTGGTAGATTTTTACTAGCAAATTTATTACCAAAAAATAAAGACATTAAATTTTCATTGGTAGATAGATTACTTCCAAAAAAAGTTGTTTCTGAGGTGATAGATATTGTTTTTAGATTTTGTGGTCAAAAAACAACAGTTATTTTCTGTGATAAATTAAAGGATTTAGGTTTTAAACATGCTTTTAAAGCTGGAATTTCTTTTGGTAAAGATGATTTGGTTATACCAGAAAGTAAAACTCAATTAATAGATGATACAAAAAAATTGATTTCAGATTATGAAACTCAATATGCTGAAGGACTTATCACTAGAGGTGAAAAATATAATAAAGTTGTTGATGCTTGGTCAAAATGTACTGATAGTGTAGCTGGTGAAATGATGAAAGGTATTTCCGCAACTGAAAAAACCTCAGAGGGTTTGAAAATTAACTCAGTATTTATGATGGCTGACAGCGGCGCTAGAGGCTCAGCCGCTCAAATGAAACAATTAGCTGGTATGAGAGGCTTAATTGCAAAACCTTCAGGCGAGATTATTGAAAGTCCTATAACGTCAAATTTTAAAGAAGGATTAACTGCTTTAGAATATTTTAATTCTACTCATGGAGCCAGAAAAGGTTTGGCTGATACAGCGTTAAAAACTGCAAGTTCAGGTTATTTAACTAGAAGATTATGTGACGTAGCACAAGATTTGACAATTACTAAAAAGAATTGTGATAACCCAGGATTTATAGAACTTTCTGAAATTTTAGAAGGTGGAAATGTTGTTGTCAGTTTATCAGAGAGATCTTTAGGTAGAGTTACAGCTTCAGATGTAAAGCATCCTTTAACTGGTGAAATTATTCTAAAAAAATCGACTATGATAGATGAAGCTGGCTGTGATAAAATTGACTCTGCTGGAATAAAATCACTTAAAGTTTATTCAGTGATGACTTGTAGTTCAAAAGAAGGGGTTTGTGCTAATTGTTATGGAAGAGATTTGTCTAGAGGTAAAATGGTTCATGTTGGAGAGGCGATTGGTATGATTTCTGCTCAATCAATTGGAGAACCTGGTACTCAGCTTACAATGAGAACTTTCCACGTTGGTGGAACAGCTTCAGTAAAACAAGATTCGCAAATAGTAACTAAAAGCGAAGGAACTTTAAAAATCTTAAACTCAAATATTTTAGAAGACTCAAAAAAGAATTTGATTGTAATGGGACGTAATACTCAACTTTCTATTGAAGATGATAACGGCGTACAAGTAGCAGTTTATAAAGTTGCGTACGGATCAAAACTATTTTTTAAAAATGGCGATAAGATAAAAGCAAATACTAAAATTTGTGAATGGGACCCTTACACTACACCTGTTATTGCTGAAAAAAGTGGTATTTCAAGTTATGTTGATTTGATTGATGGTGTTTCAATCCAAGAAACTACTGATGATGCCACAGGGATTTCATCGAAGTCTGTAATAGATTGGAGAGCACAATCGAAAAGTACTGACTTAAAACCAAGAATTACTCTTAGAGATGAAAAAGGGAATGTAATCAAAAAAGCTGATGATAATGAAGCAAGATATTACCTCGTTCCAGACTCAATCTTATCAGTAAAAGATGGACAAAAAGTTTCAGCAGGTGATGTAATAGCTAGACTTCCAAAAGAAACAACAAAAACAAAAGATATTACCGGAGGTCTACCAAGAGTTGCTGAGTTATTTGAAGCAAGAAAGGCAAAAGATAGTGCAATAATTGCTGAAAATGATGGACAAGTTATTTTTGGAAAAGAAGTAAGAGGTAAACAAAGAATTTCAATTGTGCCCGAGGATGGAAGTGAACCATCAAATTATTTAATTCCAAAAGGAAAGCATATTAACTTTAACCAGGGTGAAAAAATTAAAAAAGGTGAATATCTTCTTGATGGTCAACCTTTACCACATGATATCTTAAGAATCTTAGGCATAAAAGAACTTACGGAATATTTTGTTAACCAAGTTCAAGAAGTTTATAGACTTCAAGGTGTAATCATAAATGATAAACACATTGAAACCATCTTAAGACAGATGTTAAAAAAAATAGAGGTTAAATCCTCAGGAGACTCTTCTTATTTACCAGGTGAAATCGTTGATAGGATTAAATTTGAAAACATGAATGAAAAACTTAAATCAGAAAATAAAACACCAGCAATAGGTGAAAGAGTTTTAATGGGTATAACAAAGGCTTCTTTACAAACCGAGTCATTTATCTCTGCTGCCTCATTCCAAGAAACTACAAGGGTTTTAACTGATGCAGCAATTAAAGGTAAAATTGATCCATTACATGGATTAAAAGAGAATGTAATCGTTGGTAGATTGGTACCTGCTGGAACAGGTAATATTAAAAATAAATGGAATAAAAAAGCTCTGAATGATGATAACAAATTCCTATCTGACCAAGAACAAATTGAAGCCTCGGAAACCCAAGCAAATCAATAGAAAAAACTGATTTAAAATACAGGTTTTGTTTGACAAAATTCAATTTATTAGTATTTTGTCGATGTTTTTGGTTGGAATGTAGTACTAGTTAAATGTACTAAACGCTGCCATAATTGACCTGTCAGTTATTTCATCAAAAATATAATTAATTAAAATTTTATGCCAACAATAAACCAGTTGTTAAAAAAAAAGAGACTTAAGCAAGTTAAGAGGAATAAAGTTCCTGCTCTACAAAAACAACCATTGAAAAGAGGTGTCTGCGTTAAAGTTTATACTACTACACCAAAGAAACCCAATTCAGCTTTAAGAAAAGTTGCAAGAGTAAGATTGTCAAATGGATTTGAGGTTACAGCATATATACCAGGTGAGGGTCATAATTTACAAGAACACTCAGTCGTTTTAATAAGAGGTGGAAGAGTTAAGGATCTACCTGGTGTGAGGTATCACATATTAAGAGGAAATCTAGATACCCAAGGAGTTGCAAATAGAAAAAAAAGAAGATCATTGTACGGAACTAAAAAGGGTAAATAAAGATGTCTAGAAAAAAATCACAACCCAAAAAAGAAATAGTTCCAGACCCAAAATTTAATTCAACAATTATTCCAAAATTAATAAACAATCTCATGTACGATGGTAAAAGAGGTATAGCTTCAAAAATTGTCTATGATGCAATTGAAAAAATCAAAACTAAATCAAAAGATCAGCCTATAAATATTTTTAATGAAGCAATAAACAATATTAAGCCAACCGTTGAAGTTAGATCTAGAAGAGTTGGTGGTGCAACTTATCAAGTTCCAGTAGAAGTAAAAAATAAAAGAGCTCAAGCCTTAGCAATTAGATGGTTAATAGACTCTGCAAGAAAAAGAAAAGATAAAAACATGTCTGATAAAATTTTTAATGAGCTTTATGATGCTTATGAAAAAAAAGGAGCAGCAGTTAAAAAAAAAGAAGATGTTCATAAAATGGCTGAGTCAAATAAAGCATTTGCACATTTTAGGTGGTAAAAAATTATGTCAAGAACTCATACTTTAGATAATTATAGAAATATTGGCATCATGGCTCACATTGATGCTGGAAAAACTACTACAACAGAGAGAATCTTATATTACACAGGAAAGAGCCACAAAATTGGAGAAGTTCATGATGGTGCTGCAACAATGGATTGGATGGAGCAAGAGCAAGAAAGAGGAATTACAATTACATCAGCTGCAACAACTTGTTTCTGGCAAGACCATAGAATAAATATCATTGATACTCCTGGACATGTTGATTTTACTATTGAAGTTGAGAGATCTCTTAAAGTTTTAGATGGTGCTGTAGCAGTTTTTGATGGTGTTGCAGGCGTTGAACCTCAATCTGAAACTGTATGGAGACAAGCAGATAAATATAAAGTTCCTAGGATTTGTTTTGTAAACAAGTTAGACAGAACAGGAGCTGATTTCTTTAGATGTGTAGATATGATTAAGGATAGATTGGGTGCAAAACCACTGGTTATCCAAGTTCCTATAGGTATCGAGGCTTCTTTAACAGGAGTTGTTGATTTAGTTAAAATGAAAGCTCAAGTTTGGAAAAATGAAGCCTTAGGAGCAGAATGGGAGTACAAAGATATACCTGAAGATTTAAAGGAAATTTCTGAGAAATATAGGACTGAACTAGTTGAAGCCGCAGTTGAACAAGATGAAAAATTAATGGAGTCATATTTAAATGGTGATGAAATAAAAGATGAGGATTTAATTAAATGTATTAGAAAAGGAACACTAAATTTTGATTTTGTGCCTGTAATGACAGGATCAGCATTCAAAAATAAAGGTGTGCAACCTTTATTAGATGCTGTTGTTAATTATTTACCTAGTCCAGTTGATATTGGTTCAATTAAAGGAACTAAACTAGGTAGTGAGGATGAGATGGATATGAAATTTGAGGATAGTGCTCCATTTTCAGCTTTAGCTTTCAAGGTTGCAAATGATCCATTCGTTGGATCACTAACTTTTATAAGAATATATTCTGGTACAATTAAAACTGGGACTGCTGTTTATAATTCATCAAAAGAGAAAGAAGAAAGAGTTGGAAGAATGCTATTGATGCACGCTAACTCAAGAGAAGATATTAAAGAGGCCAATGCTGGTGATATCGTAGCTTTGGCAGGTTTAAAGAATACTATAACTGGACATACTTTATGTGATGAGGAAAATAGTGTTCTGTTGGAACCAATGGAATTCCCTGATCCAGTAATAGAAATTGCAGTTGAGCCTAAGACTAAAGCTGACCAGGAAAAAATGGGTGAGGCTTTAGGAAGACTTGCTAAAGAAGATCCTTCATTCAGAGTGACCTCTGATGAAGAGTCAGGCCAAACAATCATTAAAGGAATGGGAGAATTACATTTAGATATTATCGTGGATAGAATGAAACGAGAGTTTAAAGTAGAGGCAAATGTTGGAGCTCCACAAGTTGCTTACAGGGAAACAATAGAAAATTCCTCAGAGGTTGAGTATACACACAAAAAACAGAGTGGAGGAGCTGGACAATTTGCTAAGGTTAAATTGTTAGTAGAGCCACAAGAACCTGGAAAAGGAAGAGAAGTTGAAAGCAAAATTAAAGGTGGTGCTATTCCTAAAGAATTTATTCCAGGAGTAGAAAAAGGAATCGAAACAGTATCAGATGGTGGAATTCTTGCAGGATTTCCAATGATAGATTATAAAGTTACAATTTTAGATGGATTACATCACGATGTTGATTCGAGTGTATTAGCTTTTGAACTAGCAAGTAGAGCTTGTTTTAAAGAAGCATGTACAAAAGGTGTGTTGAAACTTTTAGAACCAGTAATGAGAGTTGAAGTTGTAACGCCAGAGGATTATATGGGCGATGTAATTGGCGATTTAAATAGTAGAAGAGGCCAGATTAGCACTCAAGAGCAAAGGGGTAATGCCACGGTTATTACTGCAATGGTCCCGTTAGCTAACATGTTTGGATACATCAATAGTTTAAGATCCATGTCCCAAGGTAGAGCACAATATTCAATGTTTTTTGATCATTATTCAAAAGTTCCACAAAATGTTCAGGACGAAGTAACTAAAAAAATTGCAGGGTAATATGGAAAAACAAAATATAAGAATTAAACTTAGAGCATATGATAACAAAGTCCTAGATGCATCAACTGAAGAAATAGTAAACACTGTTAAAAGAACTGGAGCAACTATCAAAGGCCCAATACCTTTGCCGACTAAAATTGAGAGATATACAGTTTTAAGATCACCTCACATTGATAAAAAAAGTAGAGAACAATTCGAGTCGAGAACACATAAAAGATTAATAGATATAATTGAACCAACACCACAAACTGTTGAAGCATTGATGAAATTAGATTTAGCTTCGGGCGTAGATGTGGAGATTAAAATTTAAATATGATGGATATTGCCTTAATAGGAAAAAAAATTGGAATGACAAGAGAGTTTTACAAAACTGGTCAGTCAGTGCCTGTGACAGTTCTAAAGATGGAAAAAGCGAGAGTCATTCAGGTAATTGATATTGAAAAAAGAGGTTATAAAGCTGTTCAGTTGGGATATGGAAAAAT
>CACPGZ010000015.1 GCA_902633585.1 uncultured Pelagibacteraceae bacterium
TTCCAGATATGCCTTACCTGAATGTATTTGATTGGTTTATTTTTACTGCATATGTGAATGCTATTTCAGTTCTATTGGTAACTTTTATCGAGTCAGTTTATATTGGTCACTCTCTGGGATATGAAAAAAAAGAAATTATAAAAATTTTACCATCAGAAAAAAAAGGTCTTTTAAAATTCAGAAATATATCAGGAGTTGTCTTATTAACAATATTAATTGTTTCAACCTTAATAGGATATTTCTATATATATAAATAGCTTATTTAGCTTTTAATGTGATATCTAAATTGACCATAGTCATACACTAGTAATACACCAAAATAATTTGCATTCGTTTAAGAAGTTGAGTTATAAAAGAATACAGATATAACAATGCGAAATCTAGTAGCCCTTGTGGTGAAATTGCTAGACAAAAAGACTAGAAGATAAATTAAAAGCATCTGATGAAAAAAAATAGATTCATATTAGGTATACAGTGTTTTGCAACTATGGATAGTGGGGCATGCATTATTAAAACTTCGAATAGAGCTAATGAATACAATTATGTTGCTATTTCTGAAGAAAGATTAATTAGAAAAAAACATCCATATACATTTCCTTTTCACTCAATAAAATATTGTATGGAACATTTTAATATAAAATCATTTGATGATATTGACTTAGTGGTTTCAGATATAATAAGAGAGCCAGTTTGGCACAGATCCGGTCCATCATATAATGTAAAAGATTTTGATTATTTTAAGACTTTGTTAAGATTACCACAAAAAAAAATAATTCAAATTAATCACCATCTAGCACACGCAGCAAGCGTTTATTATACATCTGGTTTTAAAAATTCAGCTATATTAATTGTTGATGGAAACGGAACCGATCTTGAAACAAATAGTTTTTATGAAGGCAAAGGTAATAAGATAAGTCTAATTGATAAATACAAAGGCAGAGGAATAGGAGTTCTTTATGGAGTTATTACTAAAGACTGTCTAAATCTTGGTAGAGGTGGTGAAGGTAAGACAATGGGCTTAGCTCCTTTCGGCAGTAAAGAAAAAGCAATCTTAGATTTCTCTAAAGTAAATTACAATGGTATAAAAACAGATTATTCTAATATCTTAAGAAGAATGCCTTTCTCAGATATAATCACTTTTTCTGGAGGCAAAAAGATAAAAAAATTAAATATTCATTTACCTAAAAGATCAAAAAGAAGTGATATTCTGAAAGGTAAATGGAAACAATATGCCTATGATATTCAAAATGAAACAGAAAAATGCTTTATTCATTTAGGAAAAGAATTAAAGAAAAAAGTAAATTCAGAAAATATTTGTATTGCTGGTGGCGTAGCACTTAATTCGGTTGCAAATCAAAAACTTTTCTCTAACACAAAGTTTAAAAATATATTCGTTTATCCTGCTTGTTCAGATGCTGGTATTCCTTTCGGTCTATGCATATGGGCACTTTATAATCATCAGCTTTTTAAGAATAAAAAAAGAAAAATTGTTAAATTAAAAAATGCATATACTGGTAAAATCTATGAAGATAATAAAATTAAATCTATTTTAAAAAAATATAATATTTCTCACGAAAAACTAGATCTTAAAAAAGTTGCAAAATTTATTTCAGATGGAAAAATTATTGGATGGTTTCAAAATGGAAGTGAATATGGTCCAAGAGCACTTGGAAATAGGTCAATTTTAGCTGATAGTAGAAACTCTAAAATGCAGGATATAGTAAACATAAAAGTCAAACATAGAGAAACATTCAGACCATTTGCACCTGCAGTATTAGAGGAAGATTATAAAAAGTTTTTTAAATTAAACCAACCTAGTCCCTATATGTTATTAGTAGCAAAGGTTCTTAAGCCAAAAATTTTACCATCCGTGACTCATGTTGATGGCACAGCAAGAGTACAAACCGTAAATAGAAAACAAAATAAAATTTTTTATAATTTGATAAAAGAGTTTAAAAAAATAACAGGAATAGGTTGTATTCTAAATACATCATTTAATGATGCTGGCGAACCAATTGTAGAAACTCCACAAGATGCAATTATAGGAATGCTTAATAGTAAAATAGATTATTTAGTTTTAGGAAGTTATGTAATTAATGCAAAAAAAATAAAAAGATCTTTTAAAAGAAAAATTATCAAAGATAGAAGTCAAAGAATTAAATTAAATGAAAAAAAAGCTATGCTTTCTCTCACAAATAAATTCAATCTAAATAGCAAGAAAAAATATTTCAAAAAACAAATCGAACTTGCATATTGGAATACTTTGGAAAAACCATATTTTACACTTACAAATCAAATAAAAAAATGGATTGGTTTAAATAAAAAAATTTTGCTGTTTGGTACTTACGATCAGACTTATTTGTTATTAAAAAGTATAAAGAAATTTAAAGATTTAAATATAGAGGGTTTTTTACCTTATAAACATTTTAACGATGAAATTAATAATAAAGATAAAAAAAAATTACCTTTTAAAAAACTCCATAAGCTACAAAATAAACTTTCAAAAAATTGTGAAATTTTAATAACTAGTTATGAATTTAGTTACGATATCGAAAGAGAAATAACAAAAAATCATAGTAATTTTAAATATTTTAAATATTACAATGGATATTCTCGAAATTTATCAAATTATTTTAATTTTAAAAAATCATGAAAATAATAATGTATCATTACATAAGGGATTTTAAAAAAACTAAATATAAAAATATTAAAGGCCTTGATGTAAGAGAATTTTTAAATCAAGTAAAATATCTCAAATCAAAATTTAATATAATTAGTCCCGAGGAGGTTAAATGGATTATAAAAAATAAAAAAAGTTTTAAAAAAAATGATTGTTGGTTAACCTTTGATGATGGATATATTGATCATTACAAATATGTTCTTCCAATATTAAACAAATATAAAATTAATGGTTCATTTTACCCACCTGTTAATACAACACTACAAAAGATTATTTTAGACGTAAATAAAATACACTTTGTTTTAGACAGAGTAAAGGATAAGGAAAATCTAATTAACAAAATAGGTCTTTTTTATAATCATCACAAAAAAAAAAAATGGATAAGTTTTTCAAAATTATTGTTATCTATAAAACTAAAAAAAAGATTTGATGATAAGAACACTGCAATAATAAAATTTCTATTGCAACAATATTTACCAAAAAACATGAAAAAGAAAATTATCAATGATCTATTTAAAAGATATGTTTCAATTTCAATTACTAAATTTTCAAGAAAACTCTACATGAATTTAGGTCATCTTAAGGAATTGATACACAATGGAAATGAAATAGGAATGCACTCTTATGATCATGATAGATTAAATTTTATGAACTACTCTCAGCAAAATTATGAAATATCAAAAACAATTAATTTTTGGAAAAAAAATAAAATTATAGATAAAGATTTTTCTTATTGTTATCCCTATGGAAGTTATAATAGTAATACTTTAAGAATTTTAAAAAAAACTAATTGCATTATAGGGCTTACTACAAAAGTCAGCAGAGTGGATCTAAAAAAATATAAAAAGTTTGAATTACCTAGATTTGACACAAATGATTTTCCAAAGTAAAAAGTTAGTCAAGAATGTCCTCAAGGTGAATTCAGTAAACACAAAGTATTAGAAATTGTTTGAGCTGAGTAATTCAAGAGTCTCTTATGGTCTCTTATAGTCTAAATCCCTTATAATCTGATAAATTATCAAATTTATTAATTATTTTCATTTGAATATATATAATTTATTTCGACTAACAAAGATCTGATTAAAAACGAAAATTTTAAACTGACCTAAAAATTTAATGTTTTTGATCTTAAAAGAATTTCTACTTGAGGATGAATTTAAAGGTTAAAAAATATTATGAGACATAGTGCGGTTTGACTTAAAAAATAATTATTTTATCTTTAATTATGGTTTCTGAAAAAATTATAAACTTTGCTAAATATTTTATTCTTAATAAAAAAAATATCTTTGACGAACAGAATTTATTGGAAAATTTTGTCAACAATAATTACTTTGAGGATTTATTGATCAATTTAGCTAAAGCAGATCCCTAT
Source organism: uncultured Pelagibacteraceae bacterium (assembly GCA_902633585.1). Classification (GTDB taxonomy): domain Bacteria; phylum Pseudomonadota; class Alphaproteobacteria; order Pelagibacterales; family Pelagibacteraceae; genus Pelagibacter. Next base: position 4,053 of record CACPGZ010000015.1, read on the forward strand.
GACTTCAAAATATCTGATGAATTTTTAAAATTAAACGCAATTTCTTCATTGCCTCATTTAAGAATACTAAAAACCTCTTTGAACTTAACTACTGAAAGATTTATTCTTGAACTCTCCTATCTAGTATTACCTTTTAATAAGCATTTATCTCTTGAATTAAAATCTTTATCTTCGAAAATCAGTAACACAAATTTTGGAGGTACTAAATTAATTTCAAATTTACTTAGCAGTTCTAAACATTTGTTTTATGAGCAACTTATTTTAGATTTTGAGCACAAAAATCCTTTAGCCTTATATCCAACCTCGAGTTATAGAAATTCAAGCGGTCATGTTGTAAGCTCAAATGATTATCAACAGATAGAAGCTAACATGACTCTAAATACTTTCACATCAATTAAAGTAGAGGAAAGTACATTAAATATTAATAATTCTCTTTTGAGAGATAATTACAAATCGTTTGGAAGATGTGTTTGTTTAATAGACAAAAATATTGAGGATAATTATGGAGTAGAAATTGAAAATTATTTTAATCATCACTCGATTATTTTAGAAAAACTGGTTTATAGAGCTATGGAAGTTGATAAGCATATAAAAAATGTTGAAAAGATAGTCGAGGATTTTAGAAAGTTAGGTGTTAATAGAAACGAACCTATTTTAATAATTGGTGGTGGAGTTATAGGAGATATAGGAGCTTTTGCTGCATCTATTTATCATCGAAGTACTCCATATATAATGTTGTCAACTTCAGTTGTAAGTGCAATAGATAGCGGACCCAGTCCAAGATCTTGTTGTGACGCTGGTGGATTTAAAAATCTTTTGGGCTCTTTTCATGCTCCTGTGCTTAATATATCTGATCGTTCATTCTTCAAAAGTTTAAGAACTTCTTGGGTCCGTCATGGTATTGCCGAAATACATAAAATGGCTGTAATTAGAGACAAGGAATTATTTCATTTACTTGAAGACACTGGGCTTGATTTAATGAAAACTCATTTTGGTACAATTAATTGCAATACTCAAGACAAAATTGTTTCAAAATCAAAAAAGATAATTGGTCTATCTTTAAAAAGTTACGTTGAGAGTGAATACGATAACTTACATGAAGTTCACAGCATTAGGGATCACGCATTTGGCCATGGACTAAGCGCAAACTTTGAGCTTAAAGCAGGATTATTACATGGACATGCTATTAGTGTTGAAATGAATTTAAGTACTTTTATGTCTTACAAAAGAGGCTGGATAAATGAAAAAGATTTGCATAGAATTTTTAAGTTATTTAGTGAATATGAATTAAGCTTATGGCATGATATTTTATTAGATGAAAAATGTATGAATGAAGGGTTTGATAAAATTCTGCAAAAAAGAGGAGGTAACTTAGCTATACCGGTCCCAACTGGCATTGGAAAGTGCAAATACATAAATGACTTAACAAAACCTGAATTAAAGGAGATCATTCAGGAATATAAATTAGTAGTTTCAAAATATCCAAGAAAGGGATTGGGTGTTGAACCTCTTTGTTCTGATGCTGGTCTTGAAGACCCTGTAACTGTTTTTAAAACTGATGAAAATACTGCAAAAGAAGCAAATTTAAATTAATTAAATGTATCAATTTGTAATCCCAATTCACCATGTGAATTGGAGCACAAGAGCAGTTCTTGAAGGCATTTGTCACAAATATAATCCAAAAAATATCTTTGTAATAACATCAGAAAATGAAATCAAAATTTTAAAAAAAAAATCTAAATATTGGAACATTAAAAATTTAACTTTATTGGATGAGGATACCTTTTTTTTAAAAAAATATGGGCTAACAAAAACTGACATTGTTTCACAAATATCTCAAAATAAACCAAATTATACTCCTGGATGGTTGTACCAACAAATTATCAAATTAGGAGCTGATGATGTTATAAAAGAAATAGAAGAAGTTTTTGCAGTATGGGATTCAGATTTACTACCTGTGAAATCTTGGCCGCTAGTTGACGAAAAAAAAGAAAAATTTGCATTATTACAGGATAAATCATATGGAAATCGTGATGTTTTAAATTCTTGGAAAAATTTAATTACAAATGTACTAGAGATTAATCCTGTAGAAGATGAAAGAGGAACATTCACCTCACATCATATGATTTTTAAAAAAAAATATTTAAAAAGTCTTAAATCAAAATTTAAGGATCATTTCAAATCTGATCAAAGTTGGATTGAATTAATAATAAAAGCTGCAAATATTTATGGTTCTTTTGGAGAATATTGGACATACGCTAGCTGGGTAAACCATATAAATAAAGACGACTTAAATTATCATTCTTATGAGGAATACGGGTTATCTACAGAGAGATTTTATGATAACGGCAATGGTCTATTTTCTCAAAACTACAAAAAACATATTAATTTTAATTACCAAGGGGATTTTTATCCATCTTATTTATCAATATTAAATTTCATAGATAAAAATTATGACACTCCTCCTTCATCTTTATCATTTGAAACTAATATAAGGCATACAAAAAAAAAAGATGAAAATATGCACCTTGAGGAAAAAAGGTCTATTTGGAGAGAAAAAAAAGCTTCTGATAAAGCTAGGAAGATATAATAAAATTTTTTATCGAGTAAGAGGCAAAGATTTCTTTTCTTTTTTACTTTTTACTTTATTTTTTTGATCACAATATCTCATTAAAGTATAAGCTGCTGACACACTACCAATTAGTATAAACTTTAATATTTTTAACTTAATGAGTGTTTTAATCATGATAAAATATCAAATTTTTCTAATAAGAAGTTGATTACTAAATTGTAGAGAAATACAAAACAAAAAATATAGAATAGAAAAATTATTCCTTTAGAATTAAAGATATATCCAGTTGAGGTTAAAAGCACAAGAAATAGGCTGATTGATAAAGCAAGCTTTGATTGTGTTTTTTTTTTTAAGTGAGATTTAACAATATTTTTTTCCATTATATATAATAATAATTATTAGAGATATTTATTCACTATTAATTTTGCCCTACCTTGATATTACAATTGTCAATCAATGTTTATAAAATATTCAAATAAATAACAATTTTACTTATTAATATTGTTCAATTATAAATATTAGCATAAATATTCATGAAAATAACTCATGCCCTCGTGGTGAAATTGGTAGACACAAAGGACTTAAAATCCTTAAGATAATTTTAATAATTTAAAATATGTTAGTAAAATGCAATTCATGATTGATTTTTATCGAATTTTATCGCAATTTTTTTTTTATCTTACAAAGCTAACTTGTTTTAGGTTTGATTTTTTGACAAAATATAAACTTAAAAAACTAATGAGGAAAAAAATGAAAAAAATATTAATACTTTTTATTTCCTTTTTTATGTTCGCTTCTAGTGCTGTTGCTAATTCAGGTAATTTAGTAATAGTTACATCTTTTCCTAAAGATTTATCTGGAAAATTTAAAGCGGCATTTGAAACGAAATATCCAAATATTACAGTTGAGGTTGTTGGAAAAAAGACAACTGCTGGAATTAAATATATTCAAGAAACGTCGTCTAACAATGGCACAGACTTATTCTGGGCATCTGCACCAGATGCTTTTGAGGTATTAAAGGGTGATAATTTACTTGCAAAATATACTTCTCAAGTAAAAGGGATTCCTAAGTTAGTTGGATCTTATCCAATAAATGATCCTGAGGGTTTTTATACTGGATTTGCTGCAGCTGGATATGGAATGATGTGGAATACACGATATTTAAAAGCTAATAATTTACCTGCACCTAAAGAGTGGATAGATATGGCTGACTCAATTTATTTTGGTCACACCGGAATGAGTGCACCTTCAAGATCAGGTACTACACACTTAACTGTAGAGACACTTTTGCAAGGTGATGGTTTCAATGAGGGTTGGGGTAAAATGAAAAGTATAGCTGCTAATTTTAAAACTGTTACAGCAAGAAGTTTTGGTGTTCCAGACGGAGTGAATAGTGGCGACTTTGGTGTTGGAATAGTAATTGATTTCTTTGGTCTATCTTCAATTGGAAGTGGATTTCCAGTAGGGTTTGTTTATCCAACAGTAACAACTTTAGTTCCAGCTAATATTGGTGTTATTACTAATGCACCAAACGAAAAGAATGCTCAATTATTCATTGATTTTCTGTTAACTCCAGAAGGTCAAGAAATTCTTCTTGATCCGAAAATTAGAAGATTACCAGTTAATCCTGAGACATATGCAAAGGCTCCCAAAGACTTTCCAAACCCGTTTAAAGATAGCTCTATCGGTGCTGCTGTAAAGTTTGATGTTCAATTATCTAAAGGAAGATATAATTTAGTAAATTCATTATTTGATGTAATGATTACGTATCGACTGGATGATTTAAGAGCAGCGATGTCAGCTATTTATAAAGCTGAAGAAAAACTTGGAAATAAAAATAATGCTAAAGCAAAAAAACTCATCGCAGAAGCAAAAGCTCTAGTTGCGGCATTACCAATCACTGAAGCAAAAGCAAACGATGCTGAATTCAATAAAATCTTTAAGAAGAAAAGAAAGAAAGCTAAAGATATTGAGAAATATGCAGGCACTCGTCAGGCTGAAGTTGAAGCTGAATGGGATAAATTTGTAATTGGTAATTATTCTAAAGCAATTAAAAAAGCGGAAGAAGCAATTAAAGAACTTTAAAAAAAATACCATGGCCCTAATCTGCTAAGACTAGGGCCATTTTTTTATGTTTAAAAATTTTTTTTTAAAATCAACAGCATTATTTATAGCTTTATTTTTGCTAATATTTTTAGCGGTACCAATATTTCAAGTTTTTTATGTTTCTTTTTTAGATCAAAATGGACATTTTACATTATTAAATTTTTATGATTTTTTTCAAAACGCATTATTTATAGAGTCATTTTATAATTCATTTTATGTAGCGAGTATGTCGGTAGTTCTTGCTTCTGTTTTTGCATTACCTCTTGCTTACTTTACATCAAGATTTAATTTTAGAGGATCAGTAATAATTCAAAGTCTAGGGTTTATACCACTTATAATGCCTCCTTTTGTAGGTGCAGTTGCAATGAAACTTTTATTTGGTAGCAACGGCTCAATTAATTTAATTTTAAATGATTGGTTTGGTTTTAAAATTCCATTTATGGAAGGACTTAATGGTGTAATATTTGTTGAATCTATTCATTATTTCCCCTTTATACTTATAAATCTAATTACAAGTTTAAATAACATTGATAGAACTATGGAAGAGTCAGCTCAAAGTCTTGGTTCAAAAGGTTTTGGTTTATTTCGTAGAATAGTTCTTCCACTTTCTATGCCTGGTTATGTTGCTGGTGCAAGTTTGGTATTTTTAAAAGTTTTTGATGATTTAGGTACCCCTTTGTTACTTGATGTAAATAATATGTTGGCTCCACAAGCATACTTAAGAATATCTTCAATAGGAATTAATGATCCTATGGGATATGTTATAGGTGTTATATTAGTTTTAACCTCAATAGCGGCAGTTTATGTAGCAAAATTAGCATTAGGAGGCAAAGATTATTCTATGCTTCAAAAAGGTGGAGGAGGAATGATCAAAAGAGATTTTCTTCCTTACCAGAAATATTTAGCTTATTTTGTTGTATTTGTTATTTTATTTTTAGTTTTATCTCCCCATATTGCACTAACTCTTTTGTCATTTGGAACCATATGGTCATTTAGTGTTATTCCCGATGCATTCACAGTCCAACATTATAAAGCTGTTTTTGAAAACAGTGTTTTTATTAAAAATACTATGCTGTATTGTTCTATTGCAGCATTTATAGATGTTGTGCTTGCATTTTTCATTTCTTACATAGTTTTGCGAACTAAAATAATAGGAAGACAATTATTAGATTATATTGCCATGAGTGCTCTAGCAATTCCGGGACTAGTTTTAGGAATTGGGTATTTAAGAACTTTTTATTCAATAAATTTACCATGGGATAATACACCATTAGCATCATGGTGGTTTATGATTGTGATCATTTTAGCAGTAAGAAGATTACCGTATGCTTTAAGAGCATGTAATGCTGTACTGATGCAAATTAGTAAATATCTTGAAGAGTCAGCTGAGTCTTTAGGTGCACAAAAAATTTCAATCTTTAGAAAAATATTAATACCCCTCATGACGGGAGGCTTGCTTGCTGGCTTTATAACAAGTTTTTCAACTGCTACAGTTGAATTGTCAGCTACAATTATGCTTGTATCAACAGAGTCAGAAGCTCCTTTAGCATATGCAATTTATTCCTACATGCAAACAGCAGCAGGGCGTGGCCCAGGAGCAGCATTTGGATTAATAGGAGTATTAATAGTTGCTATAGGAACTTATTTATCACAATTAATTATAGAAAAAAAATATAAACAAAGAGGTATGGAGGCTAAGGTATAATAATGAGCGAAAAAATAATTGAAATAAAAAATATCAATGTTTCATATGGATCTAACCACGTGTTGAAAGATGTTAGTCTAAATATTGATAACAAAGATTTTTATACTTTTTTAGGGCCATCTGGATGTGGAAAAACTACATTGTTAAGATTGATAGCAGGATTTGAAAAATCTAGTTCAGGGGAACTTTTTATAGATGGAAAAGAGGTAAGTAATTTAAACCCTTGGGAAAGAGATGTTGGAATGGTTTTTCAAAACTATGCTCTATGGCCACACATGACTGTTTATAAAAATATTAGTTTTGGATTAGAAGAAAAAAAACTAGATAAAAAGGAAATAAAAAATAGAGTAGATGAAGTTCTTGAGTTAGTTGATTTAAAAGATTTAAGTAGACGGTATCCCTTTCAATTGTCAGGTGGCCAACAACAAAGAGTTGCGCTAGCAAGAACTTTGGTTGTTAAGCCAAAAGTTTTATTGCTAGATGAGCCGCTCTCAAATCTTGATGCTAAATTAAGAGTACAGATGAGAAAAGAATTACAAGATCTTCACAAAAAAATTGAAATTACATCAATTTTTGTGACACACGATCAAGAAGAAGCAAACTCAATGTCAACAAATTTAGCTATCTTAAACGAGGGTATTGTACAGCAAGTTGGAAAACCAGTTGACTTATACAATAATCCTTCAAATACATTTGTAGCTAACTTTCTTGGCACAACAAATGTAATAGAGGGAGAGATTAGAGACACAATTTTTAAAAGCAAAAAAGGTTTGGTTGTTAAAAATATAAATAAAAATGCAAAAGGAACATCAATTTTACTCAGACCTCAAAATTTATATTTAGAACAAAGAAATGAAAAATTTGAAAAATTTATTGGTGAAGTAAAAACTCAAGAATTTTTAGGCAATATTGTTAGGTATACTATTGATATTAAAGACCACATATTTGTTTTAGACACATTACATGAAGTAGATAAAAAGATTTACTCTCCTGATGAGGAAATAGTATTTTACTTAGACACAAAAAAAATCAAGTTTCTTTAATGAATCTTAAAAAATTTGAATTAATTATATTTGATTTAGATGGAACCTTAGTGGATTCTGCAAAAGATATTATGATTGCTAACAATAAAACCTTAGAAAAATTTGGTTATAAACCAATAAGTTTTAAAAATGTAAAGCATATTATTGGTCAAGGAATAAGAGTAAATATTATTAGGTCTCTTAAAATGCAAGATGTAAAAATAAATAAAAAAAAAGAAAATGAAATGTACGATTTTTTTTTCTCATTTTATAAAAAAAATCTTTACGTCAAATCTAAAATTTATGGTGGTTTAAATTCTTTTTTAAAAAACTTGAAAAAAAAGGGTTATAAATTAGCAGTATGTTCAAATAAATTAGAAACACTAACTAAAATAGTCTTAAAAAAAACTAAATTATTAAAATATTTTGACTTTGTGGCTGGAGGAGATACTTTTGCTCATCGAAAGCCTCATCCAAGTGTTTTAAATAACATCATCAAGAATTTTAAGATTAATAAAAATAATGTATTATTTATTGGAGATAGTGAGCACGATTACCATTCAGCATTAAATTCAAATATTAAATTTTGCTTAAAAACAAAAGGTTTTACTAATAAACCTATTTCATTTTTTAAAAAATCATACAAACTTAAATCTTATACTAATAAAATAATAATTTAGATCGATTAGGATAAAAAATTTTACTTATTCATCTTGTTCAATTATAAATATACGCATAAACACTCATGAAATTCATTAATGCCCTCGTGGTGAAATTGGTAGACACAAAGGACTTAAAAGCCGAGGGATAGAAGTTAAAGTCAGTCCATAGTAGTCCAAGGTGGTCTAAAACATCCTATAAAATCATATAACTTTAATTTAGCTTTCAATTAAGATTGGAAAATAAAGCTTAATTCATTTTAACAGACTTGGACATGCCTTGGACACAGAGAGATAAAAATGTAAGGTAATATAGTGCAAAAAATATTAGTAATTTTATTGTTTAGCTTATTTGCTTCAAGCAATCTATTTGCTAATAATTCCGGATTAGGCATGTTTAATCTTTGGCTTTCTGAGAATGGACATACTAAATATTTAATCCCAGAAGAAAACCCAGCATGCAAAGATGAACCCAAATATAGTAATCATTGGTATAATAATAATTGTGATATATTCAAAGGATCTAACAATCTGGATATCAAGATAAATCGTAAAAAATATAATCTTGCTTATCATTCAAATCCAAATTTAGACACGCTGATTTATTATTTATATAAATACTCATATCGGCCGAGAAATGAGTTAAATGAGTTTAAATCTACAAATAATTCCTACAATTTTAAATTCAACTTAATTGAAGATAAATATTTAAAAAAGCAAATGAAAACTAAAGGTATTTTAAGCTATTTATATTACCAAGATGGTGAAGTATTAATTGATGAATTTTCTCCTAAAGAGAGACTGGGTGAATTTTTGAATAATGAAACAAAATTTTACTCAATGTCAATGAGTAAATCAGTAACTTCTTATATACTAGGTCATGCAATATGTGATGGCTATATTGACGGAGTTGATGCAAGAATAAATGACTGGCCTGTAATAAAAGATTCACTTTATCATAATCAAAAATTAATTAATTTTTTGAATATGAATACTGGTGATCAAAAATATATTGATGAATTTGAAGATGGTACCAGTGCACTAGGAGACTATGAAAGTAGAGATATTGAAACAACTATGCGCCTTCACTTTAACAACCAAAATACAAAAAAATCTAAGGATATATACAATTACAATGGATTTGTTACTCAGTTAATTTTAAACTATATAAAATTTAAAACTGGTGAAGATTATAACAAACTTTATAGCAAGATTTTCAACGATAAAGTAAAGATCAAGCATAGTATTCTTTATGGTAAAACTGGTTTTCAAGAAAAATATGGAAATGGACACCCCAACATAAGCGCTACTAGATTTGATTATCTTAGAATCGCAAAAGCAATAATGGATGACTATCAAAATGATACTTGTGTTGGCAAATATTTAAAAGAAATTCATAAAAGAAGAATACCTAAAAGATATAATGAGAATAAGAATGAACCAGAGTTTAATCGTACAAAATCATATGGAGGTCAATTTCATATGGATTATCCAGGATTAAAAAATAGAATTGTATTCGGAATGGGTGGTTACGGTGGACAAGCAATTTTGATAGATGTAGAAAATTCAAGAATTGTTGTACTTAATTCACTTCACTACAATAATGGTAAATATAAATATAACGTTAAAAAACTTTTAATTAATCCAATCAAAAAAGGCAAATAATCCTTTATAGGATTTTATAGGATAACTTGGACATGACTTGGACACAGAGAGATAAATTAAAAAAAT
>CACPGZ010000016.1 GCA_902633585.1 uncultured Pelagibacteraceae bacterium
AAGCTAAAAAATTTTATAAAAAAGATGTTAAAATTACTAGAGATCCAGACGTTTTAGATACATGGTTTTCTTCTGGCTTATGGCCTTTTGCAACTTTGGGTTGGCCAGACAATAAAGATTTTGTTAAAAAATTTTATCCAACAACTGTTTTAGTTACTGGTTTTGATATTATTTTTTTTTGGGTAGCAAGAATGATGATGTTTGGAATGGAATTTTTAAACAAAGAGCCATTTAAAGATATTTATGTTCATGCTTTAGTTAGAGATGAAAAAGGACAAAAGATGTCTAAGTCTAAAGGAAATGTAATTGATCCATTAGATTTAATTAAAAAATATAGTGCAGATGCTTTAAGATTTACTCTTCTATCAATGGCGTCACCTGGTACTGATGTGAAGCTTTCAGAAGATAGAGTTAAAGGATATAGAAATTTTTTAAATAAATTATGGAATGCTAATAATTTTTTAATTACTAATAAATGTGATTTTAATAAAACAGATAAAGCTCCTAAAATCAGGCTTAATATCAATAAGTGGATTTATTCAGAGCTTATTCAAACAAAAGAAAAAATTGAAAAAAATCTTAAAGATTATCGATTTGATGAGGCAGCGAAAAACGCTTATCAGTTTGCTTGGCACTCTTATTGTGACTGGTATATTGAGCTTTCGAAAACTATTCTTTTTTCAGACGATGAAGGAGCTAAAAAAGAAGTAAAAGAAGTATCTGCTTTCGTATTTAAACAAATACTTATTATTCTTCACCCATTTATTCCATTTGTTACTGAGCAAATCTGGTTAAAAAATAAATTTGATAAATCAGATAAGAACTTCTTAATGTATGCTAATTGGCCATCAGGAAAGGCTAAAAAAGATCAATCTTTAAAGGAAGTAGAGAAGATCATAAGTGTTATCTCTGAACTTAGATCTTTTAAAAATGAATTAAATGTAAGTCCAGGTTCATTTATTGACATTTCAATGACTAAAATTGCTAAAAAAAATAAAGCATTAATGACTAATAATGAGATTATTCTCAAAAAACTCGGTCGTATCAATAATTTCTATGAGAAAGACCAAAAAAAACCTTCTGCAACTTTGGTTATCTCAGGGGACATATTTAAGATCTATTTTGACGAAAATGTGGATTTAAATCTAATCAAAGAAAACTTAGTTAAAAGACAGAATAAATACAAAGAGGAAATGGACAAAATATCTCAGCGATTATCTAATAAAGGATTTACCGATAGAGCTCCAAAAAATATTGTTGAACAAGAAAAAACTAACTATAGTAATCTAAAAAATGATATCCAAAAAATATCATTAACCATAGAAAGTTTATAATGCGAAAGTTTGACAAGAAAAAATTACCCAGCAGACATACATCTTTAGGAGCTGATAGGGCCCCACATAGATCATTTTACTATGCAATGGGTGAAACCGAAAAAGATGTCTCTAAACCATTCGTGGGTGTTGTATCTACGTGGAATGAAGCAGCTCCTTGTAATATTGCTCTTATGAGACAAGCACAATCAGTTAAGAAGGGTGTTAGAGCCTTTGGTGGAACACCAAGAGAATTTTGTACAATCACTGTTACTGATGGCATAGCCATGGGTCATGAAGGAATGAAATCTTCATTAATTTCAAGAGAAGTAATTGCAGATTCAGCAGAACTCACTGTTAGAGGCCATTGTTATGATGCATTAGTGGGTATTGCAGGTTGTGATAAATCTTTACCAGGATTGATGATGTCTATGGTTCGATTAAATGTTCCAAGTGTTTTTATTTATGGTGGATCAATACTTCCAGGAAAATACAAGGGTAAAGATGTAACTGTAGTAGATGTTTTTGAAGCTGTTGGAAAACATTCTTCAGGTCAAATGTCAGCAAAAGAATTAAGAAAATTAGAATTAGTTGCATGTCCTACTGCTGGAGCTTGTGGTGGACAATTTACTGCAAATACAATGGCCTGCGTATCAGAAGCTATTGGTTTAGCTTTACCTTATTCAGCAGGAACTCCTGCTCCTTATGAAGAAAGAGATAAGTATGCAAAAAATAGTGGTAAAATGGTAATGGAATTATTAGCTAAAAAAATTAAACCAAGAGATATTGTTACAAGAAAAGCTTTAGAAAATGCTGCAACAATAGTTGCTGCAACAGGTGGATCAACAAATGCAGGATTACATTTACCTGCAATTGCTAATGAAGCTGGAATAAAATTTGACTTAATGGATGTTGCAAAAATATTTAAAAGAACTCCATATCTTGCTGATTTAAAACCAGGTGGAAAATATGTTGCTAAAGACATGTGGTTAGCTGGTGGTGTTCCAATGTTATTAAAAACCCTTTATGAAGGTGGTTTTATTCATGGTGACTGTATGACAGTTACAGGTAAAACTATGAAAGAAAATTTAAAGAAAATTAAATTTAATCCAAAACAAAAAGTAATGAGATCTTATAAAAATCCTTTATCACCAACTGGTGGTGTAGTTGGATTAAAAGGAAACTTAGCACCTGATGGAGGAATAGTTAAAATTGCAGGTTTAAAAAAATTACAATTTACTGGTAAAGCAAGATGTTTTGATAATGAAGAAAGTGCAATGAAAGCAGTGCAAAGTAAAAAATACAAAGACGGTGATGTAATTATTATTCGATATGAGGGTCCAGTAGGTGGACCAGGTATGAGAGAAATGCTTTCAACAACAGGTGCAATTTATGGTCAAGGTAAAGGAGAAAAAGTTGCTTTAATAACTGATGGAAGGTTTTCAGGAGCAACTAGAGGATTTTGTGTAGGTCACGTTGGTCCAGAGGCAGCTTTAGGTGGTCCAATAGCTTTATTACGTAATGGTGATGTTATTGATATCGATGCTAAAAAAGGAACAATAAATGTTCGATTAACAAGAGCACAATTAGCTTCAAGAAGAAGAAAATGGAAGGCTAGAAAATCTGATTTTGGATCAGGAACACTTTGGAAATATGCACAAACTGTAGGACCTGCATTTTTAGGAGCACCAACTCATCCAGGCAAAAAAAACGAAGTTAAGGATTATTCAAAAATTTGATGAAAATTCGCCCAGTCATTTTATGTGGTGGAGCGGGAACGAGACTTTGGCCTAACGCTAAGAAACATCAAGCCAAACAGTTTATAGATTTTGGTAATTGGACTTTGTTGGGAAAAACTTTAGAGAGAGTTAAAGCATCAATATTTGATGCACCAATCATAAGTACTAATGCAAAATATTTAAGACAAGTCAAACAACATCTAAAGAAACACAAAATAAGAAAATTCAAAATAGTTTTAGAACCAGCCAAAAGAAATACAGCACCAGCTATTTTAAGTACGGCATTAATAAAGGATATACCTAACGAACAACCTTTAATGTTCCTAGCTGCCGATCATTTGATAGAGAAGGTTGCATTATTTAATAAAGCTATAAAAAAAAACCAAAAGAAACTCACTCAAAATAATATTTTTATCTTTGGAATTAAACCTACAATGCCTTCAAGTGAATTTGGCTATTTTTTAACAAAAAATACCAAAGTAACTAGATTCATAGAAAAACCAAAAGAGGTCAAAGCTAAACAAATAATAAGTAAAAAAGGTTATTGGAATTCTGGAATGTTTTATTTGAGAAAAGATTCAATCATTAATAATTTTAAAAAGTACCAACCGAATATTTATCGAAATTGTAATAAAGCAGTATTAAAAGCAAAATATAAAAGTAATGTATATTATTTAAACAAACAAGCATTCACCAAAGCAACAGCTAAGTCTTTTGACTATGCAATTCTAGAAAAAACTAAAGATATTAACGCTATCAAATTAGATATTCCTTGGTCTGATTTAGGATCTTGGAAAGAAATTTGTAAGATGTATGGAAGAAATAAGAGACATTATTATAAAAAGAAGAATGTATTTCATAGACCTTGGGGTAGTTATGTAAATCTATTTAATGGTAAGGAATTCTTAATTAAAGAATTATATGTAAAACCTAAAGGTATATTAAGTCTTCAGAAACATCATCATAGAGCTGAACACTGGGTAGTTACTCATGGTAAACCTAAAATTACATTAAATAAAAAATATTTTACCATGAATCCTGATGAAACTATTTTTATTCCATTAGGTGCAATCCATAGAATAGAAAATCCTTACAAAAAACCAGTTAAAATTATCGAGGCTCAAGTTGGATCTATATTAAAAGAATCTGATATTGTTAGATACCAAGATGTGTATGGAAGAGTAAAGTAATGATTAAAAAATTATACAGTAATTTAATCAATTCTTTAAATGGCTTAAAAATTGTTTCAAAAGAAAATTCTTTTATTTTAGAATTGGTATTAGGTGTTTTTTTAATTCCATATATTTTATTATCGAATATAGTCCTTAACTATAAAATTATATTATCTGTATTATATTTTTTATTGTTAGCATTTGAAATAATGAATACTGCAATTGAAAAACTGTGTGATAAAGTTACTACTGAGATAAACCCTGAAATCAAAAAAATTAAAGACTTATCAAGTGCTGCCGTATTTATTGTTTTATTAATATTAATTATTACTTTTTTAATCTCTTTTTAAAAAAATAGCTAGATATCAAGACATATATGGCCGTATTAAATAATTAATACGACCACAAAAATATATTTAAAACCAATTGTTTGGTATTATTATATAATGTATTGAAAGCACTATACCTACTGAGACAGTTAATCCGAATACCATTTTTAGGAAATCTTTTCCAATTAATGGAAAGACATAACCTAACTTATATTCTTTGTTCATGGTAGCTATAGCAAGTTCTCTTCCACATAATAAACCAACAAAAACCCATGTAGTAGACATAGGTAAATCGTTTAGTTCTTTAAAGTAGAATAAGACACCAGCATAAATTACATTAATAATTGTTGCTGATCTTGCGTACCTTGTTCCTGTTTTTTCAAGAACAACTTTTTGAATTGGTCCACCTTGAATGTAAAAAATATAGAATAACAGTGCTGTAAAGTAACCCATTACTATTAAAAGCAATGTTAAATCTAATTGTCTAGGTAGATACACAGCTATATTAGCCACGTCGTGAGACAACCAAACCCACCATAACCAACCAGAAGAAATCCAAACACTATTTCTCCAGAAGCCTACCCATTTTTCGTCTACTTCATCAAATTTTTCATTAATGAATTTAGAAACAGCTATCCAGGCGATGTAAGCAACCATTGCTGCTAAACCATAGCCAACGACACTTTTCATAAGCATTTTTTCAAGCACAACTGTTGAGGCAAATGCTGAAAGAACTAAGAAAGTAGTAGATACCGGTATTCCAATTCTTGTTAATAATAATAGTATTGCAGGCGCTACTGCGTGATACCATTGAATTTCTTGATAAGGTATTCTAGTTAATCTTCCATAAGAAATATCACCATCATACGAATACCATCCCCATGCTAACGCAATAATCATTACAGCTGATGCAGATCCTGCAAGTGTATACCATTTAAACCACTTCTTTTTTGAAGCTATAAATGTACCTAGTGTTTGAATTGAGTCGTTAGCGATTACGCTATAACCGGCAAGGCCAAAGCCTATAACCGTGTAAACTAAAGTCATATCCATTTTTTTCTCCTTTATATTATTGTTTTCGGTTCCTATCGACTCATGACTTAAGATCTGTTTTATGTGAGAATAAAAAAAATTCTATTAAAGAATAAATTAATTTTAGGATTAGGGGGTGGATTCATCGACTAATATACTATTAAATACTGGTGTCTACTTTAAAATGTTTTTTATTTCTAAATAAAGTTGTTTTATTTAATTAGTTTCTTAATAAAATATACAGCTATTAGAGCTCCCAAAAATTCAGCTAAAATATATACAGGCGTATTCAAATAATTAATTCCCGTAAAAGAATCAGTAAAAGTTCTTGCTATAGCAACAGCTGGATTTGCAAAAGATGTTGATGATGTGAACCAATAACCGGCCATAATATATGTAGCTACACTTGCAGCTATTGTTATTTTGCCATCTTTTAGAGTAGCAAAAATAATAAAAATTAAACCAAAAGTAGCAATTATTTCAGATAAGAAAATATGAAAGCCATCCCTATTTTTTGTTGATAACTCAAGAATATTGTGTTCAAAAAAAACATTAGCCAACATAACACCTAGCAAACAACCAAGTATTTGGGCAGGGATATATATGATCAGAAGGTTTCCATTGATTTTTTTTCTTAAAAACATCGCTAAACTTACAAAAGGATTGAAATGTGCACCTGAAATATTTGCAAAAGCAGTTATTAAAACGAATAGACCAGCTCCAGTTGCAAGTGTATTGGCTGTTAATCTTAAAGCATTATCATTTGTGAGGTTTTCAGCCATTATTCCAGATCCAACAATAACCATTACTAAAAAGCTACTTCCGATAAATTCACCTAGAAATATTTTGTTAGTATTTTTCACTAGATAATAATTTTATAAATTCCTATTAAAAATAATGGTATTTGTAATCCAAAGTTAGTTAGTATTGCTTTATCTTTACTAATAAATCCTGCGATAGTCCATCCAACAACTCCTAATCCATGAAAATATATATTTAATGGATATATATTTAAATTTGTAAGAAGTATACCTACTAAAACTAAGAATGTACTAATCCACTTTAGATATTTTTTTATAAACATAAAATCCCCTTTCGTTGTTATTATTTCAGTTATGTTAAGAATTTATTACAGTTTAAAGGAAAAATAATCTTATTTTTTTTCTTCCCAATCAAATCTTGGAAAAGAATCAAAAATTTTAAAGATACCATCCGACCATTGATCACAGACCTTAGAATATTCAGTATCAGTAATATTTAAGCATTTTTGTGAGGCAATTTTATATTCATCTTTTTTATAGACAGCAAAATCGATAGGAGGGCCTACGGTTAAATCACTTTTTAATGTTGAGTCCATTGAGATTAGAGCACAACGTGATGCATCACCAATAGATACGCTAGGTTTTATAACTCTATCTAAAATAGGTTTGCCGTATTTTACTTCACCAATAACTAGATAAGGTTTGCTATCAGCAGGCTTAATATAATTTCCTTGAGAGTACACTAAGTATAATTCTAATGGTTGACCTTTAATTTGACCACCAACTAAAAATGATGAACCTAATAAAACTGTATCTGTGTTTATTCCTTTCGGTGCTGAATGTTTAATGTTTAATGATCCAATATAGGATGCGATCTGATCGAAATCTTTACACGTATTTAAATTTGTTCCACTGTCACTTTTAAGATCATTTTCTATAGATTTATATACTGCTTGAGATGTACCTAAGTTTCCAGAAGTAACTATAATAACACTTCTATCACCAACATCATGAACAAACATTTTTGAATAAATGTTAACATTGTCTAATCCAGCATTTGTTCTTGAATCTGAAGCAAAAACAATTCCATCTTGAGCTTTAATGCCAACACAATAAGTCATAACTATTAATAAACCTTATTTATCTATCATATATTTAAAATCAAGCATATCTGATATAACTATAACGCATTTGAATATTTAGGTTAATTATTAAAGAATTGTTGTATGGCGGGGAAACTTTGGGATAACTACAATGCTACAAAAGCATACGATGGCTATTTTACTAGTGAAAATAAACTAAGAAAACATGCGGTTATAATTTCGAATATTTTAGAAAGATACGGAAAAGATAAACTTCAAGAAATTGAAAAAAATTGCCAAAGCACAATAAGTGCTAGAGGGATTAATTTTAGAGTTTATGCTGCTAACAATAGGGCGGAGGAAAAAAAATGGCCTCTAGATATAATTCCAAGAATAATACCAAAAGCACAATGGAACAAAGTAACCAAAGGTCTTAAACAAAGAGTTAAAGCCTTAAACTTGTTTATTGATGATGTTTATAATCAAAAGAAAATTTTTAAAGACAATGTTGTACCAAGAGAAATTATTTTTAATTCACCTTATTATGTAAAAGAATGTGAAGGATTTTCACCTAAATATAAATCTTGGGCAAATATATCTGGAGTAGATTTAATCAGAAATAAAAATGGAGATTATTTAGTTTTGGAGGATAATCTTAGAGTGCCCTCAGGTGTTTCATATATGCTTGAAAACAGAATGGTTATGAGAGATGTCTTTCCTGAACTTTTTACTAGATATAAAGTTGCATCAATACATCAATATACTAACAAACTTTTTAATTGTATGAATGAATGTATACCTAAAAAAACTGCTCATCCACACATGGTAGTATTAACGCCAGGTATTTACAATTCTGCTTACTTTGAACATTCTTTTTTAGCTGAGCAAATGGGTATCGCATTAGTAGAAGGAAAAGATCTTTTTGTAGAAAACGATATGGTTTACATGAAAACTGTGAAAGGTCCTTTAAAAGTTGACTGCATCTATAGAAGACTAGATGATAATTTCTTAGACCCCAAAGCCTTTAATAAAGACTCTTTAATTGGTGTTCCAGGATTATTTAAATGTTGGTTGAAAAAAAATGTTGGTATTGTGAATGCAATAGGGACAGGTGTAGCTGATGATAAAGTAGTTTATTCATACGTAAATAAAATGATTGTTTATTATTTAGGTGAGCAACCCACATTGAATCAAGTTGAAACCTATTTGTGTCATGACAAAATACAAAGAGAGTATGTACTAGAAAATATGTCTAGATTAGTTGTAAAACCAGCTAATGCTTCAGGTGGGTATGGAATAATGATTGGCCCTAAGGCTTCTACAAAAGAGAGAGCGGAAGTAGCAGAGAAGATTAAAAAAAATCCCAGAGAATATATTGCACAACCTTTAGAAACTTTATCAACAGCGCCAACTATCACTGAAAAAAACATAGAACCTAGACATCTAGATTTAAGACCTTTCGTTTTAAGTGGTAAAACAAGCTATGTTACAACTGGTGGTCTGACAAGAGTTGCACTTAGAAAAGGAAGTACAATTGTAAATAGTTCGCAAGGTGGTGGATCTAAAGATACCTTGATAGTAGAATAACTTTTATCAAATATTATTTGTACGAGTTTATTAGAGAGTAACTGAATTAAAGAAAATTAGTTATATATTTATGAATAAAAAAACCGATAATTAACAAGCCTAATCCCGCACCATACATCAGAAAGAAATTCATATTTAAAGATTTTGAAAAAAAGAATGGTAAAAAAAATAAATAACTTACAGGTACTGCAATTAATATACTTTTGGTGAAAAGAACTGTTTTTTCAATATCATTATGTTCGTAGTAAGACAAAGCTATAGCTATTAGTGATACAAGAGGTAAAGCAATTATAAAACCTGCCAGTTTTGGATTTTGACCTGAAAGCCAGCTAGCAAAAGCAATTATGATTGCAGCAAGGACAATCTTTAAAGTAAAAAATATCATTAATGGCTTTAACTCTTTTTAGATACACATTTTTTGCATAATCCAAAAAATTCGAGGTTGTATTTGTTGTATTTCATTCCATTTTTATCTTTAAAGCCCGTTAGATATTTTGAAAGATTAGAATTATTTATCTCTGTAACTTTTTCACAACTTTCACATATTGAAAAGGCTGTAGCTTTTGAGATTTGACAGCTCGAATTTTGGCAGGCAATGAAAGCGTTTCTGCTTTCAATTTTATGAATTTTTCCAATTTCAACTAATTTGTCTAATGCTCTATAAACTTGTAATGGGGCTTTAATACCTCTTTTTTGTACATTAAATAGTATTGAATAAGCCTTTAGAGGTTCCGGAGATTTATCAATTAAATCAAAAATAATTTGTTGATTTTTTGAGAGATTTTGCATTTTAATCATTTTTACATTTTCCTAATTAATTTTTCAATTTAATTGTTTGTTTAATTTTAAATAACGAGATTATAAACAATAAAAAAGCAGCAGTTATAATTGAAGGTCCTGATGAAGTGTTAAACTCCAGTGAGGAAAATAATCCTAAAATTACTGACAACAAACCTCCTATAATTGAGTAGACAACCATTTTTTGTGGACTTGTTGAAATATTTCTAGCCATTGCAGCAGGTATAATTAACATTCCAGTAATCAATAATAATCCGACCATTTTAATTGATATAGCAATAATTGCTGCCATTAAAATTGTGAATATAGCTTTAGCTCTATCAGGATTTAAACCTTCAGCTTCCGCTAATTCATAGTTAACTGTTGATGCAAATAAGGGTTTCCAAATCAACTTTAGAATTAAGAGAATTATAGCTCCTCCAATCCATATGATTAATAAATCATCTACCGTCACTGCTAATATGTCACCAAACAATAATCCCATGATATCAAATCTAATAAATGTTAAAAAACCTATGACAACAAGCCCAACTGCTAAAGATGAGTGAGCTAAAAGTCCAAGCAAGGCATCTCCTGGAAGATTAGTTCTTTTTTGAAGTTGTATTAAAGTTAACGCTATTAAGGAAGAAATTATAAATACCGATAATGCAATGTTGAATTCCATTGTAAAGGCTAATGTTACTCCTAATAAAGCAGAGTGTGCTAGAGTATCACCAAAGTATGATAACCTTCTCCAAACTACAAAACAACCAAGAGGTCCGGTTACTAAAGCAACTCCAATTCCTGCTACTAAAGCTCTTATAAAAAAATCATCAAACATTTAATTTTTTTTAATTTTTCCTTCGTCTGTGTGAATATGATCATGCTTATGTTCGTATCTTGATAATATTTGTGAAGCTTGTTCACCAAATAAGGCTTTATATTCATCATTCTTTACAACGTCTGTAGGTGATCCTGAACAACATACATGACCATTTAAACAAACCACATGGTCCGTAGCACTCATTACAGTATGCAGGTCATGAGAAATTAATAAAATACCACAATTCATTTCATCACAAATTTTTTTGATAAGTTCGTATAATGCTATTTCACCAGTAAAATCTACGCCTTGAACTGGCTCATCAAGTACCAGCAAGTCTGGTTTTTTTGAGATAGCTCTAGCAAGCAATACTCTTTGGAATTCACCACCAGATAAATCACCTAAATTTTTATCTTTTAAATGAATAACACCAGTTAATGATAAAGCTTCATCAATTGTTTCAGACTTAAGATCTTCAGTTAGCACCATGAAATCATTAACTCTAAGTGGTAACGTCCAATCAATAGAAATTTTTTGGGGAACATATCCAACCTTATTAGTAAATTTTTCAACTGTGCCTTCAATTTTTTTATAAATTCCTAAAGCGATTTTTGCAGTAGTGCTTTTTCCTGACCCGTTCGGCCCAATAAGGGTAACTATTTTACCTTTTTCAACTTGAAGTGAAACTCCTTGCACAAGCCATTTGTAATTTATTTTAAAACCAGCATCTTTTAATTTGACCAATATATTTTGATTAGCACTCATTTTATCTCTTGACTTACAAACGTTATATTATTACAAAATGTTATATTATAACAATTTAACTTAATTAAACTATGAAAACTATTAAAAAACTTCCATTATTATTATCATTATTATCATTCTTAACAATTTTTACACCCGTTAATGCTGAAATCAAAGTTGTAGCAACAATTAAACCAATTCATTCTCTTGCAAGTTATCTGATGGATGGTGTTGGTAAACCAGATTTAATTGTTGATGGTTACGCCTCACCACATGGATTTGCACTTAAGCCATCACATGCAAAAATGATCCAAAATGCAGACATTATATTTTGGGTTGGTGAGGACATAGAAAGTTTTTTAGAAAAACCACTAAAGTCTATCGCGAAAAAAGCTGAAAAAATTGAGTTAATGGAAATTAAAGGTTTAACTAAACTTAAATTTAGAGAAAGAAATATTTTTGAGGAACATGATGATCATGGGCACAAAGAGGATGATCATGATGATCATGCGAAAAAAGAGGATGATCACGACGATCACGACCATGATAAAGATAAAGAACATGGACATGATGATGATCATGACAAAGAAGGGCACAAAGAAGACGACCACGATGATCATGGTCACGAAGGTCATGCACACGGTGAATTTGATCCACACATTTGGCTAGATCCAATGAATGCAAAAGTAATTTTGAGTGAAATGGCAGAACATCTGATTGAAAATGATAAAAAGAATGAGTCAAAATATAAGGCCAATCTTAAAAAAGCTCATAAAGATTTAGATAAACTTACTAAAAAAGTAAAATCTGATTTAAATAAAGATTTTAGATCAATTGTTTTTCATGATGCATATCAATATTTTGAAAAAAGATTTGGTGTAAATATTCTAGGAGCATTTACTGTTAACACTGATGTAATGCCTGGAGCCGAACAATTAGCTGAGATTAGAGAAATAATTGAACATGATAAAGTGAGTTGTATATTTTCAGAACCTCAATTCAATCCAGATATTATCAAGGCAGTTGCAAAAGATACGAATGTTGCAACAGGAGTTATAGATCCGTTAGGAGCCACACTAGACCCTGGTAAAGATTTATATTTTGAATTGATTGGAAACATGTCAAAATCTTTTAAAGGTTGTTAGATTAAAGTTATCTCTATTGGGGTATGGTCTGAGGGTTTTTCTCTTCCTCTGGGATCTTTATTAATGTTTATAGACTTTATTTGGTCTACTAAAGAATTAGATATTAAAAAATGATCTATTCTCATACCATTATTCTTTTGCCAAGCACCTCTAATATAATCCCAATATGTATAACCTTCTTTAGTTTCATTAAAATGTCTATAAACATCGCTAAATCCTAAATTCAACATTTCTCTAAATTTTTTTCTTATTTCGAGCCTAAATAAAGCGTCATCTTCAAAACTCTTAACATTAT
>CACPGZ010000017.1 GCA_902633585.1 uncultured Pelagibacteraceae bacterium
AAGATTGCACTAATAGTTCCATTTTACGAAGATAATTTACAAACTTTAATAACAATTGCTAAAAAAATTTTAACCGAGAATAAGATCAATTTATCACAAGAAAATTTAAACTTAATAATTGAAAGATCTCAAGGTAATAGGATTAGTCTTAAAAATGAATTGCAAAAAATAGTTCTCTTATCAAAAGGTAAAAAAAAAATTGATTTAAATGATATATCTAAAATAACTAACTTGAGTGAAAATTATAGCGCTAGTGAATTAGTCGATAACTGCCTATGTAAAAATAGAAGAAAAACTTTAAATATTCTGAATGAGAACATCCAATCTACAGAAGACAACATTATAATAATTAGAACTTTTTTAAATAAATTAAAAAGACTAAGAAAATTAAGATTGAATTTTGATGGATCTAAAAATATTGATCAAACAATCAATTCATTTAAACCACCAATATTTTGGAAAGATAAAGATTTGATTAAACAACAAATCAGAATTTGGGAATTAAATGATATTGAAACATTTATTGTAGATTTAAGCAATACCGAAAGATTAATAAAAAAAAATCCTCAGATCTCAAATCAAATCATAAACAATATGATTTTAGATAAATTTAAAAATATTAATATCCAGATTTGATTATATCAATTATCTTGTTTAGCTGATCAAGCTCTTTGTAATAAAATGATATTGTGCCTTTATTGTTTTTATTATTTTTAATAGAAACACTAAGCCCAATTTTTTCAGATATAGAGTTTTCTAAATCTCGGATATTTGAGTCCACTTTACTAGAGGTATTTCTTTTAGTTTTTCTGAATATTTTAACTAAACTTTCTGCTTGTCTGACAGATAATTTTTTTTCAATGAATTTATTTGCTAAAAATGTTGCATTTTCAAGTCCTACTAATATCTTTGCGTGACCAGCTGTAATTTTTTTTTGCTCTACAAAATCAAGAACTTCTTTTGGCAAATTAAGTAGTCTTAACGAATTAGAAATATAACTTCTACTTTTACCTATAAATTTTGATACTTTGTCTTGATCGTATTCAAATTCATCTATCAATCTTTTGTAGCCTTGAGCTTCCTCTAAAGGATTTAAATCATGTCTCTGAACATTTTCAACAATAGCGAATTCTAAAGATTTAAGATCATCAGCGTCTGTTACAACCACTGGAATATCATGAAGTCCAGCTTTCTGAGCTGCTAACCACCTTCTTTCTCCAGCTATAATTTCGTATTTAGAGTTATCATTATTAGATTTTCTAACTATAATTGGCTGAATAACACCCCGTTCTTTTATTGAGTTAACTAAATCATTTAAATTTTCCTCTTCAAAATTTTTTCTTGGTTGATATTTGTTTGGAACTATTTCGGCTAGACTTAAATTATTTGTTTTATTCTCAACTTTTGTTTCACCAATTAAAGAAGATAAACCTCTACCCAACCCTTTTTTTATTTTATTCATTATGCGGCACTCCCAACTTTATTTTCTTGTGCCATGAACTCATCTGTAAAACTATAATATGACTTACTTCCTAGACAATTTTTGTCATAAATCAATACTGGAATACCATGAGATGGCGCTTCTGATAATCTTACATTTCGAGGTATCACAGTTTGATAAACTTTATCTTTGAAATAATCTCTCGCTTCTTGCTCAACCTGTGACGAAAGTTTATTTCTTCGATCATACATTGTTAAAAGTATGCCTTGAATTTCCAATTTAGGGTTTAAGTTAGTTTTTATCCTCTCAATAGTCTTCATAAGCTGTGTAAGTCCCTCTAAAGCAAAAAATTCTGTTTGTAATGGCACAAGCAGTGAGTTAGATGATACCAAAGCCATTACAGTCAGAAGACTCAAAGAGGGAGGGCAATCTATGAGGATATAATCATATAATCCTCTAGAATCATTTAAATAAGCGGTTAATTTAGCCTTAAGTATAAAGGCTCTGTCGCTGTCACCAGCAGTCTCAACCTCTAATCCGGATAAATCTACATTGGATGATATTAAATCAAGATTTTGAAAGTCTGTTTTTTTAATTACGTTTGAAATCGACATTGTGCCATTGAGAATCCCATAAATTGTCTGATCGGATTGAGAGGTGTTGGACAATCCTAATCCTGTGGTAGCATTTCCTTGAGGGTCTAGATCGATTACTAAAATTTTTTTACCAAGTTGAGATAACGCTGACGCTAAATTAATAACGGTTGTTGTTTTTCCAACTCCACCCTTTTGATTTATAATTGAAATTATTTTCATGAAATCTTTTTTTTAATTTTTTTGATGTTTAATACAAATGAGTCGTTGCTTGTTAAACTTTTTTTTTCTTCATAATCTAAATCCCACTCTTGAAGTGTTTCATTAAGAATTTTTCTTCCACTACTTCCCATAAAAAAAATAATATTTTTATATTTTTTAAAATTTTCATTAACCAAGTTTAAAATCACGGGCATTGGCTTAAACGCCCTGGACATAATTGTTCCTGTTTCAATATTTTTTATTGAAAAAATATCTTTCTGAATTATTTCTGTATTTAAATTTAATTTTTTTGAAACCTCTTTAAGGAAAGCACATTTGTGGTAGCTTTTTTCATAAAGGTTTACTCTCAGGTCGTTTTTAATTTTTTTCATCACTATAGCCACTATTAATCCAGGCATCCCCCCTCCCGTACCTAAATCTGAGGTTGTATTGCAATTTAAATCAACAAAATCAATAATTTGCGCAGAATCTATTATATGACGCTCTCTTATTGCCTGTTTTTCAAATATTTTTTTTACTTATGATATTAATTTTCTGATTTTTTTCCTGTATCATCGTAATTAAGCTCTCAAGCTCATTACAAGTTTCACGTGAAACATTCAAATTGGAAATTTTGGAATAAGAATTTAAAATTAAGTTATCCATTAAGCTATATGCTTAATAGACTTTCTTTTAACGTGTGACAACAAAATATATACGGCTGCAGGAGTTATTCCATCGATTCTTAAGGCCTGACCCATGGTTTTAGGCCTTATTTCTTTGAATTTGGCTTTTACTTCATTAGAAAGGCCTGAAAATTGATCGTAATCAATATTATCTGGTATTGTTAAATTCTCATCTCGTTTAAAAGCTAAAATATCGGCCTTTTGTTTCTTTAAATATCCTCTGTAATGAGAGTTAATCTCAATTTGCTCATCAATATCGTTCCCATAATTAGCAATTTCAGGCCAAATATTTCTTATTTTTGCCATATCAACACTTTTTTGGGTAAGAATTTCCTCTGCTGATCTAAAAATACCGTCTTTCGCTATTTTTATCCCAAATTTATCTGCCTTAGTGGGTGAAATGTTTAAATTAGACATTTGAAGAGATATTTTGCTTAATTTATTGAATTTATCCTCAAAGAGTTGTTTTCTAGTTTCTGCTATTAAACCAATTTTAATTCCTTTATGGGTAAGCCTTAAGTCTGCATTATCTGATCTAAGACTTAGTCTATATTCTGCTCGAGATGTAAACATTCTATAAGGCTCTGCAACGCCCTTAGTAACTAAATCATCTATCATAACGCCAATATAAGCATCTGATCTATCCAAAATAAAAGGCTCCGTATTCTTTAAAGATTGAGCAGCATTAATTCCTGCTATAAGTCCTTGAGCAGCTGCTTCCTCATAACCTGTAGTTCCATTAATTTGACCAGCGAGATAAAGATTTTTTATTTTTTTTGTCTCTAGCGTTAAAAAGAGCTCTCTAGGGTCAATATAATCATATTCAATAGCATATCCTGGTCTAATTACTTTTACGTTCTCTAAACCATTGATATTATTGAGTATTTCATGTTGCACAACCTCAGGTAGAGATGTAGATATGCCATTAGGGTAAATAGTATGATCATTTATACCCTCAGGCTCTAGAAATATTTGGTGTCTTGTCTTATCAGCAAATTTTACTATTTTGTCCTCAATAGAGGGACAATATCTGGGACCAACACCTTGTATGCTCCCAGAATACATTGCACTTTTAGATAAATTCTTTTCGATTATTCTATGAACCCTCTCGTTAGTATAGGTCATGGAACAAGACACTTGTTTGTTCAAATTTTGTTTGGTCAGAAAAGAAAAAAAATATGGGTTTTCATCGGCAAACTGTTTTTCCAAATTTTCAAAATTAATTGTTCTAGAATCTAATCTGGGAGGTGTCCCTGTTTTTAATCTTCCAATTTTGAAGTTATACTTTTCTAACTGTTCACTTAAGCCTGTACTCGGTTTTTCATTGAATCTTCCAGCAGGAGTTCTTTCATCACCTATATGTATCAAACCATTTAAAAAAGTGCCTGTTGTTAAGATTAACTTGTTGCAACTCACATTGTTACCTTTAAGTGTCATAAAGCCACTTATTTGGTTATTTTCAAAAATAAACTTTATTACAGGATCAGAAAAAATGCTTAAATTACAATAGTTTACAAGTTTTTCTTGCATATATTTACGATATAATGATCTGTCAGACTGAGTTCGTGGTCCTCTTACAGCAGGTCCTCTACTTCTATTTAATAATCTAAATTGTATTCCTGACTTGTCAGCAACCTCTCCCATAACACCATCTAAAGCATCTATTTCTCTAACTAGATGACCTTTTCCTAAACCACCTATAGCTGGATTACATGACATTTCCCCGATTGTATTTTTGTTATGTGTAAACAAAGCGGTATTTACACCAAGCCTTGCTGAGGCCGCTGCAGCTTCACAACCGGCATGACCACCTCCAATAACAACTACATCAAATCGCAAATCTTTTTTCATGAGTTAAATTTATATTCGATTATGATATTTACAAGATTTCTGTTTTTTAAAAAAAAGTGTTATTTATCAACTAAAATTGATAAAAACCATCCAAAAACCCAATAAAACAGCAATTATTTTCCAATGCAAAAATCATTGAAAATACTACCTAAAATCTCCTCTACATCAACTTTACCAACAATCATACCTAGTTGTCTTGTAGCTAACCTTAAATCCTCAGCACCTTTATCAAGATCTTTTTTATCATTTTTATCTGTAAAATTTTTCAAGTGCTCAACACACTGTAACAAATGTTGTCTATGCCTTTCTCTTGTAATTAAGATATCTTCCTCTGATATAAATTTATTTTCTAAGTGGTTTTTTATTTTAGAAATTAATTTATCTATATTTAGATTGTCTTTTAGTGAAATCAAAACATGATTAAATTTAGAGACTTCAGGGTCTAATTTTTCTTTCAACAAATCTGATTTATTAATAACTAGAATTGCATCCTTTTTTAACAAATCATTCAAAAATCCACTTAAATCAATACTTTTAGCATCCACTACTACTAACTTTAGGTCAGCGTTTTCAGCTTTCTTTAATGATAATTTTACTCCTTTTTTTTCAATTTCATCCTTCGATTCTCTTATACCTGCTGTGTCTGAAATTATAACTGAATAGCCGTCTATGTTTAAATGCGTTTCGATAACATCTCTTGTGGTACCAGCAATTTCAGAGACTATAGCGACTTCCCTATTTGATAAATTATTCAATAGACTAGACTTACCGGCATTGGTTGGTCCTACGATTGCAATTTTAAAACCTTCACGGATTATTTCTCCAACTTTTTGATCATTCAAAATTTTTTTAATCTCACTTAAGACATCCGAAGAATCTTCTTTTATTTTTTTTAAATTTTCTTCTGGTAAATCTTCGTCAGGAAAATCTATTTTAGCTTCAACGAATGACAAAATTTTTAACAATTTTTCTCTCAACTCATTAAATTTTTCTGAAGATTTTCCTTTCATCATTTTTACAGCTTGTAATCTCTGAATTTCCGTCTCTGCTGAAATCAAATCGGCTATACTTTCTGCTTTTAGCAAATTTATTTTACCGTTTTGAAAAGCGAGTTTTGTAAACTCACCAGGGTATGCAAGACGGCACTCTTTTATGTTTGAAAGAGTATTTAAAAGAGCCTCTACGACTGCTTTACCACCATGAATATGTATTTCGACCATATCTTCACCTGTGTAGCTCTGAGGGCCAGGAAACCATAAAATTAAACCCTCATCTATAAGCTCAGAAGTATTGATATTGTTTATTTTTCGAAGGGTGGCCACTCTTGGAGCTGGCAATTCATGCTTAGTTAACAATTTTAACACTTTTGAGGAATCTGGGCCTGAAATTCTCACAACAGCCACGCCAGAAATGCCTGGTCCACTAGATAATGCATAAATTGTCATATAATTTGGTTTTTTATTTTATATAATTATAAACTTTTATGATTATTTGGGTAGCATCATATCCGAAAAGTGGAAATACATGGGTTAGATCTATAATTTCTTCTCTAATCTATACAGAGGATGGAATATTTGATTTTCCTAACATAAAAAAAATTGATCAATATCCACAGAGGCGATTTTTAGAATATTTCACTCAAGATTATAATAACATTCACGAAATTAAAAAGCATTGGATTGCATCTCAAGAAAGAATTAACTTAGATACTAAAATAAAATTTTTCAAAACACATCATTTAAATTGTAAAGTTGATAATTATTCTTTTACAAATAAAGAATGTACTCGAGCTACTATTTACGTTGTTAGAGATCCTAGAAATATAATAGACTCCATATCAAATCATTTCAGTAAATCTATTGAAGAATCTAAAAAATTTCTCCTCACTTCAAAAATTCTTTCTCCAGGAAAAGAAATTGAGTTTAGAGGTGGTAACGTAATTACATATCTTGGTTCGTGGAAAGAACATTATAAATTCTGGACAAAAAATAACGAAAGTTTGTTAATTATTAAATATGAAGACTTGGTAAAAAATATACATCAAGAAATTGATAAAATTGTAAAATTTCTAAAAAATTTTATAAATTTCGAGATCTCGAATACAAAAAAAGAAAATATTATTAAATCAACTTCATTTGAAGCTTTAAAAAAAATTGAAGAAAATGGTGAATTCACAGAAAACGTGTTTGTTGGCGGGTCTAATGAAAAGGTCAAATTTTTTAATAAAGGTCCAGATAATAATTGGCAAAATACGCTGCCAAAAAACATTCAAATAGAATTAGAAAATGAGCTTAAAAATGAATTAACGGAACTTGGCTATTTATAAATTAGCTTGGTTTGTTCATTGAATTGAAGAAATCAGAATTATTTTTTGTATCTTTTAACTTTGAACTAATAAACTCAATTGCATCCATTGTTCCCATCGGGGCAATTATTCTTCTTAAAACATTCATTTTTTGAAGATCATTTTTATCAAACAATAATTCTTCTCTTCTAGTGCCTGATTTAGTTATATCAATGGCGGGATAAATCCTTTTATCTGCGATTTTTCTATCTAATACAGTTTCACTATTTCCTGTCCCTTTAAATTCCTCAAAAATTACCTCATCCATCCTACTTCCAGTATCTATCAACGCAGTAGATATGATGGTTAAAGATCCACCTTCCTCTATGTTTCTTGCGGCACCAAAAAATCTTTTGGGTCTTTGAAGTGCATTTGCGTCTACACCTCCGGTTAATACTTTACCTGAGCTTGGTATAACAGCATTATAAGCTCGACCAAGTCTTGTTATTGAGTCTAGTAATATTACGACATCTTTCTTATGCTCAGTAAGCCTTTTGGCCTTTTCTATTACCATTTCAGCCACTGCGACGTGTCTTTGTGCAGGTTCATCAAAGGTTGAACTAATAACCTCACCTTTAACAGTTCTCTGCATATCTGTCACTTCCTCTGGACGTTCATCAATTAACAGTACCATCAAGTAACACTCTGGATAATTCTTAGCAATTGAGTTTGCGATACTTTGTAAAATCATAGTCTTTCCTGCTTTTGGTGGGGAAATAATTATCGATCTTTGACCTTTTCCAATTGGACTGACAAGATCTATTAACCTGGGTGTTAAATCTTGTTTCTTATCCGGTTTTGTCACTTCAACTTCCATAACTAGTTGTTTATCAGGATACAAAGGTGTTAAGTTATCAAACGCTATTTTGTGTCTAGATTTATCGGGTTCCTCAAAATTTATTTTACTAACCTGTAATAAAGCAAAATATCTTTCACCTTCTTTAGGAGCTCTTACAGGTCCCTCAACAGTATCTCCTGTTCTTAAACCAAATTTTCTTATTTGACTTGGACTAACGTAAATATCGTCAGGACCAGGAAGGTAGTTTGACTCCATCGCTCTTAA
This sequence comes from uncultured Pelagibacteraceae bacterium, assembly GCA_902633585.1. Lineage (GTDB taxonomy): Bacteria > Pseudomonadota > Alphaproteobacteria > Pelagibacterales > Pelagibacteraceae > Pelagibacter. The sequence goes on from CACPGZ010000017.1 coordinate 8,180, forward strand.
AAAACCAAATCCATCCTGAAGCAATTGTAAAACTCCTGCGCCTGTAATTTCCTCTTTTTCAGCAACCTTTTTAAGAATTGCAAAGAGAATTTCCTGTTTTCTCAGTGTGCTGGCATTTTCGATACCAAGCTCCTCTGCTTGTGTAATAAGTTGTTCTGATGATTTAAGTTTTAATTCTTGTATGTTCATGATTAAAGATTATTAAGGACTTAATAATGAGAGAAATATATATGCTATTTGCAAATTTTCAACCCTAGATAGGCTTAAAAACCACAACAAATATGATTAAAATAAGCAATAATGTGGGAATTTCATTTATAAATCGATAAAATTTATGTGAATGCGTATTAAGGTCTAATTTAAACTGTCCTAAAATACGACCAAGATAAAAATGATAAATTGTTAATATAACCACAAATATCAATTTCAAAATCATCCAAGTTTGTCCAAGTTTTTCAAATCCTATTTCGTGGATAAGTATCAAGCCAAATAGCCAAGATAATATCATTGCTGGTGTCATGATATAAAAAAATAGTTTTCTTTCCATAACCTTAAACACCTCTGATATAATTGGCTGAGCATTGTTTTGAGAATGATAAACGAAAATTCTTGGAAGATATAACAATCCAGCCATCCAGGAAATGACAGATATCAAATGTAAGGATTTAAAAAGCAAGTAAGTGTTCATTAATCAAAAGTTTTTTTGAATTAAAGATTTTAATAAAATTATGTGATCGTCATTATCATTCAAACACGGTACCATATCAAAATTTTCTCCACCAGATTCTAAGAAACTCTCTTTTCCTTGAATTTGGATTTCTTCTAAAGTTTCGACGCAGTCTGAGGAAAATCCTGGACATATAGCCAAAACATTTTTTTTACCTTCTTTGGGTAAACTTTCTAAAGTTTTATCTGTGTAGGGTTGAAGCCATTTCTCAGGACCAAATCTAGATTGGAATGTTGTCTTAATTTCAATTGAAGTAAACTTTTCTGATATTAGTCTCGTAGTCTTGTGACAATAACAATGATAAGGATCGCCCTTATCAAAATATTTTTGAGGTATTCCATGATAAGAAGCTAATATCAAATCTGGCTTCCAATTTATTTCTTTAATTTTTTTATTCAAAGAATTTACGAGCGCTTCTATATATAAAGGATCCGACTCATAATGTGGCACTATTTTTAGTGATGGTTGCCATCTCATTTTCATAAGAGTTCTATATACTTCATCACAGACTGTTGCAGTGGTTGCCGAAGCATATTGGGGATAAAGAGGGAGAATTATTAAATTTTCACAACCCATTTCATTAAGAGTTGCAATTTTACTTCTTATACTAGGATTCCCATATCTCATAGCATAATCTACTATTAAGTTTTTTTCAGATATTAAGTTTGAAAGCTTTTCTGCTTGCTTTTGCGTATAATGCAAAAGAGGAGAAATGTTTTTGTCTTTCATCCAAATTTCTTTATAAGCCTTGGCTGTTTTAGATGGCCGAAAGGTTAATATAATAACATTTAATATGATTTGCCAAATTATCGGGTTAACCTCTATTACTCTCCTATCTGATAAAAATTCTTTTAAATATTTTCTTATATCAAGCCAACTTGTTGAGTCAGGAGTTCCAAGATTAACAATTAAAACTCCTGTTTTTCCAAAATTAACTGATGGGTGTTCTGTTTTTTTTTCCATTAGTAATCTTTCACAGTTTTTACTAAATAATCCATCATATTAGGGTCCGTTTCTGGAAGGACGCCATGCCCTAAGTTAAATATATATGGATGATCCTTAAATATATCTAAATATTTCATTGTTTCTTTTTTTAAATTTTCTTTATTAGAAAGCAAAACCTTTGGATCCATTCCACCTTGAACAGGAATGTTTATTTCTTTATTAATTTTTATTGGATCAACTTCATAATCAATGCAAATTGCATCTGGTTTAATAATTTCACAATAATTTTTGTAATTTTTAATACCTCTTGGAAAACAGATAACAGGCACATTTAAAGATTTGGTGTAATTGACCAAACTTAAAGTGGGTTCATAAATGTAATAAGGTAAATCTTTTTCTTTTAACAAACCGGCCCAACTATCAAAAATTTGAATTATCTGAGCACCATTATCAATCTGGCTTTTTATATGTACTTTTAAAAATTTATCTAAAATTTTAAGAACTTTATCAATTAAATATTTGTCGTCAAAAAAATTTTCATTCAGGCTTAATTTTGGTGATTTTTTATTTATCATATAAACTAATAAAGTCCATGGTGCTCCAACAAATCCTATAGTAGTTTTATTTCTAGTAAATTGAGAATTACTTACTAATTTTATTAATTCGTAGACAGGAGATAGTTTTTCTACAAATTCAACTTCTTCAATATTCGAAATCTCTTTTAAATCAAAGTTACCAAGTAATGGGCCTACATTTTTTTTAAATTCAACAATTTGATTTAAGCCATATGGTAACATTAAGATGTCAGAAAAAATTATTGCTGCATCCAAATCGAATCTTTTCAAAGGTTGTAAAGTGATCTCGCTTGATAATTTTTCGTTAAGACATAATTTTATAAAATCAGGATTTTGTTTTCTAATTTTTCTAAATTCTGGTAAATATCTACCAGCTTGTCTCATTATCCAAATAGGATTAATATCACTTTTTTTATTTATTATTACTTCTTCGATTGGAGACATATTAATAATTAAATATAATTAATTGTAATGTTAGTATATTCTGTGAATAATGGTGATTAAATTTATTGAACATTTTATAAACAGTTTGTTAACATTTAGAGTTTAAATTTTAATAAATATATACGCAAAATTGAAGCTTATTAACTAAATACACCAAATGATTACAAAAGATTTTAACATGTTTAATTTTGTTAATAAAAGCTTTGTTTTACACCATAAATTTTAAAATATGGAAAATATTCAATATGATAAAAATGATACAAATTTATACACACATTATACATGAGTAACTCATATTCAATTTATCTTATATCAGATGCAACTGGTGAAACTCTTGATCGTATTTTTATAGCCATCAAAGCTCAATTTAAAAATATAAACTATAAAATACATACTTATTCTTTTACCAGAACAGAAAACCAAATTATAAAAATTTTAGAAAGTGCAAAAAAAGAAAAAAACTCAATAATTTTATATTCTATTGTTGATAGTAATTTAGCAAAATATCTTGCAAAAAATAGTGACACAAAAAAAATTCCATGCTTTGGTGTGCTAGGTGATCTAATATTAAGTTTTTCAAAACTTTTAAATCAAAAAGCCTCTCACCAACCAAGTGGGCAATACGCTCTTGATGAAGAATATTATAAAAGAATCGAAGCAATTCAATTTACAATGAACCATGATGACGGTAATCTTGTAAAAGGAATAAAAGAGTCTGATATAATTTTGTTGGGTGTAAGCAGAACAAGCAAGACCCCAACGGCAATCTTTTTAGCTAACAAAGGTTTTAAAACATCCAACATACCTTTAATAAATGAAAATTCTTTACCAGAAGCTTTAAAAAAAGACCCTAAAATCTCATGCATTATCGGGTTAAATACTGAGCCACAAAGGCTTGTAGAAATTAGAAAAAATAGGATGAATTCTCTTAAGGAAAATAAAAATAAATTATATACAAATTTGGAACAAATTAAAAAAGAAGTAGATATGGCAAGAAATACTTTCAAAAAATACAAATGGCCATCCATTGACGTTACACGGAAATCTGTAGAGGAAACTGCAGCTTCAATAATTAAAATATACGAAATATATAAAGAAAATGCCTAAAATTATTCTAGCTTCTAAAAGCAAAGTTAGAAAAAGGATACTGGACGAAAATAATATTTTACATGAGACAAAACCATCAAATGTCGATGAAAATATTGTGAAACTAAGTTTAATAAAAGAAAAAGCTTCACCAGAAATCATATCAAAAAATTTAGCTGAATTAAAAGCCAACAAAGTAAGCAATAAGCATGTTAATGAATTAGTTTTGGGTGCTGACAGTGTAATTGATTTAGAGGGAGAACTGATATCAAAACCTAATGATAGAAATGAAGCTTTAGAAATTTTAAAAAAACTCAATGGTAAAAAACATCATTTAATAAGCTCAGTATGTATCTCCAAAAACGGATCTATGGTATGGAACTATACCGATAAAGCATTACTGACAATGAAAAAAATGACAGAAGAAGAACTAAAAAAATATCTATTAAAAATTTCGGATGAGGCATTATATGCTTATAATGTTTATCAAATAGAAGGTAAGGGAAGAGATTTATTCTCAAGTATTGATGGAAACGAAAATACAATAATG
>CACPGZ010000018.1 GCA_902633585.1 uncultured Pelagibacteraceae bacterium
TACCGTTGTAAATAACTCTTATGAACTTGCTAAAAGTTATGTAGAAGAAGTAAGAAATAAAATTGAATCTGATATTATATTAATTGCTTTTGATACAAACAAAAGTGCTAAATTTTTAAATAATAATAATAAAGAATATGAAAGATTTTTAAAGACACAAAAATTGATTAGGGATATAGACGAAATACATATTATTGATCAAAATAAAAAATTATTATTTACTAATATAGATGATCGCACACAATATATTCCACCAATAGACAAAACACTAAAACTTGTTTTGGATGATGATAGACCACTCAAGATAATAAATGCTCCTGAAAATATTTCAGCTGCAATAATGAAGCTTCAAGCTTTTGAAAATAGATTTTTGTATGTAGTAAAATACTTGGATAAAGATATATCAAAATATTTGAATGAGTCTCAAGAAGCAATTAATTTTTATTATACTGTTGAGGAAAGGAACACAGGAATAAAAATTTCTTTTGCAATAATTTATATAATTATAGTCACTCTTTTGCTTTTTATATCAATTACTATAGCTATAAGATTTTCTTCAAGATTCTTTAGATCTATAAATAATTTAATTTCTGCATCTACTGCGATAGGAGAGGGCGACCTAACTACAAAAGTTCCAGAAATTAAAACTGACAAAGATTTGGAAATACTAAATAAAAATTTCAACTCAATGATTGTAAGATTAAAAAATCAACAAGATAAATTGATCATAAATGAAAGATATGAGGCTTGGGGGAATCTAGCAAGAAAATTAGCTCATGAAATAAAAAATCCTCTTACTCCAATTCAATTAACAATTGATAGAATTAGGGAAAAATATATTAAACAAGTTGATGAAAATGAAAAAGATAATTTTGAAGAAAATCTAAAAATTATAAATAATCAAATAAAACAAATAGGTAATCTATTAAATGAGTTTTCTGATTTTGCTAGAATGCCTAAACCAGTTTTAAAAAAAAATGATTTAATTAAGATAATTCATGAAAATATTAAATTATTATCTGAAATAGACCCTATGATAAAATTAAATTTTATGAGTAATCAATCGTCAATCTTTCTAGAATGTGATAAGGAGCAAATTAGTAGAGTAATATTTAATTTGATTAAAAATTCCATCGAAAGTATTCAACAAAAAGCTGAAAATACTAGTAATTTTGATAAGATTATTAGTATTGAAATTTTTGAGAAAAATAACCAAATTTATATTATAATAAAAGATAGTGGATTAGGCTTTGAAGTTCTAAAAAACAATATTAAAGATATTTTAAACCCTTACTTCACTACAAAAAAAAATGGTACGGGATTAGGTCTTTCAATAGTAAATAAAATTATTAATGATCATAATGGTGAAATAAACTTTGTTTCAATTCCAAGTGGAGCAAAAATAGAAATTATATTTAATTAGATGAGTGTAGAAATATTAATTGTTGATGATAACTCAGATATAAGAAACATTCTGAACGATCTAATTGTTGATGCGGGATATCAAACGCGATTAGCTGCAAATTATAATCAAGCCTTAAATGAGATAGATAAAAAAATGCCTAATGTTGCAATTCTTGATGTTAAATTAGATAAAGGTGACAATGATGGTATTCAGCTTTTGGCACACATAAAATCTAAGAATCACGATGTTCCCGTTATTATGATTTCAGGTCACGCAAATATTGAAATGGCAGTTAATTCATTAAAGCATGGAGCATTTGAATTTGTTGAAAAACCTTTTGATAAAACTAGACTATTAAATTTTATTAGTAGAGCAGTTGAAAATTTAAATTTAAAAACACAAAATAAAGAATACGAAAATAAACTTTTTTCTTCATATGATTTAATTGGTGAAAGTAAAAATATTATAAATATAAAAGAGCAAATTGAAAAAATTTCTATTACTGAAAGTAGAATTTTCATTAATGGACCCTCAGGTTCTGGCAAAGAACTTGTTGCCCGTAAAATACATAAAAATTCGAAAAGAAAAAATAAACCATTTATAATTATTAATGGTGCTTTGCTAGATAATGATAAATATGATCTGGAATTATTTGGTGAAGAAAAAAATGACGGATTTATATCTTATGGTGCATTAGAAAAAGCAAATAAAGGAACTCTTTTAGTAGATCAAGTGTCTGAAATACCACTAGCAATACAGTCTAAAATTTTGAGAGTTTTAACAGATCAGAAATTCAAAAGAGTAAATGGTAATAGTGATATTCATGTTGATGTTAGATTAATTTGCTCATCCAGCAAAGATCTAAAACAAGAAGTAGAAATAGGAAACTTTAGAGAGGATTTATTTCATAGATTAAATGTATTTGAAATTAATATTAAACCGTTAAGTGAGAGAATTTCAGATATACCATTACTTATAAAGTATTTCTCTAATCAAATTTCTGAAAGTTATAATATCAAAAATTTAGAAATTGATGAAAACAACAGCTATATTTTGAACCATGATTGGCATGGAAATGTAAGAGAATTAAGAAATTTAATTGAGAGAATTGCAATATTACAACCCAATACTCAAGAAAAAGTTTCTAATATTATTAAGGAATCTCTAAAATCTGGAATAAATACTAGTAGATTTAATGAAAATAGTTTGTCTGTACCTTTAAAAGAAGCTAGAGAAAAGTTTGAAAAAGAGTATTTAAGCTTACAATTAAAAAAGTTTAATGGGAATATATCTAAAACAGCTACATTTGTCGGCATGGAAAGAAGTGCTCTTCATAGAAAATTGAAGGGTCTTGGAATAAAAGAATTTAATTAGAATGAATATTATTATTTGTGGTGCTGGAAGAGTAGGTTTCACTATAGCTAAACAACTTAGTGAACAAGGTCATTCTGTTACTGTGATTGATCAATCAAGTGAAGATATACAAAAAATCAATGATTCACTTGATGTAAAAGCAATTGTTGGTAAAGCAACATATCCATCAATACTTGAGAAAGCCAATGCAGCTGAAACTGATATGATAATAGCAGTAACAAGAAACGATGAAATTAATATGCTTATTTGTCAAATAGCATTCTCAATTTTTAATATTCCAAAAAAAATAGCTAGGATACGATCTCAGGATTATTTAAATCCAAAATTTACAAGAGTTTACAATAAAGAAAACTTACCAATAGATGTAATAATTTCACCAGAAATTGAAATTGCAAAATCAATACAGAGAAAATTAGAGGCACCAGGCGCACTCGACAGTGTCCCTTTTGCTAAAAATCAAATTAGACTGTTAGAAATATTGATTAAAGATAATTGTAAATTGATAGGTTTAAAGTTAAACGAATTGACAAATAAATTTCCTAACTTAGATGCAAATATAATCGCAATTATTAGAGAGGATAAATCTTTTATCCCAAAAAAAACTGATCAAATTAATGAAAAAGATAAGATTTATGTAATAATAAATTCATCGCAAATGGCAGATACTTTAGAAGCTTTTGGTCACTCAGAAAAGATATCTAAAAAAATTTTAATTATTGGTGGAGGTAATATTGGCTATAACCTTGCTAAAAATATTGAAGATACTTTAGAGGGATTGAGAGTAAAGATTGTAGAAAAAGATAAACTTAGATCTGAGTACCTCGCTAAAGAATTAAATAATACAATTGTAATAAATGGCAATGGATTAGATGAAGAAGTTTTATCAGAGGCAAATTTAGATGAAGCGGAAACTGTCCTAGCACTTACCAATGACGATGAGGATAATTTAATGGTCAGTGTTCTTGTTGAAAAGTTTGCTAAAGATCAAAAAGATATTGAAGACAAAAGAACAATGGCTTTAATAAATAAACCCAACTACTCACTTTTACAGTCATCTTTGAAAATTGATGATCTGATTGATCCTAGGATGAATACAGTTTCTAGTATTTTAAAACATATTCACAAAGGAACTATTGAAAATGCTTACACAATATCGAATGGTGAGTATGAGGTAATTGAGGCAGAAATAATCGAGTCCTCTCAACTAATAAGTAAAGAATTAAAAAATTCAAATTTACCAGAAGAAATAAGAATTGGTGCTGTCTTAAGAAACAAGAAGGTCATCATCCCAAAATCTGATTTTGTTTTTCAGAAGGACGATCAGATTGTTTTAATTGTGAAAAAAGATACCATTGGAGTTGTAGAAGATCTTTTTAGACTTAGCTCTGTTTAATTAAATGTTTAAGTTAGAGATCAAATATTTAAGTTTTTTTTTTGGTATTGTTTCAATACTTTCTTTTTTTAATATACTCTATTCATATTATTTTAATCTATATTTAAATTTAAATACTTATTATTTAACTTTAGCAACATCATTTATTTTATTTGTAGTTTTATTTAAATTTGGAAAATATCATATTAAATTAAATATTTTTCAGAAAATATTAACCGTATTTTTAGGTTATATATTAATACCATTAGTTTTATCAATTCCATTTTATTTTAGCATTTACAATTTAACTTTTTCCAATTCTTTTTTTGAGTCAATATCAGGATTTACATCTACTGGTTTTACAGTTTTTGACAATATTAAACTCATTGATCAAGGCCTCATCATTTGGAGATCTTCTACTCAATGGATAGGTGGTCTTTATTTTTTATTTTCTATAATTTATTTAATAGATATTTATGATGAAAGTTTTAAGAAAACTTTAACAAATTTTATATCGTTTAATAGTATAGAAATTTTAAAGCAAGGAGCTAAAATTTTTATTCTATATACAACATTAACTATATTAATATTTATAGTTTTAAATATTTTTTCAATAAGAACTTTTGACTCTTTAAATTTAGCTTTGACACTAATATCATCAGGTGGCTTTCTACCCGTCAATGAATTGTCATCAATAATTAAAGAAAATAGTCAGGTTTTCATATTTTCTTTATTGATGTTGTTATCTTTTTTTAGTCTTTTTTTTTCATATAATCTAATTTTTTTTAGAAAAAAAAATGTAAATTTTTTTTATGAAGATTTACATTTATTGGTATATTTAATTATTGTAGTTAGTATTTTTTTTCTTTTTTTTAGTTTTAAATACGATTTTTCAATAAATCTTTTTGCAATAATTAGCAGCATGACTAATATTGGTTTTTCTCTTAATTCAGGTCAAGAAAATTTAAATTTAGTATACTTAATTTTAGTTATAATTGGTGGATCTTTTTTTTCAACCAGTTCTGGTCTGAGATTTATCAAGATTTATTCACTTTTTAAGTTTTCTCTAAATCAGATTCTATCTTTTAGTAAACCAAAAAATGTTTTTATGAATAAATTAATTTTTACAAAGATAAATTTTAATCTAAATGAAATAAATAAATATTTTTTAACAATAATAATATTTATTCTATCTTTATTTATTTTAACTTCATTACTAAGCTTAAGCGGAATTACATTTGTTAATTCATTTAAATTATCAATTTTAACTTTGATGAATACTGTAAATTCTTCAAATTATGGTTTAGAGGAATTTAATTTTAGTAACCTAGAATTTTTTAGTAAATATTGTCTCATTTTCTTCATGATTGTAGGAAGAATTGAGTTATTAACAATTCTACTTTTAGTAAAAAAATTCCTTTTTAAAAGTTAATTAATTATTGTATATGTAAGATTAAATTTTGCGCCCTTAGCTCAGCTGGATAGAGCATCGGTTTTCTAAACCGAGGGTCGGAGGTTCGAATCCTCCAGGGCGCGCCATATGTCATTTTTATTATGATTTTGATATTATTATTATCTTGACTAGGATTTCAAGAAGTTAAAAAACCTAATAAATTTATCTTGAAGAGTATTTTTTAACATGCTTAAATTAAGAATATTCAAAAGAAATTTTGAATTATTTGTTAACAAATAAATAAACAATAGGAAGAAATATGTTTAAATACTTAAAACAATTAACTTCTTTAGCTGCTATGTTAGCTGTGTTGTTCACTTTTACAACAGAGTCTATGGCTGCTAAAAAATCTAAAACACTTAAAAACACTCAAAAAAAGGGTTTTGTAAGATGTGGAGTATCTCAAGGTCTTCCAGGATTTTCTAATGCTGATGCTGCGGGAAATTGGACTGGTATAGATGTTGATGTATGTAGAGCAGTAGCTGCTGCAGTATTAGGTGATGCAAACAAAGTTAAGTTTACGCCACTAAGTGCTAAAGAAAGATTTACTGCCTTAACTTCTGGTGAGATAGATATCTTATCAAGAAACACAACTTGGACACTTTCTAGAGATGCTGATATCGGACTTACCTTCGTTGGAGTAAATTTCTACGATGGTCAAGGCTTCATGGTTAGAAAAAGTTCTGGTATTACTTCAACAAGCCAATTCAAAAATGGTATCTCAGCTTGTACAAACATTGGTACTACAACTGAGTTAAATATGAGAGACTTTTTTAATTCAAAAGGAATCAAGTATGAACCAGTAGCTTTTGAAAAAGCTGACGAAGTTGTAGCTGCATATGATGCTGGTAGATGTGATACATATACTACTGATAAATCAGGTCTTGCTGCACAAAGAACAAAAATGTCTAATCCAGATGAACACATTGTGTTACCTGAAACTGTTTCTAAAGAGCCATTAGGTCCTGTAGTGAGACAGGGGGATTCAGTATGGGAAGATATCGTAAGATGGTCTTTAAATACAATGATCGAGGCTGAAGAGTATGGAATTACTTCAGCTAATGCTGACATGATGAAAACCTCAGACAATCCAGCTATTAAAAGATTAGTTGGTGCTGAAGGTGAGATGGGTGCAGCATTCGGTTTAGATAACGAGTGGAACTTAAGAATTATTAAACAGGTTGGAAACTATGGTGAAAGTTATAAGAGAAATATAGCTGACACTGGTATTTTACCAGATAGAGGTCCAAATGAGTTATGGACTAAAGGTGGTATTTTATACGTTCCACCATCAAGATAATTTAAGTTATAAATTACTTAAAAAGGGCTAGATTTTACTAGCCCTTTTTTTTACAAACTCATATATAATCTTCATAGTGAATTTCAAACTTAAAGATATAGGTCCACAATTAATGACAGTTATTGCTGTTGTTCTTGTCTTTGGTTTTTTTACTTATAATGCACAAGTCAATATGGAGAATAGAGGTATTGATTTTGGTTATGGATTTTTATCGCAAGAGTCATCATTCGATGTCCAATTTTCTTTAATTGAGTATGACGGATCCCATTCATATTTTAGAGCCTATCTAGTTGGTTTACTAAATACTATCCTTGTTTCAGTTATTGGAATTTTTTTTGCAACTATACTTGGTGTAATAGTTGGTATTGCAAGGCTATCATCGAATTACTTAATAAATAAATTTGCTGCCTTTTATGTAGAATTTTTCAGAAATATACCATTACTTTTACAAATATTTTTTTGGTATTTTGCTGCCTTAAGAGCTTTGCCACTTCCACAAGATGCAGAAGCAATGTTTGGAGTTGCATTTTTAACAATAAAAGGTTTGTTTGTGCCTGCTTTTATTTGGCAAAACTTTAATATTTTCTTTTATTCAATAATCGCTGCTATTATTGCGATAATAGTAATACGCTATCAAGCAAAGAAATTACAAGAAACTCAAGGTAAACAAACACCAGTTTTGCTTATATCTATAGGTTTAATTTTGGTTTTACCTCTTATAAGTTTTTTGATTGGTGGAGTAAGATTATCATTCGAAGTTCCTGTTTTAAAGCAGCTAGCCACTACATCATTCATTTATGAGGGGGGTGTAAGTTTACCTCCTGAATTGATAGCTTTAGCGCTATCTTTATCCTTATACACAGCAACATTTATAGCCGAATGTGTTAGAGCAGGAATTCAAGGTATTGGTAAAGGTCAAAAAGAGGCTGCTGCATCAATTGGTTTAACTCCAAATCAAGTTCTCAAGTTAGTAGTGATGCCTCAGGCGTTAAGAATAATAATACCACCTACAACAAACCAATATCTAAATCTTACTAAAAATTCTTCATTAGCAGCAGCTATAGCATATCCTGATCTTGTACTTGTTTTTGCCGGAACAGCTTTAATGCAAACAGGTAAAGCAATTGAAATAGTATCTATCACAATGTTTACATATTTATCTTTAAGTATAGCAATTTCATTATTCATGAATTGGTATAATAACAAAATTGCAATCCAGGAAAAATAGTGTCCAAAATAAATTTTTTAAAACCAGATAAATCAAATCTTTATACTTTTTTATATTTAGGTACTTTTTTATTTTTTATTAGTGTTTTAGATGTTCTTTTAAATTCTTTCTTTAATCTGAATTTGACAGGTTTTTTACCAAGTTTTTTAAGTTATTTTTTGCCACTGATACTTGGTTTTATTGGCCTCTACTTTATAAGAATTGAGTTGAGCGGTATTAAACAATTAGATCTAATCAATAAGCATATAAATACCAATAACTTTAACGCAATATTATCATTATTAATTATATTTATAATTCTAAAATCAATACCACCAATACTAAGTTGGTTTTTTATTGATGCTAGTTTTGCAGGTGACACAAAAGATGTATGTACAGGCACGGGTGCTTGTTGGACATATATAAAAGTTTGGATAAGAAGATTCATGTATGGGATGTATCCTAATGGTGAACAATGGAGAATTAATTTATCATTTATTGCTTTAGCTTTACTTGGATCAGTTGGTTATTTTGCAACAGATAAATTTAAAAAATATTTAACTTTATACTATGTTGTAATTTATCCTTTTATTGCTTTTTTGTTTATTTTCTTTTTTATTTCAGGAGGCCCGGTATTTTTTGATTTTTCATATGGAATAATTGCTGCAATACTTTCTATAATAATTGGTTTTTTTATTCCAAGTAAATTTAAGTTTTATTACTTCTTAATTGTTCCTTTTTCTCTTTATATTTTATTAAAATATTTTATTTTTTATGAAGAGTTAATTGAACTTGGAAAATTAGATGGCTTAAACTGGGTAGAAACTGGTGCTTGGGGAGGGTTATCATTAACTTTTATAATTTCTTTCTTCTGTTTAATTTTTTGTTTTCCTATAGGTATGGCTTTTGCATTAGGAAGAAGATCTGGATTTCCTTTAATTAGATACATATCAATAGGATTCATTGAATTCTGGCGAGGTGTTCCATTAATTACAGTATTATTTATGTCTGCTGTAATGTTTCCAATGTTTTTACCAGCAGATTTTTTTATTGATAAATTGGTAAGATGTATAATAGCTATTTCGCTATTTGAAGCAGCATATGTAGCTGAAGTTATTAGAGGAGGATTACAAGCACTTCCAAGAGGTCAATACGAAGCCGCTAAATCCTTAGGAATGGGATATTGGAAAATGCACATATTTGTAATTTTACCCCAAGCTTTAAAACTTGTTATTCCAGGAATAGCTAATACTTTTTTAGCCTTAGTTAAAGATACCCCATTAATTTTTGTTGTTGGTCTTTTAGAAATTGTGGGAATGTTAAATTTAGCCAAGACAAATCCAGAATGGTTAGGTTTTGCAATGGAAGGTTACGTTTTTGCTGCTATAATTTTCTGGATTATTTGTTATGCAATGAGTAAATATAGTTATAATCTTGAACAAAAATATAAAACAGATCGTTAAATAATATGTCAGATAATATAATCCAAATAAACAATATGAATAAATGGTTTGGAGATTTTCAAGTTTTAAAAGGGATAAATTTAGAGGTAAAACCAAAACAAAAAATTGTTGTTTGTGGTCCTTCTGGTTCTGGAAAGTCTACATTAATAAGATGTATTAATAGATTAGAGGAACACCAAGAAGGTGAAATAATAGTAGATGGAACTGAATTAACAGAAGATACTAAAAATATAGAGCAAATTAGAGCAGAAGTTGGAATGGTATTCCAGCAATTTAATTTATTTCCACACCTATCAATTCTTGACAATTGTACTTTGGCTCCTATTTGGGTTAAAAAAATGGCAAAGAAAGATGCAGAAGAATTAGCTCTTAAACATTTAGAAAGAGTACAAATATTAGATCAGGCTCAAAAATATCCAGGTCAACTTTCAGGAGGACAACAACAACGTGTAGCTATAGCTAGAGCTTTATGCATGGAACCTAAAATAATGCTTTTTGATGAGCCAACATCTGCCTTAGACCCTGAAATGATTAAAGAAGTTTTAGATGTAATGGTAAATCTTGCAAAACAAGGAATGACCATGATTGTTGTTACACATGAAATGGGTTTTGCTAAAGAAGTTGCAGATCAAATGATATTTATGGACGAAGGAATGATCGTTGAGAAAGCAGATACCAATGAGTTTTTTGCTAATCCAAAGAGTGAAAGAACTAAACTTTTTTTGAGCCAGATACTATAGATACCAATAAATTCAAGCAATAATTGTTAAATAATGCTCTAAGTATTACTTGACATAATTTTAATATAATGAGTTTTTTATTCAAAAAAAAAAAATAATTTTGTTGCAGTGACTATTAAAAACTAGTTCAATCATAATTTAAACAAAATTAAGAGGGGTCTTAATGGAAGATAACTTTAATAAGCATTTAGGTAATAAGCTTAAACTTAGAAGGCTAGCTTTAGGTTTAACTCAAACAAAAGTAGCTAAAGCAATCAACGTAACATTTCAACAAATACAAAAATATGAAAAAGGTACTAATGGTGTAAGTTCAATAAGATTGTTACAACTTTCAAATTATTTAAAAGTACCGATAAACTATTTTTTTGAGGATTTTTCAGAATATTTAGTAAACTTAGAAAAATCTCAAGAAGGACACATGAATGTAAATTATAATTTTTTGGTTAAATTGTATTCTGAGTTAAACTCTGATCAAAAAATAAAATTTACTAAATCATTACAGGTATCAGGTATTTCAAAGGTTGGATAAAAATAAAATTGGCTCCTCGGGCAGGACTCGAACCTGCGACCAATTGATTAACAGTCAACTGCTCTACCAACTGAGCTACCGAGGAATATAAAAAACTCAAACTTACTTTCTTTTAAGACTAAAACAAGAATTTTTTTGGAGGCAACGCCCGGAATCGAACCGGGATACAAGGATTTGCAATCCTCTGCGTAACCATTCCGCCACGTTGCCATATGTTTTAGTAGATAGCTACAAGAAGTTTTATATAAAATATTTGTAATTAGTCTATTAAATAACGTTCTAATTTGATTATTGTTAATTTGGATTATTAAATTATAAACTACATAATCCATGAATAGTGATAAATATATACATTCTGAAGTAGAAGATAATATTTATTCTTATTGGGAAAAAAACAAATTATTCAAACCTAAGAAAAATTCAAAAAAATATTCAATTGTTATACCACCACCAAATGTCACTGGAAGTTTACACATGGGGCACGCTTTAAATAATTCTATCCAAGATCTATTAGTTCGTTATTACCGAATGAATAATTACGAGACGTTATGGCAACCCGGAACAGATCATGCGGGAATAGCAACTCAAGCACTTGTTGAAAAAGAAATTAAAAAAGAGAATTTAAACAAAAATGATTTAGGTAGAGAAAAATTTATAGAAAAAGTGTGGGAATGGAAAAATCAGTATGGTGACATTATTATAAATCAGTTAAAGAAACTGGGATGTTCATGTGATTGGTCTAGGAACGCATTCACGATGGATGAAAATCTATCAAAATCAGTCATTAAAGTATTTGTCGAATTACACAAAAAAAAATTAATTTATAAAGCTGAAAAACTGGTCAATTGGGACACAGTTTTAAAAACAGCAATATCTGATTTAGAGGTCGATCAAAGAGAAATGAACTCTAAGATTTACTACATTAGATACCCAATTGATAAATCTTCTGATTTTATAACTATTGCAACTACAAGACCTGAAACAATGCTTGGAGATACAGCTATTGCTGTTAACCCAAGAGACAAAAGATTTAAAAAATATGTGGGTAAAACTGTCACTATCCCGATCGTTGGTAGAAAGATTAAAATTATAAAAGATAATTATGCAGACCCTGAACAAGGAACTGGTGCATTAAAAATTACTCCAGCCCATGACTTTAATGATTATGATGTCGGTCAAAGAAATAAATTAGAAATCATAAATGTGTTCACCATAGATGGTAAAATAAATAATAACGCTCCAGATGACTATGTTGGATTAGATAGATTTGAAGCACGTAAAAAAATTTTAAAAGAATTAAAAGAAAAAGATTTTTTTGTTAAAGAAGAAAATATCAAAAATAAAGTACCATATGGGGATAGATCAAATTCAGTTATTGAACCTTTTTTAACAGAGCAATGGTTTGTAAATGCAAAAAAATTATC
>CACPGZ010000019.1 GCA_902633585.1 uncultured Pelagibacteraceae bacterium
ACCATCAAAATTAATGACAAACTCTATTCTTAACAAAAAATTCAAAATTTTAACAAAAGATTTTAAGAATATTGAGAAGATATTATTTTGTAGTGTTGTACCGAAAAACTTTAATTTTATTAAAAGATTTGTTTCAAAAAAAACTAAAATTAAGTGCTATGAAATAAAGGATCTAAATTTAAAATCTATCTTGGATATAAAAGCAAATTTTAAACAAGTTGGTTCTGATAGATTAGCAAATGCAATAAGTTTACTTTGTCCTAACAAAAATTTTATAATTTTAGATTTTGGTACAGCTACTACATTTGACGTATTGGTCAACAATACTTATAAAGGAGGTGTTATCGCACCAGGTATAAGTATTTCTTTAAATACTTTGAGCGATAAAGCTTCTTTGATACCAAAAATCAATCTAAAAAAAATGAAAAAAGTAATTGGAATAGATACAAATTCAGCTGTGAGATCTGGTTTTTTTTGGGGCTACGCAGGTTTAATTGACAATATTATTAATTTGATTAAGAAAGAAACAAGAAAATCTTATAAGGTTGTTATCACAGGTGGTTTTTCTGATTTATTTATAAAATCTATAAAAACAAAAGTGATTGAAAACAAAAATATCACTGTTAAGGGTCTTATAAAAATATCTAAATTGATTAAATAAATGAAAGAAGAATTATTATTTTGTCCACTAGGAGGATCTGGTGAAATCGGGATGAATATGAATTTATTCGGCTATGGTTTGCCTGGAGATCATAAATGGATCATGGTTGATATTGGTGTTACTTTTGCAGATGACACACTTCCAGGAATAGATTTAATTTATCCAGACCCAGGTTTTATAGTTGAAAAAAAAGATAATTTATTAGGTATAGTTCTTACTCATGCCCATGAAGACCATATAGGTGCAATAGCTCATTTATGGCCAAAACTTCAATGTAAGATATATGCAACACCTTTTACTGCTGTTTTGATAAAGGAAAAATTTAAAGAAAAACATATTGATATTACTAAAGATCTTAAAATTGTTGAATTAAATGGAAATATTTCATTAGAAAAGTTTGAAATTGAATACATCACTTTGACCCATTCAATACTAGAACCAAATGGCTTGAGAATAAAAACTCCTGCTGGAGTAATTTTACATACAGGAGATTGGAAAGTTGATCCTAATCCATTAATTGGCGAAGAAATTAACTCTAAAAGATTGAAAGAAATAGGAAACGAGGGTGTTTTAGCAATGATCTGTGACTCGACAAATGTTTTTAGTGCTGGAAGATCAGGATCAGAATTAGATGTAAGAAAAAATTTATTAAACATAGTTAATAGATTAAAAAAAAGAATTATCATTACTTCTTTCGCATCCAATGTTGCAAGAATGGAAACGGCTTTTTATTGTGCTGAAAAATCTGGAAGACAGATATCCTTAGTTGGAAGATCAATGCATAGAATTTATAAGGCTGCAAGGCAATGTGGATATTTAAAAAACACGATTGAACCAATTGATCCTAGAGATGCAAAAAATTTTCCAAGAGAAAAAATTCTTTATTTATGTACAGGTAGTCAAGGTGAACCAATGGGAGCGATGATGCGAATTGCTAATTATATTCATCCAGATGTTTTTATTGAAAAAGATGATGCCGTCATTTTTTCATCCAAAATTATTCCAGGTAATGAAAAAAAACTTTATAAACTTCATAATCAATTAGTGAGGGACGGTATAGAAGTTATCTCTGAAGAGACTGAGTTTATTCATGTATCAGGACATCCAAATCGAGAAGATCTAAAGGATATGTACCAATGGGTTAAACCACAATGTGTTATTCCAGTTCATGGAGAACATAGACACATGATAGAGCATATCAATTTTGCTAAAGAAATGCAGGTTCCTCATCCTGTTCAAGTTGAAAATGGAGATATTGTAAAATTGCATCCTGGAGATAAACCAGAGGTTTATGATAAAGCACCTAGTGGAAGATTATATCTAGATGGAAATGTTAGTGTCGAAGAGGACTCTCAATCTATAAAAGATAGAAGAAACTTGAGTAGCAATGGTTATTTAGAAATAACAATTTTAATTACCCCAAAGGGAAATATTCACAATAGTCCCATCATCACTTTCAGAGGATTGCCCGTTTATGATAAAGAGGAGTTTTTATATGGACTTGAGGATGAAATTGAAAAAATAACAAGAACATTTAAACTTGGTAATAAACAGCAAGAGCATAATTTAATAGATGCTCTTAAAATTGCTTGTCGTAAGTTTACAAAAGAAAAAACCGGAAAAAAACCTTTTGCTAATATTAACCTTGTGAAGATTTAATGAGCCTTACAGGATTAGCAATAATCTATATAATCATTTGGTGGATAATTTTCTTTGCAATTCTACCAATAGATGTAGAGAGAAATAAAGTGATTAAAATTGAAGGAGAAGATCCAGGTGCTCCAGAAAATCCAAAAATATTAAAGAAATTTGTTTATTGTACTGGAATTACAACAGTTTTGTTTATAATTATTTACTTACTTATGAAATTTGAATATTTAAATTTAAGAAATATAATCACATAGAATGTATATTTCACAATCATTTATTCCAATTTTAAAAAACAATCCGTCAGAAGCCAAAATAAAATCACATCAATTAATGTTACGTGTAGGGATGATTAAACAATCATCAGCAGGAATTTACTCTTGGTTACCGCTAGGTTTTAAAGTCATGAAAAAAATTGAGGAAATTGTTAGGGAAGAGCAAAACAAAATTGGAGCTCAAGAAATTTTAATGCCGACGATACAATCAAGTGAAATATGGAAAGAAAGTGGGCGATATGAGGACTACGGAGAAGAAATGCTGAGAATTAAAGATCGTCAAGATCGTGAAATGCTTTACGGACCAACTAATGAGGAACTTGTAACAGACATATTTAGAGCTTCAGTCAAATCTTACAAATCCCTCCCACAACTTCTATATCATATCCAATGGAAATTTAGAGATGAGATTAGACCACGATTTGGAATAATGAGATGTAGAGAGTTTTATATGAAAGATGCTTACTCATTCGATATTTCCGATGACGAAGCTTTATTTTCTTATAATAAATTTTTCTTATCTTATTTAAAAACGTTTAAAAGATTAGATCTTACAGCCATCCCAATGGCTGCTGATACAGGACCCATAGGAGGCAATCTTTCTCATGAGTTTATTATCTTAGCTGAAACTGGTGAAAGTAAAATTTATACGGATAAAAGAATTTTTGATTTAAAAAGTGAAGGCACGGAATTAGAGAAAAAATCTCTAGAGGAATTGAGAAAAAAGTATGAAGATTTTTATTCAGTTACTGACGAAAAATTTAATAAGGACGAGTTTGAAAAAAAAGTTTCAGAAACTAATAGATTAAAAACTAAAGGTATTGAGGTTGGTCATATATTTTATTTTGGTGATAAATATTCAAAACCAATGGGAGCATCGGTTGATCTTCCTGGTGGTAAAAAAGATTTTGTTAAAATGGGCTCTTATGGCATAGGAGTTTCAAGATTAGTTGGCGCAATAATAGAAGCAAAATATGATGAGAAAAATGAAATCATGAAATGGCCAATATCTGTTGCACCATATGATATTGGAATAATACCAATGATAAATAAAAATGATAATTCGGCTTTAGAAAAAGCAAAAAAGATTGATTCCGAATTAGAAAAAAATAACATTGAAGCAATAATCGATGATACTGATGAAAATTTTTCATCAAAATTAAAAAAGATGAATTTAATAGGTGTTCCATATCAAATAATAATAGGTAAACAAACCGATGGTGATTTAGTAGAATTTAAAGAAGTTGGAAAAGAAACACAAAAATTAAAAATAGCTGAAATAAAAGAGATAATTAAAAAACAAAAAGAAAAAAATTGATTTCTACTTTAGAAAAAGAAATTACCTTCAGGTTTTTGAAAGCTAGAAAAAAAGATGGCTTTCTAAATGTTATTTCAATCTTTTCATTTATAGGTATCAGTCTTGGAGTAGCTGTTTTAATTATTGTTATGTCTGTTATGAATGGTTTTCGGACAGAACTAATTAATAAGATTGTTGGTTTTAATGCACATATAACTGTCAAACCATATGAAAATATAATTGAAATTGAAAAATTAAAACTAAACAATTTAAAACTTATTTCTAACGAATTGATACTAAGCAATTCAGGTGAAGCTATAATGATTAAAAGTGAGACCTCAAAAGGAATAGTATT
This sequence comes from uncultured Pelagibacteraceae bacterium, assembly GCA_902633585.1. Classification (GTDB taxonomy): domain Bacteria; phylum Pseudomonadota; class Alphaproteobacteria; order Pelagibacterales; family Pelagibacteraceae; genus Pelagibacter. Next base: position 4,236 of record CACPGZ010000019.1, read on the forward strand.
GCGAGGTTATAAAAATAATGATTTCTCTAAACTTGAATTAGTAAAAAATAAAAATTTTTTAGGTAATAGAAACAATTTAAGTAAAAACTTTATTTCAATTGGAAAAGAGCTTAGTTTTACACTAAATCTTGATATAGGGGATGATATTACAATAATGTCCTCAAGTGGAATTGAGACAATAATAGGCAACATACCTAAACAAAAAACTTTTACAGTAATATCAATTTTTGAAAGTGGACTTATTGATTTCGATAATAATATAGCATTTATAAATTTATCAACTTTGGAAGAGTTTTTTAATTTAAACAAAGATGTTAGAAATTTGGAGATTTATCTTAAAAATCCTCAAAAAATTGAGGATCAAAAAGAAATAGTACAGAATATTTTTAAAAATGAATTTATATATTCTTGGGCAGATACGAATAGTGCGCTTTTTTCAGCTTTAAAAGTTGAGAGAAATGTAATGTTTATAATATTATCTTTAATTATTATTGTAGCTGCTTTCAATATTATCTCAGGTTTAACAATTTTAGTTAAAAATAAAACAAAAGATATTGCTATACTAAAATCTATTGGTGTACTTAACAAATCAATAATAAAGATATTTTTTTTAGTTGGAGTGATAATAGGAACATCAGCAACCATTTTTGGTATTATTCTTGGAGTAGCTTTTTCAATCTATGTTGAAAATTTAAGACAATTTCTGAGCTCACTATTTAATATAAGTTTGTTTCCAGAGGAAATATATTTTTTAAGCACAATGCCTTCAGAGATAAATCCGCCATCAATTTTATTAATTTCGCTATGCTCAATAATTATTACAATTATTGTTTCAATTTTCCCAGCTTTAAAAGCAGCAAAACTAGATCCTGTTAAAGCATTAAAATATGAATAATTTTATTAAACTCTCAAATATTTCTAAGTCTTTTACTCACAAAAAAAATCTAAGAGTTTTAAAAAAATTGTCATATAATTTTAAACTTGGAAAAATTTATTCTTTAATGGGACCTTCTGGCTCTGGAAAATCAACACTATTAAACCTGTTGTCATTAATCGATAGACCTTCTGGTGGTATAGTGAAATATGGAAATAAACAAATTGATTTTCAAAATTCTAACTATAATGACATTTTAAGAGCTAATAAAATTGGAATTATTTACCAACAAGATAATTTACTTCCAGATTTCACCGCTTTAGAAAATGTATATTTAGCCAATCTATCAATAGAAAAAAATAAAGAAATTTCTATGTTAAAATCAAAACAATTATTGAGAAAAGTCGGTTTATCAAATCGAATTTACCATTATCCCTCAGAACTTTCTGGTGGTGAAAGACAAAGAGTATCAATAGCTAGAGCTTTGATTAACGATCCTCAAGTTATTCTAGCCGATGAGCCAACAGGAAGTTTAGATTTAAAAACAGCGAAAAGTGTTTTTGATCTTTTAAAAAAACAAATAAATTCAAACCGACTGATAATCTTTGCAACTCATAATAGATTTTTTGCTAAAAAGTCAGATTGCATGTTGGAAATAGTTAATGGTAGTATAAGAACTATTAATGAAAGAGTCTAATTTTGAAAATTTTAATCACCTAAAAATACATTCTCAGTTTTCTATTTGCGAAGGAGCTATAAAAATAGATGATTTAAAAGATATTTCTAAACATAAAAAGTTAAAAGCTTTAGGTTTGTGCGATACTTCTAATTTATGTGGTGCATTAGAGTTTGCTGAAAAATTGTCTAAATCTGGGTCTCAACCAATAATTGGAACACAAATTAATTTTAAATTAAATGACACAACTGGTTTATTACCTTTATTTGCTTTAAATGAAGATGGATACAAAACAATAATAAAGTTATCATCATTGTCTTTTCTTAAAAATGATGAACTTTCTGACCCTCATTTAGATTTAAATGAATTATTAAATAATAATGAAGGTGTATCAATATTTTCTGGAACAATTAACGGCTTATTTGGACAGTTATTTAATAAGGCTAAATTTTCGGAAATTAGTGAAATTTTTTCAAAACTAAAAGCCAATTATGGAGATAGATTTTATATTGAAATTCAACGTCATGGTGACCAATATGAAAAAGAATTTGAAAAGTTTAATTTAATCAATTCAAAAAAATTAGACATTCCTTTAATTGCAACTAACGAGGTGTTTTACATAAATAAAGATATGCATGAAGCACATGATGCATTGATTTGTATAAAAAATAAGACCTATGTTAACGAAAAAAATAGAGTTAGATTTAGTAACCATCATTACCTTAAAAGTAGTTCAGAAATGGTTAATTTGTTTGCTGATTTGCCAGAGGCATTAGAAAACAATTATAATTTTCCTTTTCGATGCAATTTTAGACCTTTATCTTCGAAACCTATTTTACCTAATATCAGTTCTGAAAAAGGTATCAGCGCAGATGAAATTTTAAAAAAAGACTCATTAGATGGTCTTAATGAAAAATTTATGAAGATATTTAATTTAGACAATAAAGATTTTGTATCTGATAAGAATTATTTGAAATATAAAGATAGATTAGATCATGAGTTAGAAATCATAATTAAAATGAATTATGCAAGTTATTTTTTAATTGTATCTGACTATATAAAATGGGCAAAAGAAAATGGTATTCCAGTTGGGCCTGGTAGAGGATCTGGTGCTGGTTCCTTAGTCGCTTGGTGTCTTTCAATAACTGATGTTGACCCAATAAAATTTAACTTAATTTTTGAGAGATTTTTAAATCCAGATAGAATTTCAATGCCTGATTTCGATATAGACTTCTGTGAAGAAAAAAGAGATTTAGTTTTTGAATATTTAACAAAAAAATATGAAAATAGTGTTGCTCATATAATTACATTTGGAAAATTAAAAGCTAGAATGGTTATAAGAGATGTCGGACGAGTTTTAGGACTGGCTTATGGTTTTGTTGACAGTATATCAAAAATGATTCCCTTCGATCCATCGAGGCCACAAAATCTTACAGAATGTATAGCTGGAGAACCAAGACTTCAAAAATTGATAAATGAGGATAGTAGAGTAAAAAAACTTACAGATCTTTCGTTAAAATTAGAGGGATTAAATAGAAATGTTGCAACTCATGCCGCGGGTGTTGTGATAGCTGATAAAAAGTTATCTGAAATAGTTCCATTATATAAGGATGTAACCTCTGACTTATTGTTACCCTCAACACAATTTGACATGTACTCAGCTGAAAATGCTGGATTAATCAAGTTTGATTTTTTGGGATTAAAAACTTTAACAGTAATAAATAACACTCAAAAACTTATAAGAAAAAAAGATAAAAGATTTAATATTGAAAATATAAATTTTGAAGATCAAAAAGTTTTTGATTTATTGTCATCTGGCAAAACTGTTGGTTTATTTCAAATTGAAAGTGCTGGAATGCGTGAAGCATTGATGCAAATGAAACCAAATCATATAGAGGATATTATTGCCTTAGTAGCACTTTATAGACCAGGTCCAATGAGCAATATACCAATTTATAATGATTGCAAACATGGTAAAAAGACACCCGATTATTTACATCCTTTACTTGAAGATATTTTACGACCTACCTACGGGGTAATAATTTACCAAGAACAAGTAATGCAAATTGCACAAAAACTATCTGGTTTCACTGCTGGTCAAGCAGATATTTTAAGAAGGGCAATGGGAAAAAAGAAAAGAGCAGAATTAGAAAAGCAAAAACAAAGCTTTATCTCTGGTGCTGTAAATAATGGTATTAGCAAAGATGTTGCAGCAGGAATATTTTTGAAAATAGAGCCATTTGCAGAATATGGATTTAACAAAAGTCATGCAGCTGCATACGCAATTATTTCTTATCAAACAGCTTATCTAAAAACTTATTATCCAAAAGAGTTTATTGCTGCATCAATGACAATGGATATTTCTAATCAAAATAAATTAAGTGAATTTTATGAGGAATTAAAAAGATTAGATATAAAGATAGTAAGACCAGATATAAATGAATGTTATGCTGAGTTTAGAACAGACGGAGAAAAATTCTTTTATGCATTGGGAGCCATTAAAGCTGTGGGATATGAAGCGGTCTCAAATATTGTTGAGGAAAGAATTAAAAATGGAAAATTTAGTTCTATTAATGATTTTTTAAACAGAGTAAATCCAAAAGATATCAACAAGTTACAATTAGAAGGTTTAGTAAAAGCAGGAGCTTTTGATAATATAAACTTAAATAGACAATCGTTATTTAATTCAATACCAAACTTTATAACAAAATCAAAAAATATTTATGAAAATAAATCTGCCAATCAGATTGACTTATTTGGTGAAAATAATACCCCAGATAGTGAAGTGATAATAAAGATTGATGACTGGAAGTTTGAGGAAAGATTGTCCAAAGAATTTGAGTCAGTTGGCTTTTTTATATCTGATCATCCCCTAAATCAATTTAAAGAAATATTTATAGATTATAATATAAAAGACTACCTAAATTTTAATAATGATAATGAAATAATTAATTCAAATATCGCTGCAACTTTATTAAAAATACAAGAAAGAAAAACTGCCAAAGGAAATCCTTATGCTGTTTTAAAATTAACTGATCTAACTAGTGTTTTTGAATTATTCATTTTTTCTGAGGTTTTAGAAAAAAATCGCGATATATTGAGAGAAGGATCATCAATAATATTAACTTTAGCAAAATCTGTTTCAGATGAAGAAAATCGTTTTAAGAGAATAAATGTTCAGAAAATAGCCTCACTTTCAGAGTTGATCAATAAACCAATCGAAGAGGTACTTTTTAACTTAAAATCATTAAATGAACTAAACGAAATCTCAAAAATTATCCCAAAAGATGGAAATACAATTGTTAAAATTAAATTACGAGACCAAAATAATGAATTAGATTTTACACTTAAGAATAAGAGAAATATCGATAGAAAAATGTTAAATATAATTAGAAATAAAGAGATTTCTGCGATTATTCGATAATTTTAGGCTTGTTAAATAAAAAAAATCTTTGTAAATATTCATTAAAATTAACAAAAACGCACACAGTTTTCGGTTTTATACCTCCGGTCCTTAAATGGAAATAACTGTGGTGGCTTAACCGGGAATAAACATGAAAATACCAAACGTAACAATCCAACAATTATTAGAAGCAGGTGTCCACTTAGGGCACAAAACACTTAGATGGAACCCAAAAATGAAAAAATATATTTTTGGAAAAAGAGACTCCATCCACATTATAGATTTGACTCAAACCTTAGAGCTTACAAAAGTTGCGCTAGAAAAAATCCACGAAATTATATCTAATAATGGAAAAATATTATTTGTCTCAACAAAAAAACAAGCATCAGAGGCGATAGCAGAGGTAGCTAAGGAAACTGATCAATATTTTGTAAACTATAGATGGTTAGGTGGAATGCTAACTAATTGGGGAACTATATCAAATTCAATTAAAAAACTAAAACAATTAGAATTAAATTTAGTGTCAGAAAATAGAGGTTTTACAAAAAAAGAACTTCTTAAAATGAGTGTTAAAAAAGATAAGTTACAAAGATCATTAGGCGGTATAGCAGAAATGAAAAAAGTTCCGGACCTAGTTTTTATCATTGATACAAATTACGAGTCTCTTGCAATTCATGAGTCAGTTAAATTAGGAATTCCTATTATTGCAATATTAGATAGCAACTCAAACCCTGATGGTATTGATTATCCAATTCCAGGAAATGATGATGCTAGAAGAGCAATTGATCTTTATTGTAATTTAATAAAAGAAACAATTGTTTCCGCAAAAAGCTCAATTCCTTTAGTTGAAAAAAAGGAGAGTTTAAAAAAAGAGACTAAATTATCTAAGACTATACAAGAAAAAGATAGAGAAAAATTAGAGGGAAAGTTTAGTGAGAAAAAGAAAGAGAAAATTAATTAATATGAGTGATATTGAAAAAGTTAAAAAATTAAGAGTTGCTACAGGAGCCGGTTTCAAAGACTGTAACTTAGCCATAAAAGAAGCTGATGGCGACCTAGACAAAGCAGTCGAAATTCTGCGAGTAAAAGGAATATCTAAAGCATCAAAAAAAATGTCAAGAGATGCAAAAGAAGGTGTAGTAGCAATCAGTGGTGATAATAAAAAGACTTCAATAATAGAAGTAAACTGTGAAACAGATTTTGTTGCAAAAAATAACGATTTTATTGATTTTGTTAAAGAGCTAAGTGAATTGAATAATCAAAATGATTCAAATTTTGGTAATCTTAAGCAATCTAAAATGAAAAATGGTTCTTCCGTTGAGGATAATTTAGTTTCTTTGATTTCTAAAATTGGGGAAAAAATTACTATTGGACAAACTAAAACTATTTTAAATTCTTCCTCAAATAATTATCAATATTTACATTCAGTAGTTAAGGATAATCTAGCAAAGTTAGCTGTAATTGTTTCTTTGGAGACTAAAGAAAATTCTGAAAATATTAAAACATTTGGTAAACAATTATCAATGCATATTGCAGCCTCAAATCCTTTGGCTTTAGAGTCTTCATTAATTGATAAAGCGATTATTGACAAAGAGCAAGAGTTGATAACAGAGGAGCTTAAAAATTCTGGTAAACCAGAGGATATTGCAAAAAAAATTAGTTTAGGAAAAATGAATAAATTTAAAGAGGAAAATGCTCTTATGACCCAGGCCTGGGTAATGGAACCTAAAAAGAAAGTTCAAGATGTATTAAAAGAACTTTCTGTTAATGATTTAAAAATTAGGGAATTCAGTAGAATAAAGATAGGCGAATAAATGTTTGATGAAAAATCATATAGCTTAAAAATGAATAAAGCTATTGAGGTATTTTCTAAAGAGTTATCATCATTAAGAACTGGAAGGGCTAATGCAGCAATGTTAGATCTTGTTAAAGTAGATGTATATGGTCAACAAATGCCAATAAATCAGGTTGGCAGCATAACAACACCTGAGCCAAGAATGATCAATATTCAAGTTTGGGACCAGAATAATGTGAATTTGGTAGATGCTGCAATCAAGAAATCAGAACTTGGATTAAATCCACAAATTGATGGACAATTAATAAGATTGCCAATACCAGAATTAAATGAAGAAAGACGGACAGAGCTCAAAAAGTTGATTAAGTCTATGGGAGAAAAATGCAAAATCTCTATTAGAAATATAAGAAGAGAAGCTAATGAAGAATTAAAAAAACTTTTAAAATCTAAAGAAATTGGTGAAGATGCGGAAAAATCTTTTGAAAAAAATGTCCAACTAATTACTGATAAACATATAACAATCGTTGATGAAAAAATTTCAACTAAAGAAAAAGAAATAATGACAATATGAACC
>CACPGZ010000020.1 GCA_902633585.1 uncultured Pelagibacteraceae bacterium
ATCAAAAGGACTTACTGTAATTGAAGGAAACGCGGAATTAGATTTAAAACAATTTCCAAATGATTCTTTTGATTATGTTGTTCTGGGTCAAACTTTACAAGCTTTCGTAAATCCTGAGATTGTTATAAAAGAACTTTTAAGAGTTGGAAAAATATGCTGAGATTAACTATTGGATCAAAAGATGAAAATATAAAATTTATCAAAGCAACACAAAATATATTTGGAAAATGAGAAATGTATTGATTATAGGCTGTGGATTATTAGGCTCTTCTTTAGTAAGGAAGATCGCAAAAAAAAAAATAGCAAAAAAAATATTTATCTATGAAAAATCAAAATCTAATATCGCTAAAATAAAAAGGTTGAGATTACCTGGAACAATTGTAAAATCATTAAAAAATGGTTTGATAAATTCAAACTTAGTGATTGTTTGTACATCAACGAGTGAATATAAAGAACTTATTCTTAAAATTAATAAAACTATTTCACCAAAGACAGTGATTACTGATGTAGGATCTTCAAAAGTAGAGTCATCAAAAATTATTAAAAAATTTTTGAAGAGCGGTATAAATTGGATAGGGAGCCACCCTATCGCAGGATCGGAGGTGAGTGGACCTGAATTCGGAAAAGCTGATATGTTTGAGGATAAATGGTGTGTATTAATTAAGGATAAAAAAACTAGTTCTAAGAATTTAAAATTTTTAATTTCTTTCTGGAAAAAGTTAGGCTCAAAAACTGTTATTATGAATTCGGAAAAACATGATAAGGTTTTTTCTATTACAAGTCATTTACCACACTTAATTGCTTATAATTTAGTTAAATCGGCCCAAGATTTTGAAAAAATACTTAAATTTGGCCTCATTAGATACAGCGCCGGTGGGTTGAGAGATTTTTCAAGAATAGCTGCTTCAAATGAAATTATGTGGAGAGATATTTTTTTTGATAATAAAAACAATGTCTCAAAAGCGATAGATTTATTTATCAAAAACTTAAAATCTTTCAAAAAAGATATAAATTCAAAAAATAATAAATCAATTTTAAAAAAATTATCGCAAACTAAAAAAGTTAGATCTAAAATTATTAAATTAAAACAGGATGTAAACAAACCTGATTTTGGTAGAGATTAACAATTACTGATATTACTCACTTTTTTAATCTTTAAATTTGCTGTTTTATCAATTAATTTAATTGTTTTTATTGCAGGCATTACTATCACCTTGCTTTTTGGTCCATAAGCATGAATAAATTGAGACTTACTTAGGCACATACCAACATGTCCTTTCCAAAATATGATATCTCCTTTTAGTAAATTTCTATTTTTTTTTCTTTTACAGAATCTTATTTGGTCTCTAGTATCTCTTGGAAAAAATATTCTATTGTAATAAAAATAAATTTGAATTAATGCCGAACAATCAATCCCAACACAAGTTTTTCCACCCCATAAGTATTTTGTATTTAAAAAGGATTTGAATATTTTGATATAATTTTTTTCATAATGATCAATATTCTTAGTATCACTTTTTTTTATCCATTTATTTTTTTCAAATTCTATATACTTTCTGTTTTCATTTTTTACGCATACGCCAGATCCATAATATAGATAATGATTTGAAGATAAAAATTTTTTATTTTTTTTTAAAAAAATTCTTGATTTAATTTTTGAAATTTTATATGAGGGTTTAAAGTTTGTTAAAAACTTATCATTTTTTATATATCCAATATAATTGTCATAATTAGTTTTTATTTTTATCCATTTTTTTCTTGTCAATAGAATTTTGAATTTCTCTCCATACAGAATTTGTGAAATTACTTCAGACTTAGGAGATGGTTTTGAGTAAATATTAGCAACAGATTTATTTAAAAAATTATTTTTCACTTATTTGAATTTTATTTTTCATAATCCATAAAATTATTAAGGAAGGAATTACCATTAGCGCAGTTAAAATAAAAAATATTCCCCAATCACCATTTAACCAATCTACAAGAGCGCCAGAAGAGGCGGCTAAAGTTGTTCTGCCAGCAGTGCCTATTGATGCTAAAAGCGCATATTGAGTTGCTGTATATGACCTGTCTACGAGCATAGATATAAAAGCCACAAAAGCTACAGTTGCAAATGCAGCGGCTATATCATCAAATATAACAGCAATAGCAAATAAAAATTCTGATTTATCGCTCCAGGCCAATACGCTAAATAAAAGGTTTGTGCTTGCCATCATTACTCCAGCAAAAAACATTGCTTTTAAAACCCCAGATCTTATTACAAAAAGTCCACCTAAAAGAGTAAACGTTACAGTAGTAATCCAACCTAGTGTCTTGGAATAAATAGCGATATCTGATTTACTAAAACCTATTTCTTTATAAAAAATTATAGACATTCTACCAAGAAATGCTTCTCCTACTTTAAATAAAAAAACGAATCCTAAAATTCCTAAAGCAATCGAAAAGCCGTTTTTTTTAAAAAAACTAATAATAGGGCCACTAATAGTTCCAGCAATCCATGTTATCAATTTTGTAAATATATTTTCATTTTTAAATTTAGATGATATCAATTTATCATTTTTTCTTTGTTGATTTTGTCTATCTAAATTTCCAGACTCACTAATGAACATTAAGCCAATGTTCATTAAAATTATTAAAATCCCCAAAATTAAAAAAGTTATTTGCCAATAATTTTGAAAACCAATGTTTTGAAGAATATCAGCTGAAAATAATGACAGTACTCCACCTAACTTGTAACCTGTCCACCAACCAACAACCGCCATTGCTGCTCCAGCAGCCATAGATTTTCCCTCATTTTCCCCAATCTGTTCAATTCTTAAAGCATCAACGGTTATATCTTGAGTTGATGATGCTATTGCAATTATTAAGCCTACTGTAACAACTAAAACTAAATTTTCAGACGGATCTAGTAAACTCCAAAAAAAGAGTGAGATTAAGATGATAATTTGCATCAAAACTATCCATCCTCTTCTATGACCTATTTTTTTTGTTAAAAATGGTATTTGTACTCTATCTATTAAAGGTGCCCATAAATAATTAAAAGCATAAACTGTAAAAATTAATCCAGCCCATCCAACAGTTGATCTACTTAATCCATCTTCCTTTAACCATAAACTTAGACTACTTCCAATCAATACCCATGGAAAACCTGATATTGCACCAAGCAATAAAATTTTGAGCATTCTTTTGTCAAAATAAACTGAGAACATTTCAGAAAAAGAATCTTTTTTAATTTCTATCAAATTTAATTCCTCCAAAAAGATGGTAAAAATAATACAAGGATTGCAAATAATTCCAATCTACCCAAGATCATACCAAAACTTAAAATCCACTTAGAGATATCAGGTAGCGATGAAAAATTTCCGTTTGGTCCAATAGTTGAACCTAGGCCAGGTCCTACATTTGAAATAGATGTTGCCGCTCCGGAAATTGAAGTAATAAAATCAAGACCTGTCAAAGATAATAATGCTGTAATTGTAAAAAAAATCACCATGTACATATAAATGAAAGAGATAATTGATGCGGTAAACTTATCATCAACAGGACTTTGATTATATTTTAAAACGAATATCCCCTTAGGATAAATAATTTTTTTGAGTTGATTCAAAACAAATGAATAAAGTATTTGAAACCTAAATATTTTTATACCGCAAGTTGTTGAGCCGGCGCATCCACCGATAAACATTAAACCTATGAATATAATTAAGGGAAATCCACCCCAGTTATCAAATTGTGCATTTACATATCCAGTTCCTGTCAAAATAGATATTACATTAAATAAAACTGTTCTAAAGTTTAGTTCAGATGATTTATCTAAAAACAAATAAATTGATAAGATCAGAATGCTAGTTAAGATTATCTTTAGAAAAGTTCTAATTTGAATATCTGAAATAAAAATTTTTCTGTTACCGTTCAAGAATTTGATGTAGGCAATAAAAGGTAAACTACCCAGGATAATAAAAATCATTGCTGAAATTTCTATTGGAAAACTGTTAAAGAAACCAATGGACTCATTATAGTTGGAAAACCCTCCAGTTGCTATTGTTGTCATAGAATGGGTTATACTATCAAAAGTATTCATCCCGAGAATTTTATATGATATTGCGCAAAGTGTAGTGAGACCGGAATAAATATAAATTAACCTCAACGCAATTTCTTTCGATTTAGGAAGAATTTTTTCAGATGAGTCACTGTTAGAAATTTTGAATAACTGCATACCACCAACATTCATTATTGGCATCAAAGTGATCGCCATAACAATTATTCCAATACCACCTAACCATTGAAGAATTGCCCTCCAAAGTAAAATTGCTTTAGGCATGTCCTCTAAATTTGGAATAATTGTTGAACCAGTTGTCGTAATACCTGACATACTTTCAAAAAAGGCATTGGTGAATGAAAAATTAACTTCAGAAAATATTAGAGGTAGTGAGCCAAAAATTGCAATACTTAACCACGATAAAGCCGTTAATAAAAAAGCTTGTTGTAAATTTAACTTTTTATCATGGTCAAGATTAGATAAAAAAAACAGCGTACCAAAAATAATTGTAATAATCGAAGCACCAAAAAAAGAAGAGTCGATTTCTCTAAAGAAAAATTGAATAAATATTGGTATCAACATAAAAATTCCAAGAATTATTTGAAGAATTCCAAGAGTAAAAAAAACAGTTTTATAATTAGACATTTTGATAGAACATTATTTTATGGTAAATAAATTTCAACTCTATAAGAATAAGTAAACCATTAATTTAAGATTTTATTTGAATTAATCATGATTAAAAAAGAGAATTTTGATAAAACAAGTGCATGGCCTTTCGTTGAAGCAAAAAAAATGCTTAGGGAAAGAAAATCATTCATAGAAAAAAAAGGCAAAATAATTCTTCAAACAGGTTATGGTCCTAGCGGCCTTCCACACATAGGAACTTTTGGAGAAGTTGCGAGAACATCAATGATTGTAAATGCCCTGAAATATTTAACTGATCTACCAACGGAAATCATTACTTTTTCAGATGATATGGATGGTCTTAGAAAAGTACCTGATAACGTTCCACAAAAAGAACTATTAGAAAAAAATTTACACAAACCGCTTACCAATGTACCTGATCCCTTTCAAAAATTTAATAGTTTTGGTGAACATAACAACGTAATGTTAAAAAAATTTTTAGACAATTTTAACTTTAAATATAATTTTAAAAGTTCAACATCACTTTATAAATCAGGATTCTTTAACTCTTCTCTCCAGGTTATTTTAGAGAATTATGATGGTATAATGAATATAATACTTCCTACATTAGGAAAAGAGAGACAAAAAACTTACTGTCCATTTCTTCCAATTTGTCCAGATACAGGTCATGTTCTAGAAATACCTATAAAAAATATAAATAAAGAAAAATCTATTATTGTTTTTGATAATAATGGAAAAGATTTGGAAACAAGCATTTACGATGGAAATTGTAAATTACAGTGGAAAGTTGATTGGGCTATGAGATGGTATGCACTAGATGTTGATTTTGAAATGTATGGAAAAGATCTTATAGAGAGTGCAATACTTTCAACAAAAATTATCAAATTGATTGGGAAGACAAATCCCTCAGGGTTTGCATATGAACTATTTTTGGATGAAAAAGGAGAGAAAATTTCAAAATCAAAGGGAAACGGTATAACCATTGATCAATGGCTAAAGTATGCTTCTCCTGAAAGTTTGTCACTGTATATGTATCAAAATCCAAAAAGAGCAAAAAAACTTTACAAAGAAATAGTTTCAAAAACTGTTGATGATTACTTGGATCTGATTGAGAAAGCAAAAAATCAAAATGAGTTGCAGCTACTTATGAATCCTGTATGGCATGTCCATAATAGTTTGATACCTACGGAGAATATGATTATGTCATTTTCAATGTTATTAAATTTAGTCGAAACAAGTAATGCTGATAGCAAAGAACTTCTGTGGAAATTCGTTAAAAAATATAAAAAAAACATTTCGGAAAAAGACAATCCTATCTTTGATAATTTAATAGGCTATGCAATAAAGTATTTTAATGATGTAATAAAATTAAAAAAAAATTATAAAAAACCTAACGCTGAAGAAAAAAAAGCTTTAGAAGCTCTGGTAAAAACTTTAGATAAATGTGACGACAAAATGAAACCGGAGGATATTCAAACAATGATATATTCGACTGGTAAAGAAAATGGATATACTGAGAAACTTCGAGATTGGTTTAAATTGATTTATGAAGTGGTTTTTGGAGATGAAAATGGACCAAGGATGGGTTTTTTTATAAGTTTTTTTGGTGTGAAAGAAACAAAAGATCTTATATTAAATAAAATTAAATAATGTTTTCAAATTTAAGATCTTTAATTTTTAAATTAGATCCTGAGATGGCTCATAGTTTAGCGATAAAGTCACTAAAATTTAATTTTATTCCAAATATTTTAGATGACGAAAAAAATAACCCCCTTTTTAAGACAAAATTATTTAATAAGGAAATAGAAAATCCAATTGGTATGGCCGCAGGATTTGATAAAAATGCCGAGGTATATAATTCATTGTTCAATTTAGGGTTTGGTTTTGTTGAAATAGGGACTGTAACACCTTTAGAACAATACGGAAACCCCAAACCTAGAGTTTTTAGATTGGAAGAGGACGAGGCTCTCATAAATAGACTTGGTTTCAATAACCTAGGTTCAAAAAATATTGTAGATCGAATTAAAAGAAATAATCCAACCGGCTTACTTGGAATAAATATTGGACCTAATAAAGACTCAGACGATAGAACTAATGATTATATTCATTGTTTAAAAATGTTTAATGAAGTCTCTGATTATATTACTATCAATATTTCCTCACCAAATACTGAAGATTTAAGAAATTTTCATGATCAAAAAAAATTAGATGATCTTTTAAAACTAATAGAAAAAGAGAAGAGAAATCTTAATTCTAAAACACCTATAACGGTAAAAGTATCACCAGATATTAATGATAAAGAAATAATGAAAATTTCTGAAGTGCTTTTAGATAATAAGATAGAAGCTGCTATTATTTCTAACACATCTGATACAACAAGAGAAAATTTACAAAACACTCAAAGCCATCAAAAAGGAGGATTATCCGGGAAACCTATTGAGTTAAAGTCTTCAGAGTTGATCAGAAAATTTTATAAAGTTTTAAAAGGTAGAATCAAAATTATAGGAGTAGGTGGTGTGGACTCTGGCAGGTCTGCATATCAAAAATTTTTAGCAGGAGCTGATTATTTACAACTTTATACAGGCATGGTTTTTAGAGGTCCAAATATTGTTGGCCTCATTAAAAAAGAGCTGAAGGAAATATTATTAAAAGATGGCGTAAAAAACTTTAACGAAATAGTAGGAAAAAAGGATTAGAGTAATCTAATAAACTTGACGTCATCTATATCTCACTTTATATAATCGATCATAATATGGCAAAAAAATGCGAACTAACAGGAAAAAATCCTATGAAAGGTCATAATGTTAGTCATGCTAATAATAAGACAAAACGAAGATTTTTACCAAATTTAAAAAAAGTAAAATTTACGAGTGAGCTTTTAAAAAGGAGTTTAAAATTAACAGTTAGTAACGCGGGAGTTAGATCAGTGGATAAAAAAGGGAGTTTTGATGATTTTCTAAAATCTGTAAAGAATAAAAATTTATCTCCTAGATTAAAAAAGCTAAAAAAAAATCTGTTAATTAAATCTCCATTTCAAAAAAAACCTGTCCAATCTAAAACTGTCTGATGAATAAAACATTTTTGACGCTTTCATTTTTAATGGGGTTAGTTGTACTAACTTCTAATTATTTGGTTCAATTTCCTGTTAAATATTATGGACTAGAAGAAATATTAACATACGGAGCTTTTAGTTACCCGATCGCTTTTTTAATAACCGATTTAGCAAATAGATCCTTTGGAAAGTTGATTGCTAGAAAAATTGTCTATATTGGTTTTTCGATAGGAATTTTATTTACATTAGTATTTTCTACAAATTTCACTGATCTAATCTCAATACGAATAGCAATTGGATCAGGAACAGCATTTATCATTGCTCAACTTTTAGATGTTAAAATATTTGATCAATTGAGACAAAAAAAATGGTTTGTTGCTCCTCTAACATCCTCTTTGATTGGGTCAACCGTTGACACTTTATTGTTTTTTTCCATCTCTTTCTATGGAACAGGAATACCATGGGTAACATTATCTTTAGGTGACTTGGCAGTTAAAATTTTTGTTGCCTTAGTAATGCTGATACCTTTTAGATTATTGTTAGGTACTTTAAAAGCAGCCTAACTAAATGTTAGGCTCTTGTTGTGTCATACAATGTATTGCTCCAAAGCCCCATATTAATTTACTGCAGTCAACTGTTTCGACTTTTCTATTTTTAAAATAATTTTTAAAAATATTAATAGCAATATTATCCTCTTTAACTTTAAAGATGGGAAGCAAAACTTTTTTATTACAAATATAAAAGTTCATATAACTAGCTGGAACTCTTGTGTTATCTATAAATATGGGTGAGGGCATAGGTACTTTTATGATTTTAAATTTTTTACCCTTTTCATCTTTACATTTCTTTAATATCTTTAAATTTTCATTAAGATTTTTGTAATTTTTGTCATTTTTATTTTTTTCGAT
>CACPGZ010000021.1 GCA_902633585.1 uncultured Pelagibacteraceae bacterium
TTAATTGGAGATGAATTCATTATATAATTGTAAACTTCAGGATCAAAATCTTTAGAATCATTGTAAGTTTTTACTGGATTTGCAATATATTTATAAAAGAAAAATGTATTTAAATCATAATTTATAAATCTCCAGCTTGTTTTTTTATTAGCAATAAATGAGCTAAAATCATTAGAGTTTAAGTCAAGAAATTTTAAAGCTTTAATTAAATCATCTTCAATCATTTTATCTTTTTTTGGTGTTATTATGAAACTTGTTAAGTTTAAAAATTTTATGTCATTTAAAACCGACCAAACCATAAATCGATTATCAAAAGTCATCAAAGTACTTACAGATAAATTATGATTTTCTAAAATGAGATCTGAAACTTTACTAAATTCTAATCTTTCTTTAATTCTATCTTCAGTATTATTATATGTTTTGTAAAAATTAAAAGAAATACAAACTAATATTAATAATGCTGATAAAATATTTAATATTCTAATGTTAAGAAGTTTTAGTGAAATTATATCAAACAAATTAAATAAAATTATTAAAACAAGCAAAAAAGCAAATATTACAATTATATTATTATAATGATAAAGAATTCCAGTTTTAGGAGTTATTAATATAAAAAATAATGGTGTTATTGCACTGCTTATAAAAAATAAATAGAAAAGATTAATAAATCTGTAATTCTTTATTTTCTGATTATTTATATAAAAAATATAAATCGATACGGTTATAAAAAAAAATAAAAATTCAGTTTTGAGAAAACGAGAAAAAAAATATTTCATTAAAATTATTTTTTGTTCAAAATTAATATTAATTATGCCTAATCTTTGGCTGTAGTCGCTTTCACTAAAGAGAATATTTATTATTAGTGGAAATGAAAATATTAAAAAAGTAAACATTATTATTAATATTGAGCTCCAATTAATTAGCAGTTTTTTAAGAAATAGATTCTTGAATCTATATAATGTGTATAAAAATATGATCACAATTTGTAGAAAGAAAAAATAATAAAAACTGGATAACGTTAAAGCAAAAATTATACCAATTATAAAAGAATTTTTTTTATTTAAAAATTCCTTATTTTCAAATGACGAAATCAAATAAATAAAAAAAAATAAGTATAAAGTTGTAATAAGTGGTCTTGGAAATCTTAAAGAGTAAATATTATCTTTAATTATTTTTAAAGAAGTAAATTCTGATATCGGTAATAAAGATATTATAACAGGAATAGAAAAAATAACCATTGAGAATAAAATTGATATCTCTTGCGAGTAAAATCTTTTAAACAAATTAAAAATTATAATTAAAAAAATAAAAATTGAGAAATATTCAATTAATATGAATGAAATACTACCGAAGAATTTATAAAAAAAGGAGTGAATAATAATACTATAGAATGGTAGCATTAAATTATCTAAATTTGTGTGATTTGGATCAAAAGAATTGTTGAAATCAAATATTGATAAATATTTTACTAGAGGAAAATAATAATAACCATCTGTAATGCTTTCTAAAATTATTTTCACAGATGTAGTTTCGTCAAATAAATAGTAAGATGGTAGCCATCGTGAAATGAAAATAAAAAAAGATATCAATGCAAAAAATAGAATATTTTTTCTATAACTCATTATAACAATTCATATTCTCAAATATTTTTTAAATTATAAATTTTTTGATTTTAAATACCAATCAATAGTTTTTTTAATCCCAGCATCTAGAGAAACTTTTGGATTATAATTGATTTTTTCTCTTGCTAAATCAATACTCACATTTCTTCTATTTGGTCCTATAGGCATATTTTTATCCCAAATTATTTTACCACCATAACCGATTTGACTTTTTATTATTTCTGCAATTTCTTTAATTGTTGTTTCCGTGCCTGAAGCTAGATTTATTGGTTTACTGTCATTATATTTTTCTGCAGCTAGAATAATACCAGATACAATATCCTCAATGTAACAAAAATCTCTAGTAGAATTTCCATTGCCCCAAACAGAAACTTCTTTTAAATTATTTTTTTTTGCATTATAAAATCGATCGATTAGTGCAGCTACGACATGCGATGAATCTAATTTGAAATTATCCATCGGACCGTAAAGATTTGTTAAAATTAACATTATCGAATTAAAGTTATACTGTTTTCTATAACTCAAGGAATGAGTGTGCATAATTCTTTTTGCTATTCCATATGGGGCATTAGTTTCTTCGGGGTAACCTTTCCATATATCATCTTCTAAAAATGGAACAGGAGAGTTTTCTGGATATACTGAAACTGTTCCAATAGAAATTATTTTTTCGACATTATTTAAATAAGCATTATGTATAACTTGTAAATTCATAATTGCATTTACATAGAAAAATTGTCCAGGATTTCTTTTATTGATGCCAATGCCTCCAACTGTTGCAGCAAGGTGAAAAACAATGTCGGGTTTTTGATCCTTATACATTTTAACAACATCATTGTTATTAACTAAATCGTAGTCTTCATGTTTGACTATTGATATTTTTTTTGGATTTTTTGTTTCTAAAGCTTTAGTGAGATGTTTTCCTAAAAAACCATTCCCACCCGTAATTGAAACATTTTTATTTTCCCAGAATTTTGACATAGTTTCATTTAATCTAATTAGTATTTAATTAAAATAATTGAATATATATCAAAATACATTATTTGATATAAATATCATTAATTATTTAACAGATGAAAATCGGATTTGTACTACCTTGTTATAATGAATATGAGAATATATTTATTCTTATAAATCAAATTAAAAAAATTTTTAAAAATTATTTGATAGTAATAGTTGATGATTCCACATCTAATATTATAAAAAATAGAATAAAGAAAAAGAAACAAATAAAGTATTTCAAAAGAAAGGTAAAATCTGGCAGAGGGTCGGCTGTTTTATTTGGAATGAATAAAATTTTAAATGAAAAAAAAGTAGATTTAATTGTGGAAATGGATACTGATTTATCTAGTCACCCAAAAGAATTGCCAAATAACATAAAAATTTTTCATAAAAGAAAATTGGACCTCTTAGTGATGAGTCGATATAAGAAAAATAGTAAAATCATTAATTGGCCGGTTAGGCGAAGAGTATTCTCTTTTTTGTCAAATAAACTGGCACAATTTTTGTTAAAAGTTAATGTAACTGATTACACTATGGGTTACAGAATTTACTCAAAACAAGCTGTTAAGCATATCGTAAAAAATTGTGGAAAAGTTGGTACTGGCTTTATTGTCTTATCAGAAATTCTTGCAGAGCTTAATGCAAATAATTTTAAAATTGAAGATGTAGGCACTGTGATGATAAATAGAGAGAAAGGTAAAAGTTCAGTAAATTTAAAACTAATTTTGGAATCTTTAGTAGGTTTATTTAAGATTTATCTCATACAGCGAAAAAATAAATACAAAATATAAAATATAATTATGTTGATTAAAATTTTTAAGTTAGTTTTACACAAATTAAGAAATATTGTTTTGGGTGATTATAGATCCAACAGATTAAGCAATATTATTGTAAAAAAAATACTTAAATATAATAAGCAAAATAATATCAAGATTTTAGATTATGGGTCTGGCTATCAACCACGAGTAGTGTTTATTGTTTACGAAATTTTAGTAAAGAAATACAGAAAAAAAGTATCATTTGATTGTTATGATTTTTATTCAAATAATGATATTAAAAATTTAAATAAACAAAAAAAAAATAAAATAAAGTTTTATCATTTAGATACAATTAAAAAAATTAAAAAAAGAAAATATAATTTTTGTTTAATTAATGATGTGATTCATCATATTGGTATAGAAAAAGAAAATTTTATAATAAACATTCTAAATGATTTAACTAGAGTATCTGAAATAGTTTTTATTAAAGATCATTTTCAGCAAGGTTTTATATCAAATAATATTATAAGATTCATGGATTTTTTAGGAAATTACTTTAATGATGTAAATACTCCAGACAATTATTATGATAAAAAAACTTTTAGAGATTTATTAGGTAAAATGAAAGTTACTGTTTTAGAAAAAATATTAAGTATTAAATTGTATCCCCCTTTTTTATTATTTATGTCAAATCCAGATTTTAATTTCGTTTACCTAATAAAAAAAAGAAAATAGTTGGCCCTAAATAGACAAGAAATTATTTTACTTATTTGATAACCAAATTGTTTGAAAGGGTTTTAAAAACAAAAAATTTTTTTCAATTCTTATTTGAGGTCCTATGAGATTTTTACAATTTTTGTATAAACTGTTTAAACGTAGTTGTTGAATTTCAGATGATAAGTTTGTGATACACAATATCGTTTGTTTTTTATCAAGACTTATTCTTTTAAAACAAAACATCTTTTTACCTAAATCTAAATTTATTCTTTTTGCGTTAGGGTGAAATGCTTTTTGTTTTCTCCTTATTTCTAATAAATTTACCAAATTTCGATAAAAAATAGTTTGTTTACTAGTTTTATCTTTGAGTTTTCTAGTAATATTTTTATAACTCCACTTGTATCTATTTATATCTCTATTGTTACCAGTTATTACATATTTTGTTTCATCGTTGGACTTTCCAAATAATGAATTGAAATAAATAGCCGGAATACCCTCAAAGGATATCATTATTGCATGTGCTGCAATGTATCGCTCTAAAAAAAATTTTCCATCAGGATCAAAATCTGATTTTTTTAGTGCATCGAAAACTGTAATATTTGCCTCATAGACTTTTTTGGATTTATTTTGAACTTTTCTATAAGAAAATTTTGAACCATTTTTTTTTAATCTTTTAAGAAAATTGCTCAATGATTTTTTATTTAATATTCCCTCAGTGGGTCTCATTCCCACACCGTCATGTGATGCAATGAAATTTAAATAACCATTCCCCAATTTAGTATTAGGAAGATGTTTGCTCCATTTGTTGAGATAATAACTATTTTCAAATAAAAACGCGTGAATTAATAATGGTGGTAGAGAAAAATTATATATCCAGTTAGCTTCATCGTTTTTACCAAAATAACTCAAATTTTCTTTTTCTGGTAAATTTGTTTCAGTAATGATGATAGTTTGTACATTTAGAAGATTAGTTATAACTCTCAAAAGTTTTACTATTTCATGAGTTTGTTTTAAATTTATACAGTTGGTACCATTTTTTTTCCAAAGATAAGCAATAGCATCTAATCTAAAAATCGTGACACCATTATTAACAAGGTGGATCATGATCTTAATAAATCTAAGTAGCACTGTTGGGTTTTTAAAATTAAGATCTATTTGATCAGCACTAAAAGTTCGCCATAAATAATCAGATTTTTTAAAGATATCTATTTTTTAATAATTTGTGATCCCTTGGTCTCACTACATTAGACGTATTGAATTTGGAATCTACTGTAAGAAAATAATCTTTACCAGGTCTTTTATTTTTTAAGAAATTCTTAAACCACAATCCTCTTGCTGATGAATGGTTAATCACAATATCAGCCATTATATTATTAAATTTTGATATCTTCTTAACATCAGACCAAGTGCCAATTTTTTTTTCAATCTTATAATGGTCTTGAACAGCAAAACCACTATCACTACTTGAAGGGTAAAAGGGTAAAAAGTGCACAGTATTAAAATATTTCATTAAATTTTTTCTATAAAAACTGTGAAAAACTTTAATAGTTTTTTTTTGATTTGAATAAATGTTATCTCCGTAAGTGATAATTAACGAAGTTTTCTCGGAGATTTTAATCTTTCTTTTTATATTTTTTTTATTAAATACTTTTATCACCTCAAAAATTTGATCATTTAAGAAATTAATATCTTTTGTTGGCAAGTAAGGTTTATAAATATTATTTGTTAAGGATTTAATTATTTTTTGACCTTTTTGAAAAAACATTAAGAATATTTTTTATTATCATCATTAACTGCTTTCTCAAGTCTTTTAAGAAAATCTGGTATAGCACTTTTCACTCTACTCCATGTCGGTATAAAAGGAGTGTCCATTGGGTTAAGAATAAAAGCCTCACCAGCTTTCATTATATTCATGGCAAACAATTCAACAGCTTTTTCTTCAGTGTGGGAGTCGAATTTTAGACCATTCATATATGCATCACTTCTATAAATATCAATTAGATCAAGGGCAGATCTATAATATGTCGCTTTCAACGATCTAAATTTTTCTCTACTAAAGGTATTACCTTGCGTTGCTAATTTTTTTATAAATGTTTTAATAATATCAATTGACATTCTAGATAACCCTTTTGTTTCATCATCTAAAGATAAAATTTGGTGTTTATGATCGTAGGTTTCAGCCAAATCAACCTGGCAAATATTTTGAGGTGAAAAACTTCTTTGCATTTCTGACAAAATACCAACCTCAATACCCCAATCCGATGATATCCTTAATTCAGGTAAGAGATTTCTTCTGAATGAAAATTCTCCAGCTAAAGGATACTTAAATGATTTCATAAAATCTAAATAGTCGCTTTTACCAATAGTTTTCTCTAAAGCTGTTAACAAAGGAAACACAAGTAATCTAGCAACACGCCCATTCATTCTCCCATTAGCTACTCTAGGGTAATATCCTTTACAAAACTCAAAGTTAAAAAGAGGATTTACCACTGGATAAAAAAGTTTTGCAAGCATTCTTCTATCATAAGTCTTAATATCACAATCATGTAAAGCAACTGAACGCGCAGTATCTCTTGCTATAGACATACCAATGCAATACCATACGTTTCTACCTTTACCGAGTTCATTAGGTGAAAGTTCTTTTTTTTTTAATTCTTCATCAAGTTTTTTTAATTCAGGACCTTCATTCCACAAAAGTGAGAAGGGAGTTTTTAATTTTTTAAAAAATTTCCAAGCTTTTTTGGCTTGAGCTTCATTTGCTTTATCTAATCCAATAATAATATGATCTAAATATTTAGTTTTACTTATTTCCTCAACAATTTTTGGTAAGGCTGATCCCTCAAGTTCAGAATAAAGACAAGGTAAAATCAATTCCATTTTTCTCTCTTCAGAAAATTTTAGTAAATCTTTTTCAATTTCATTAGTAGATCTCGTTCCAAAGTCGTGTAAGGTTGAAATTATACCATTTTGAGAAAATTCACTCATAACGAATGTTAGACATTATAGTTTAATTTAGCTAGAGCTTTTTTAATCACATCAGCCCAGCCCTCAGGCGATGGCTTGTTTGAAACTATTAAATTATCAATATTTATTTGATCTTGTTTAAATTGATCATTGAATACTAAGCAAGGAATATCACTATTTCTTAACATATCTAAATCATTTAGGTTATCCCCAACACCTATGACTTTAATATTCTTTTCAATTTTTTTATAAATCTTTAAAACTTGTTTCATAGACTTTACTTTATTAGTATTGTCACCAAGATTAATTACACGGCCACCTTCCTGAATAGATAATGAATTAGATTTTAAAATTTTAATTAATTTATTTTTTTCAATCTCATTTCCTTTAAATAAGAAAGGTATTGTATATTTTCTGTCTAGTGCATTTCTTAAATTATTTTTCTTTAAGCCAAAAGTTTTGATTTGATCTTTTTTAGTCATGTCAGAAATAAAAAAACATTTTTCATTTAAGCGTTCTGGAACAATAGAATTAAAAATCTTGTTTAATTCGGCTAAATCTCGACTTAGAATTATTTTATTAGGAAAGTTTTGATTAATTAAATTCAATCCATTTATAACAGCACCATTTTCAGATATAAAAGGTAAGTCAAGACCAAGCTGTTTATTAAAGTTTAAAATTTCTTTTTCGGTTTTACTTGAGTTTGGAATTAAAATTATTTGTTTAGATATTAATTCTAAAATATAATTTTTTATTTGATCAAATTTGAATGTTTCTCTATCTAAAATTGATCCATCTAAGTCAGAAAAAATCAAGATGACATTTTTTTTATTCATTAGAATATTTTAATTACCAAAGTAATTTCTTATTTTTCTATTAAGCTTTTTTTCAAGTTTATTAAATGATAAATACGAAATAAAGATTACTAAGAAAATATAAAATATGAAAAAATAATTTTTTAAAAAAATACTCATTTCAATATTCATATTTTGGAATATTAGTATTAGTGATATTTGAGTTGGCACATGCAAAAGATACATTGAATAAGTTAAATCTCCCAATAAACAAAAGAACTTCCTAATCTTTTTTCCTAAATATTCTTCAAAAGTTAAAAAAAACATTAATAAACCCGGGCAAAATAACAAAATTTTAAAATTACCAACATAAGCAAGGGAAATTAAAATTATTGAAAAAAAAAATTGTAAATATTTTTTATCAAATTTATTAACAAAGAAATAAACAATTACCCCA
>CACPGZ010000022.1 GCA_902633585.1 uncultured Pelagibacteraceae bacterium
CAATCAGCTGCTCATCAATTCCTTCAAATACTTCCAATAGTTGTTCGATTTTTAGTGAAAGATATTTATGGTATAAACATACAAAAAAAGTTGAGCAAAAGTGGGGCACACCTATCTATATCCAATTAGCAATAATTAAAATGGAGTCCGATTTTGATTGGCTTGCCAAACCGGCAAGACAAAAAATTTTTAAAGTGATACCTTATAAGCGACCTTCTAGCTCTTTTGGTTATTCGCAAGCAGTTAAAGGAACTTGGGAGCAATATAAAAGAGAAACTGGTAATAAATTAGCAACAAGAGCAAGATTTAAAGACAGTGTTGATTTCATTGGATGGTATACAAATAAATCAGAAAACATTTTAAAGATATCAAAGAAAGATGCTTTCAAACAGTATCTTGCATATCATGAAGGATGGGGAAATTATAAAAATTATAAAAAAAATAAAAAAGTAATTGGACTAGCTAAAAAAGTTGAGAGACAATCTAATAATTACAAAAAACAATTATTGAAATGTAAAAGCACATTAAACAAAAAAAAGTATATTATTTTTTAGATAATTCTTTTTTTAGTTCTATGTCAACTATATCAATTCTTTTTGTATTTTTTGCTAATGCAAGATACATTGAAGGAGTAACATATAAAGTAAAGAAAGTTGAAATAATCATTCCTCCTAATATTGTAGAACCAACTGCTAATCTTGAACCCTCTCCTGCTCCTGGACCAAAATTTCCAATCACTAATGGCATCATTGCAATCATCGTACTTAGTGATGTCATTATAATTGGTCTAAACCGAACAGCACACGCTTCTTTAACAGCTAATTCAATAGTTTTTCCATTAGATCTAATTTGGTTTGCGTAATCTACAATTAAAATACTATTCTTAGTTGAGATACCTATTAGTATAATTAATGCAATTTGAGAAAAAATATTTACTGAGCTATTAAGAAATAAAATAAACACTAATCCTCCAAAAATAGCTAAAGGCACAGTTAAGATTATCACAAATGGATGAATAAATGAGTTGAATGTTGCAGCCATAACCAAATAAGCAGTGAGTAAAGCTAAAGCAAAAATTATAAATAATTCATTACTTGTCTCTTTAATTTCCTCTGATTTTCCTTTCCAAGTGATTTGGTTTTCTGGTGCCAAATCAACCATCAAATTTTCAAAGTATTTAATCGCCTCTGTTAAGGTATACCCCTCACTAATGTTTGCAGAAATTGTTACTGCTCTTTGTCTATTATATCTAGCAAGCTCTTTTGCTGAACCTTCTTCCTTAAAACTAACAAGATTTGCTAAAGATATTAATTTCCCATTGGTTTCAGAGCGAACAAATATTTTCGAAACACCCTCTTTATTACGTCGATCAGATAAATATTGTTGAACAATTATTGGATATTCTTTGCCTTGTTTATTAAAAGTCGTTATTTTTTTACCCCCATAAAGTGTTTCAAGTGTTTCACCAATTGATTTAGTTGAAACACCTAAATCTTTAGCTTTATTTTTATTTATTATTAATTTTATCTCTGGTTTGTTTCGATTGTAATCAGACTCAATTCTTGAGAGATTTTTATTAGATCTGAGTGTTTGTATAACTTTTTTTTGTATCGCCTCAAGTTCCTCATAAGTATTTCCATAAATTACCATTTGAATTGGTTTGTTGTAATTGGATACTCTAATAGATTGAGGAGATATAGGAAAAGCCAGAGCTTGTGGTAAAGTTACTATCTTTCCAATTGCCTCCCTGAGAACAACTTGCTGACCTTTTTTTCGATTTTTCCAATCATCAAGTAGAGCGATTATTATAAAACTATTATATGAATTAGCTGAATTTCCAAATCCTGGAACACGCATAATAAATCTTGAATATGGACTATCCTCAGCTTGTAGCAAAGGAATAAGTCTTGCCTCTACTTTTTGGGCTTGTTCTTGAGTATATTCAAAAGAACTTCCTTCATCAGTTGAGCCTATTATTAGATATGCTCCCCGATCCTCCATAGGTAAAAGTTCTTTTTTTGAGAAACTAAATAAAAGCACTGAGGCAATTATTATAAAGATAATAAAAAAACTCACACTTTTAGTTTTATTAATAACATTAACTAAAGTTTCCTCATAAAATTTTGCGAAGTTAGAAAAAATTTTTTCAAATTTTTGAATAAAAATTTTTTTTGATTTTTTTTTATATAAAAATTTACTTGCAAGCATTGGTGATAAAGTTAATGCAACAAAAGAAGAAACTACAATTGAAAAAGATAATGCAATCGCTGTTTCTCTAAATAATGTTCCAGAAATTCCCTCAATAAATATTAACGGTAAGAAAACTGCTACTAAAATTAGTGTTGTAGCAACGATAGCAAAAGAAATTTGTTTGGAGCCTTTATAAGCTGCAATGAGCGGTGTCTCACCATTCTCTATTCTTCTGTATATTGCATCTGTCATAATTACCGAGTCGTCTGTGATTATACCAATCGCTAAAATAAAACTTAAAAGGACAAAAATATTAATAGAAAGACCAAATATGTATAAGCCCAGAAAAGATGCTATTAAACTCACGGGAAGTGCAATAGCAGGTACAATGACTGCCTTTAAATTCCCTAAAAATAAATAAATTATCAATACTACTAAGATAAACGCAATGACCAAAGTTTTGTATACTTCTTCAATTGCTGCCTCAACATAGTTAGCTCTATTGAACGAAACCCTTAAATCTAATTCTTCTGGTAAAGATTTTTTTACCTCAACAATTTTTTTTTTGATATCATTTGAAAGTTCTACTGTTGAGGCACCACTTCTTGCATAGATACCTATTCCTACAGTTTTCAAATTTATTTGGTCTTTAGTCTGAGCTTTAAAAAGAGTTTTCTCTGATACTGGACCGAATTCAACGTTTGCTACATCTGATAACAGGATTACACGACTACTAGTTTTTTTGATTGGTATTTGCTTTATAGTATCAATATCGTTGTATGATTTATCTAGATTAATTGTTAAATCAATATTGTCTGCTTCCAACGTTCCTGCAGGCGAACTTATATTTTCGCCACGAATAGCAAATTCAACCTCTTTAATGGTTAAATCATTAGCTGCAAGTTTGATAGGATCAATCCAAACTCTAATACTTAATTCTCTTAATCCACCAACCCTTATTCTTCCAACATTTTTTACACTTGAAAATTGGTCTACCAGATATCTTTCTGCGTAATCTCCTAATTCAAGGTCGCTCCATGAGGATGAGGATAATGATAACCACATAGTTGTTGTAAACCCTGCAGCTCGTTTAAGTATTTGTGGTGGATCTGACTCTGACGGCAAATTATCCACAACTCTTGCAACTCTTTCTCTAATATCATTGGCAGCATTATCTAGATCGATACTTGTATCAAACTCAACATTAATTGTGCTTCTACCATTTTCAGATTTCGAGTCTATATTTTTTATACCTTCAGCCCCACCGATAACATCCTCAACAACTTGTGTAACTTCTTGATCTACTATTGAAGCTGCTGCAGATTTGTAGTCTACTTGAACTTGAACAACAGGTGGTTGAATTCCATTGGGTAGTTCTCTAACGGGCAATTTCCAAAATACAAACAGTCCAAATATAATCAGTATAAGGGACATAACCCAAGATACCGTCGGTCTTTTAATGCTTAATTCAGTAATAAACATTATTTATTGATAGGTTTTATTTTTCCACGAGGTCTTACCTTTTTTAAACCCTCAGCTACAATAATATCACCTGCAGTTAAGCCTGAAACTATTTCAATGTTGCTGTCGCCTCTCAGGCCAGTTTTAACCTCAGTTTTATTTGCAATATTTTCTGCATTAATTTTGTAAACATATGATTTATTACCCTCAATCATCACACTCGTATCAGGTACACTTAAAGAATTTCTCAAATCAAATTTAACTCTTACCTCTAAAAGAGAACCTGAGATCAATTCTAAATTTTCGTTTTTCACTTTTATTCGTGATAATAAACTTCTTGTGTCCGCATTTATTCTGCTTGAAACAAAATCTATCTCACCTAAAAAGGTTTTATCTTTAAAACTAGATAATGTAACATCGACCAGTAAACCTTTTTTTATAAATGTAGAATAACTCTCTGGAATTTTGATATCTGAGTAAATCGTTGAGTTGTCATCAAGTGTAATTATAAATATGTTATTTGAAACAAGAATATCTTCAGTTAAACCTGTGTAGCCAAGAACCCCACTATATGGGGCCAAAATGTCCCCACTTTTCAATTTTATTAAAACATCTCCCTTTTTAACAAAACTCTTAAGTTTTAAATCCTCAAAAAGATCATCTTTTTTAATCTTAAAAGTTTTTGATTTTTGAGAAATTGCTGTACCGTATGTTTCTATTTGTTCAGAGAATTCTTTTTCGACAACCTCAGTTACAATTATTCCTGGTGGCGGTCTTTTACTAAATTTTTTTTTAAAATGATTGCCGATCATTGATCTTCCAACAATTACAATTGTAATTATTAAAAAAAATACAAGTATTATTGAAATTGTTTTCGTAGATCTTTTCATATAAAATTTAAATTAATCCGTATTCGGCCCAAGAGCCATCATATATACAAGGAAGATATTTATCATTAATTAAGGAATAAGCTAGTGCCAAAACACACGCTGTAACACCAGAACCACATGAAAAAACAATATTTTTTTGTTCTATATTTTCTAAACTTGTATTAAAAATTTTTTTAAGTTCACTTTTATTTTTAAAGGTTTTATCAATATTCAGGCAGTCACTAAATGGAATACAAAAAGAGTTTTTTATACATCCGCTTCTAAGGCCTTTTCTGGGTTCAGGAATTTTTCCTTCAAATCTTTCTCTACTTCGAGCATCAATTAATGTGAATTTTTTTTCGTCTATATTTTGATCAATAGACTGTTTATTCTTAACAAGATCCTTTCTCTCAGTACTTTTATAATCTGATTTATTTATGTTTGAAATTTCATTAGTAACTTTCTTTTTTTCCTTAAGCCATTTTTTTAAACCACCATTTAAAATATTTATTAACTTTGGATCATGCCCATAATAAATAAAGTTAAACCAACCGCGACATGAGCTTATAACATCTGAATTATCATAAATAACTATTTCATCGTTTTTTTTAATTCCCATATTTGAAACAATTTTATCCCAATTCTCTTCGCTAACTAACATATGTGGTAAAGCAGTATCTTTTCTTGAATTTTCGTCTAAATCAAAAAAAATTGCATTAGGTATATGAAGAGATTTATATTCCTCAAATCCACTTCTCTGCGTTTGAGGCATATGCCAAGTACAATCAATAATTTTCACCCTACTATGGTTTTTTTCTAACCAATCTGTTTCGACTAAAGACATTTCATCGCTTTTCTAAGTATTTTTGATGATACTCTTCAGCTGGACAGTAATTCTTTAGTAAAGATATTTTTGTTACAACTTTTCCAGATAAACGCTCATTCACTTCATTTAATATTTTCTCAGCAGTCAATTTTTGGGCGTCATTTAGAAAGAATATTTCACTTCTATATTGAGTTCCAAAGTCTGGTCCTTGAGAATTTAAAGTAGTAGGATCATGAATTTGAAAAAATATTTTTAAAATTTTCTCGTATGTTATAATTTTTTCATCAAAATCTAGCTTTACCACTTCAGCATGATTAGTATTACCAGTGCAAACCTCCTTATATGTCGTCACAGAACTATTACCTCCACAGTAGCCAACTTCTGTTTTGATTATGCCATCTATTTTACTGAACTTAATTTCAGGTCCCCAAAAACATCCAAGTGCTAAAACAGCTATTTCCATTGATAAAGATTTAATTTAATTTACAAATTATTCATATGCTTAGTAAAAATCAATTGGGATTTTTGTACATGTTTTTGTCTATTTGTGCGTTTTCACTAATGGATTTAATTGTAAAGTGGTCTATTGATTATCCAATTGGCCAGGTTTTGTTTTTTAGGGGCTTTTTTGGAATAATCTTTTATTTTTTTGTAATCCCAAAAGAAAGATTTCATAATTTTTATAAAACTCAACGACCAGGTTTGCACGCTTTAAGGTGTGGCTCAGGATTAATAGCACTAATTGCAATATTTATTGCTTTAAGACAATTACCATTAGCAACAGTTGTGAGCATATCTTTTGCTGCTCCAATATTTACAACCATATTGTCTATTTTCTTACTGAATGAGAAAGTTGGAATTTTTAGGTGGTTAGCAGTCATCATAGGCTTTGTTGGAATCCTTATAATTACAGAACCAGGGATTACCGAATTAAATATTTATTACATTTTCCCAATTATATTTTGTTTAGGTCTTTCCTACGTAGCAATAACAATTAGACAACTGTCGACAACCGAACCGGTATGGTTAATTTCTTTTTATTTTTCCTTAGCAATTACATTTCTAAGTTTTTTAACTATTCCCCAGGGCTGGATTATGCCTACTTTAAATCATTTTATACTTTTATCTTTGATAGGTGTTTTTGGGGGTGTTGCAAACTTGTGGTTAAGCCAATCATATAAATTTTCAGAAGTTTCTTTAGTAACCCCTCTCAAATATTTAGCTTTAGTTTTTGCTACTATATTTGGATATTTTATTTGGGACGAGATACCAACGTTTAAAACATTAATAGGAGCTTTGTTGGTAATTGTTTCAACGTTTATAATTTTTAGAAGAGAGATTTATAAGAAAAAAATTATAACATCGAGGCCAATAAATGACTAAAGTACCTAAATATTGGAATAAAGCAAAAAAATATTTATCTAAAAAAGACGAAACACTTTCTAAATTAATCAAAAATTATGAAAGCCCTTCAGAAACTATTTTAACCTCAAGGCAAGACATTTTTTTTTTCATTATGTAAAAGTATAGTTGGACAACAAATAAGTGTTGTAGCAGCGAATTCTGTATTTTTTAAATTTAAAAAGAAATGCAAAAATAGAATTAATGCAAAAACAGTATCCAAGTTGACCTTTGCTCAATTGAAAACCTGTGGATTAAGCAGACAGAAAGTATTAGGTATAAAAAGTTTAGCCAAACAAACGATTGATAAAACTTTTAATCCTAAATTGATTGATAAGATGTCTGATGAGGAAGCTATAAATTATTTATCACAATTGAGACAAATAGGGAGATGGTCAGCTGAAATGATTTTATTATTTACTTACAATAGATCAAATATTTGGCCAATTCAGGATATTGGTCTTCTTAGAGCTATTTCAAAAAATTACAAAAAAAAATATTTACCTCCTGAAAAATTTGTATCATCGTTAAAAAAAAGATTTAGTCCCTATTGCTCTGTTGCTACGTGGTATTTATGGAGAAGCATAGATCCTGAACCTATTCAGTACTAAATCCTTCAACTACTTGCATATGTCTTTTTGTAGTTTCTTTTGCTAACGCCCAACTATCCTGATATTCTTTTGAAGAATGACATTCCATTGCTTTAGCATAACTTGGAAATTCCCAAACAACAGTCCTACTAAAATCATCACCATTGAAAGTGTCGTGCTTACCCCCTCTTATTAATGGCACACCTCCGTAACTTTTGATTACTGGTGTAGCTAGCTCAGAGTACTTTTTTAAATTTTCTTGATCACCTATTTTGAAGTATAAACTAATCCAATACCCTTTTTTCATATCAATCAATCCATTCTATATAATCATTTATGTTATCTTGCAAAAACTTTGGTAATTTTTCTGTTGGATATTTCTCAAGCTTGCTACCATCTCCAATTTTGTTCACTCTTTTATCAACTTTCAGATCGTAAATAGCTTGTTTGTTTTTTATTAGATCGTTTATTTCCTCTACAGACAAAGGATTGGTGTCAAACTCTCTATGATGTAG
>CACPGZ010000023.1 GCA_902633585.1 uncultured Pelagibacteraceae bacterium
ATCAATAATTGAGCCAGCGACTTTCTGAGGAATTTGCTCAATCGTTAAAAATTCACCTAATAAAACTGAAGCTGCCACTAATAACATCACTGAAGCTGTTTGTACTGCTCCCTCAGTAGCTGACTCATATAATCTTTTAAAATCTATTTCTTTATAGATAAAACCAATAATTAATGATGCTACAACTGCAAGTCCAGCACCTTCGGTTGCCGTTACAACTCCACCAAAAATACCTCCAAGAATAATTACTGGTAATAAAAATGCTAGTGCTGCATCTTTTGCAGTTTTCTTGACATTTGGGATATTAAATGTTTCTTCCACAGGAAAGTTTTTTCTTCTCGCTGTTATATAGGCGGCTAACATTAAAAAGAATCCACCAATTACTCCTGGAACAATTCCAGCTACAAATAATTGAACAACTGAACTTTGTGACATAACTGCATAAACAATCATAGGTATTGATGGTGGAATAATAATTGCTAAAGATGCTGAGGATGAGGTGACAGCAGCAGCAAAAGCTCCTGGATATCCTTTTTTCTTCATTGCTGGAATTAAAATAGAACCTAATGCGGCAACATCTGCTACAGCTGATCCAGAAATTTCAGCAAAAAACATGGAAGTTGCAATATTGATCATGCTCAAACCACCTTTAATAAATCCAACAAGAGCAGAAGCAAAAGCAATCAGTCTTCTTGAAATTCCGGCGCTGTTCATAATAGATCCTGCTAAAATAAATAATGGAATTGCAATTAGTGGAAACTTCATTGAACCATCAAACATTACAATTGCAGTATCAATTAGAAAACTTGTGCCTGTCTTCATTACCATTGCAATAATAGTTGTTACTGCAAGCCCAATCGCGATAGGCACATTTATGGAAAGCAAAAGCAATAAGACCATAAACATTGTAAGAATTATCATTAAATATCCCCTGTTTGCTCCTCACCTGTATTTTGAAGAACTAAATTTCTATAATCCTCTGGAATTCTTAAGGTTTCAGATAGAATAAATAAACATGATGCAATTGGTATAACTGATTGAACAAATGTTTGAGGAACCCATTCCAATGTGACTAATGTCTCACCTGTTATTAAAGTTAAAACTAAATATCCGTAATAAGTTAATAATATTAAGAAACCATAAATAACAATTTTGGAAATTACAAAAAAGATCTTTCTGAGAGCTAGTGGAAAAGCTTTAAAAATACTTGGTACACTTATATGTGCACCTTTTAGTGCAGCATAGGCTGAACCATAGTATGTTATCCATGCAAGCTGGACTGCTGCGACTTCATCGTACCAAACTAAAGCACTACCAGCAAAACGAAAGGTAACTCCAAGTAAAACCGTTACTGCTAATGCCACCATCATTATAAACAGTATTAATTTGAGTATTTTTTCGTACGAATTAATAAAATTTTGTAGTTTCATATTATATTCAGGCCCTCTGGATGAGGGCCTGATTAGATTAACTAAATTATATTACTTTGCTAAAGATGATACTTTTTTAACTAAAGCACCACCAGTAGGAACTTCTGATCCAAATTGATCATAGATCCCTTTACTAGCTGCAATAAAAGCACCTTTGTCCGCATTATTAACTTGGACACCAGCATCTTTAATTACTTTTAATAAAGATTTTTCAAGTTTAGCGGCTTCTTTGTACACAAATTTTTGCGTATCTTTAGCAGCTTTTTCTAAAATATCTTGAACATCTGCAGGAAGTTTATTCCAGTGATCCTTATGAACAGTTACATAAGCAGGAGTATAAACGTGACCTGTAATTGATAAGTATTTTTGAACTTCTTGAAATTTAGCACTAGCTATTTGAGCATATGGGTTTTCTTGTCCATCCATTGTACCAGTTTTTAAAGCAGTAAAAACTTCAGAAAATGACATTGGAGTTGGGTTTGCACCATATGATTGGAACATTTTAACTCTCCATTTTGATTTAGGAGTTCTTAATTTAATTCCTTTTAAATCACCTGGTGTATTAATTGGTCTAGTATTATTTGTTATATGTCTAAAACCATTTTCCCATACAGCAATAACTTTGTAACCTGTTTTGTCTTCAAGATTTTTAAACATTCCTGGTAAAACATTTTTTTCAACTTTAGCCATATGTTTTCTGTCTTTAATAATAAAAGGCATATCAAAAACACCAAACTCATCATGAATAGAAGCCATTACTGATGAAGGTAACCACATATTAACTGTACCTAATTTTAGTTTTTGCATACCTTGTTTATCTTTTCCAAGTTGTGATGAACCAAAAACAGTTACTTTACCTTTGTTTCCTAATCTTTTATTTGCAAGTTTAGCAAATTCATCAACTGAAGCAGAAAATAGAGACCCTGGTTTACCTACGTGTCCAAATTTTACTTCTACTGAATTTGCAGCAAAACTTAAAAATAAAGATGAGAACAATACAACGATTATTTTACTTAATTTATTCATATTATTTCCCTCTAGTTATTATTTATTTAAAATAGGTTACCTAAAATATGAATATAGATCTAGTGAATAAATTAACTTAGGTAAAAAAATAGTTCAAGAAAAATTAGATGAAATCTATACTTATTGAATACTAGCTTGTGATTTATCATCTTTTTTAGACAAATCGACCTCAACCCACTCAGTTTTTTTTAATTCCTTTGTTAAAGCAATTTTAATAACTTCATCAGCAAACTCAACAGGAGTGATTTTAATAGCGTCTATGATTTTTTTTGGTATATCAACTAGATCTTTTTCATTTTCCTTTGGTATTAAGACTTCTTTAATCCCTGCTCTATGAGCAGCTAATAATTTTTCTTTTAGACCACCGATTTGTAATACCTGACCAGTTAAAGTAACTTCACCGGTCATTGCTACATCCTTCCTAACAGGAATATTAGTGATAGAAGAAACTATTGAAGTCACCATCCCTACTCCAGCTGATGGACCATCTTTTGGTGTTGCTCCCTCAGGAACATGAATGTGAAAATCTTTTTTTTCAAATAGTGGCGGAATTATTCCATATTCTAAACATTTAGATCTTACAAATGATTTTGCTGCTTTAACAGACTCTTGCATAACATCACCAAGTTTTCCTGTTATTTGCATACGACCTTTTCCAGGCATAGTAACTGTCTCAATTTTTAAAATCTCTCCACCATATTCTGTCCAAGCTAAGCCTGTAACTACACCTACTCTACTTTCAGTTTCTAATTCACTAGATTTAAATTTAGGTACACCTAAAAAATCTGGTAAGTTTTTTGTATCAATATCTATTTCTTTTTTTTCTCCTGAGACAACCTTTTTGACTACTTTCCTCGCAATTTTGGAAATTTCTCTTTCAAGGTTTCTTACACCAGACTCCCTGGTATAGCTTCTTATTACTTCTTTAATAATATCATCACTTAAATTCATCTCTTTTTCTTTTACACCGTTGTCTTTAATCTGTTTTGGAAGAAGATACTTGTTAGCAATGTTGATTTTTTCATCTTCAGTATAACCTGCTAATCTTATTACCTCCATTCTATCTAATAATGGTGGCAAAATATTAAGTGTATTAGCTGTTGTTACAAACATTACATCAGATAAATCATAATCAACTTCAAGATAATGATCATTAAAAGTAGTGTTTTGTTCTGGGTCTAAAGCCTCTAATAAAGCTGATGAAGGATCACCTCTATAGTCATTACCAACTTTATCAATTTCATCTAAAAGAATTAGTGGGTTTTTTGTGCCTGCTTTTTTCATCATTTGAATTATTTTACCTGGCAATGAACCAATATAGGTTCTTCTATGACCTCTTATTTCTGCTTCGTCTCTCATTCCACCAACTGACATTCTTACAAACTCTCTATTTGTTGCTTTTGCAATCGATTTTCCTAAAGATGTTTTTCCTACACCCGGGGGACCTACTAAACAGAGAATTGGCCCTTTTATTTTTTCCATTCTTTTTTGTACTGCTAAGAATTCAATAATTCTCTCTTTAACCTTCTCTAAACCAAAGTGGTCTTTATCAAGAACCTCTAAGGCCTTTTTTAAATCTATTGCTACGTCACTTTTTTTATGCCATGGAAGATCTATCATCCAGTCTAAGTAGTTTCTAACAACAGTTGCTTCTGCCGACATAGGGCTCATATTTTTCAATTTCTTTAACTCCTGAAGACACTTTTTTTCAACATCTTTTGGCATTTTCGATTTAAGAATTGCTTTGTTTAAACTTGTATTCTCATCTTTACCGTCCTCTATTTCGCCTAGCTCTTTTTGAATAGCTTTTAATTGTTCATTTAGATAATACTCTCTTTGAGTTTTTTCCATTTGAGTTTTAACTCTTCCTCTAATTCTTTTTTCAACGCCAATAATACTTGTCTCATTTTCCATTATTTTTATAATTGTGCTTAATCTTTTTTTAACATCTATTGTTTCAAAAATCTGTTGTTTTTCCGAAATTGTTGCCGTGATGTGAGAGGCAATATTATCTGCTATTTGAGATGAGTCTTTTAA
Organism: uncultured Pelagibacteraceae bacterium; assembly: GCA_902633585.1. GTDB lineage: Bacteria > Pseudomonadota > Alphaproteobacteria > Pelagibacterales > Pelagibacteraceae > Pelagibacter. The sequence continues at coordinate 4,494 of CACPGZ010000023.1, forward strand.
TTGTTTAATTGTATTAATTGTTTCACTTGAAATTTTTTTATTTATTGACGTTAATTTTTCCATTCTTCTTATAGCCGTTACAGCTAATGGGTACAAATCCTCATCACCATTGATTACATCACTATAAGGTGTAAAATCACAAGTTATAAATTTTTCGTTATCTTTAAAATCAATAATTTTTACTCTTCGAACACCCTCAACCAAAACTTTTACTGTTCCGTCAGGAAGCTTTAAAAGTTGCAAAATACTACCCTCACAGCCATACATGAAAATATCTGTCTTTTTAGGATCATCAATTTCAGAGTTTTTTTGAGTTACTAAAACGATCTTTTTTTCTTTTTTCATTACCTCATTTAAAGCAGAGATAGACTTATCTCTTCCAACAAAAAGCGGTATTACCATACTAGGAAAAACTACAATATCTCTTAGTGGTAATAATGGTAAAGATGATTTTATGTCCATTCAATAAATATGGATATTAATATTGTTTTTGCAATACCTTTTTACAAGTTATTGTGGTTATTAAGCCGCTGTTGTCTTGGTTGTTTTAGGCTTAACGTCTTTTTTCGCGTGAACAATGATAGGCTGCGTCTGACCTTTCGCTGCAGATGCATCAACAATTACTTCCTCAATGTTTTCTTGACTAGGTAAGTCATACATCGTTTTAAGAAGTATATTTTCCAAAATAGATCTCAAACCTCTAGCACCTGTTTTTTTGCTTATAGCTTTAATTGCAATTTCTTTTAGAGCTGCATCTTTAAATATCAATTTTGCTCCATCCAACTTGAATAATTCTTGATATTGTTTGGTCAAAGAATTCTTTGGCTCTTGTAGTATCTTAATTAAAGATTTTTCATCTAAATCCTCAAGAGTGGCAATCATTGGTAATCTTCCTATAAACTCAGGTATTAATCCATATTTAAGTAAATCCTCAGGCTCTAAATTCTTCATCCACTCGCCAGTTTTTTTATCCTGTAAATTTTTAACATCTGCACCAAAACCAATAGATGTTCCTTTGTCTCTTTGAGAAATAATTTTATCAAGTCCCGCAAAAGCTCCACCACAAATAAATAAAATATTTGTAGTATCTACTTGTAAAAATTCTTGTTGTGGGTGTTTTCTGCCACCTTGCGGAGGGACACTTGCAATAGTTCCTTCCATTATTTTTAACAAAGCTTGTTGAACACCTTCACCTGAAACATCTCTTGTTATAGAAGGATTTTCTGATTTTCTACTAATCTTATCAACCTCATCAATGTACACTATTCCCCTTTGAGCTTTCTCCACATTATAATCTGCAGCTTGTAACAATTTTAAAATAATATTTTCTACATCTTCTCCAACATAACCTGCTTCAGTCAAAGTTGTTGCATCAGCCATTGTAAAAGGAACATCTAAAATTCTTGCTAGCGTTTGTGCTAATAATGTTTTTCCACATCCAGTTGGACCAACTAAAAGAATATTAGATTTTGCAAGCTCAACATTTTTACTTGTCTTATTTTCATAATTTAATCTTTTATAGTGATTGTGAACAGCTACTGATAAAACTTTTTTTGCATGATTTTGTCCAATGACGTAGTCATCTAAAACTGTACAAATTTCCTTTGGGGAAGGTAAGCCATCTTGATGTTTGACAAAAGTATCTTTACTCTCCTCTTTAATGATATCCATACAAAGTTCAACACACTCGTCACAAATAAAGACTGTTGGACCTGCAATTAATTTTCTAACTTCATGTTGGCTTTTGCCACAGAAAGAGCAGTAAAGAATATTTTTATTATTTGTGTTCATAAAATTTTAAACGAATCAATATTATTACTTTAATATAGATGGCTCCTATTAATCAAGTTTTGGATTATAAAATCTATATATTGTGTTTTAAGATCTTTTTTCTACTACAGAATCTATTAGTCCAAAAGACTTGGCTGTTTCTGCAGTCATAAAATTATCTCTTTCTAAAGCAGTTTTAATTTCATCTACAGATTTGCCAGTGTGTTTAGAATAAATTTCATTCAACCTTTTTTTTAAAGAAAGCACTTCATTTGCATGAATTTCAATATCAGTAACTTGTCCTTGAAAGCCTGCAGATGGTTGATGAACCATAATTCTCGAATTTGGAAGTGAAAATCTTTTTCCTTTTGTCCCTGCAGATAATAAAAAAGATCCCATCGAGGCTGCTTGTCCGATACATAAAGTTGAAATATCAGGTTTTACATATTGCATTGTATCATAAATGCCTAGTCCAGCAGTAACAAGTCCACCTGGGCTATTAATGTATAAAAAAATTTCTTTTTTTGGATCCTCTGCTTCTAAAAATAATAATTGAGCAGTAACAAGAGAAGATACATTGTCATTTATTTGACCAGTTAAGAAGATTATTCTCTCTTTTAGTAACCTTGAATAAATATCATAAGCCCTTTCACCTTTATTTGATTGCTCAACAACCATTGGGATTAGGCTACTCATGTGTTCTGACAGTTTATTATTCATAAAGTTGATTCGTATTACTTATACAACTTGGGATTACTTTTTGCTAACTTTTTTTGTTTTTTTAGGAGAAGACTTCGTTTTTGGAGTAGTTTTTTTTACCTCTTTTTTTTTAGTATCTACTTTTTTCTTTGAATATTTTTTGACCTCATTTTCGAGATTTAAATCTTGATTTTGAGATTGTTTTAATATTTTTTCAGCCTCTTCTTTTGAAACTTCCTTTTTATTAGGTTTAGCCTTTTGTTTTACAAGACTTAAAATTTTTTCTTCGTATACAGTGCCCCTCAAGCTCGCAAGTGCTGATTGATTTTTTTGATAAAAATCCATTACCATTTTTTCTTGGCCTGGCATCATTCTTATTTGTTTTTGGACTTCAGCTTGTAATTCTTGCTCTGTTACTTTAATTTGATTCTTTTCACCAAATTCGTTCAATATTAATCCAACTTTAATTCTTTTTTTGGCTATCTCCTCAAAATTATCCTTACTATTTTTTGTGTCTTCATCTGACATTCCTTGAGAGAGAGCTTTCACTTCCTCATCAACTAAATTTTGTGGAATTTCATCAACTTTGAATTTTTCTAATTCTCTAAGAATTTGGTTTTTTGACAAT
>CACPGZ010000024.1 GCA_902633585.1 uncultured Pelagibacteraceae bacterium
TATTTGGAGTTGAAAAAGAAAAATTTTTTTTTGATCTTATTGATTTTCCCTCAAATAAATTTTTAAAATCTTCTAAAATTTTTTCTCTTAAATTTTTTTGAAGCGCAGCAGGAATTTCTTCACTAAATAGCTCTAAAAAAAATTCTGACATTCTATATTTGCGACTGTACCCAAATTGTAGCAGCTTGTTTTGTGATTTCTCTTATTCGACCAATATATTCTGCTCTTTGCGCAACACTAATTGCTCCACGAGCATCTAATACGTTAAATATATGGCTAGCTTTCAAACATTGGTCGTATGCAGGTAAAGATATATTTTTTTCAACTAATGATTTTGCTTCACTCTCATGCATATCAAATATTTTAAATAAATTTTCTGTATTAGCATGCTCAAAGTTATAAGCTGAAAATTCTTTTTCTGATTGATGAAAAACCTCCCTGTAATCAATACCTTCATCATTCCAAACTAAATCATAAACGTTTTTTTTCTGCTGGGTAAACATACAAATTCTTTCAAGTCCGTAGGTTATCTCCACTGAAACTGGTTTACATTCAAAACCTGCCATTTGTTGAAAATATGTAAATTGAGATATTTCCATGCCATCACACCAAACTTCCCATCCAAGACCTGCAGCTCCTAGAGTTGGGCTTTCCCAATCATCTTCAACAAATCTAATATCGTGCTCTTTATGATTAATTCCTATTACCGACAAACTATTTAAATAAAGTTTTTTAATATTAATTGGAGAAGGTTTTATTATGACTTGAAATTGATAATAATGCTGAAGTCTATTTGGGTTATCTCCATATCTACCATCTGTAGGTCTTCGTGAAGGTTGAACATACGCTGCTTTCCATGGTTTGGGTCCTAGTGATCTTAAAGTAGTAGCAGGGTGAAATGTTCCTGCTCCAACTTCCATATCATAAGGTTGTAAAATTACACATCCATTTTTACTCCAAAACTTTTGGAGATTGATAATTGTATCTTGGAAAGTTTGAAATTTTGGTTTTTTTTTATTTTTTTTAGAGGCCATATTTTTGCCAAACTGATTTTTCCTCTAATATATTTGCCAGTTGATCAACATGGTCATTTGAAGATGATAATTTTTTACTAAGCCAACTTTTTGATTTTTCAAATTTTTTAATAACAACATCTTCTCCAAATTTTTCTCTTAAAATTTGATTTGCATTTCCTATCTCATCTATTAAACCAAGATCCTTAGCTTTTCTACCTGACCAAAATTCGCCTGAAAATAATTCTATCTCTGATTTTTTAAGTTTTGATGATCTACTTTTTTCGACCACATCTATGAAATCTTTATGTAAATCTAATTGAATACTTTTTAATCTTTCGATGTCTTCTTTTTTTTCATCTAGAAATGGATCTAATGTGCTTTTATTTTTCCCTGCAGTATGCACTCTTCTCTCGACACCTATCTTTTTAATCAATTCTGTAAAACCAAAAGAAGAATAGATAACCCCAATCGAGCCTATTATTGAACTTGAGTTTGCATAAATTTCATCACCTGCACACGCAATTAGATATCCACCAGAGGCTGCTACATCTTCAGCAAAAACTATCACTTTTTTTTTATTTTTTTTTGCCTGTTGTCTAATTAGGCTATAAATCAAATGTGATTGGACAGGGGAACCGCCGGGAGAGTTTATTGTAATTGCTACACATGGTGCTTTTTTAACTGAAAAAGCTTTTAAAATAATCTCCTCTTGACCAGAAAAGTCTATACCTTGTTTAAATTTACCAACATTTCCGATTACGCCGCTTAGCTTAATATGTGGAATAATTTTTTTCTTTTTAAAAAAAGAGAGCATTTTTAATATTTATAGAATTTTTTTGTGAATATAAAGACACCTTATAATTGAAGATTCAGGTGCGTCAATTGATAAGTATCAAAAGCAACCTATTATACTAATTTGCCCAATAAATGGGAAGTGTCATACAGTTAAAAAACAAAATCAATAATTCATATTTTCAACTAAAAAATTCAGTTGAAGACAAATTGATGTTAGTTGAGGAAAAAATAAAGTCTAAATTAGAGAGCAATGTAGACTTAGTTCAAAAAATGACTAGCTATCATCTTGATACAGGTGGAAAAAGACTAAGAGCTTTACTAACTCTAGGTTCTGCAAAATTATGTGGATATGCAAAGGGAACTAGAGATATAAATTTAGCTGCTTGTGTAGAACTTATTCACTCAGCAACTTTGATGCACGATGATGTGATAGATAATGGGTCTATCAGAAGAGGTAGAAAAACTTTAAACAAAGTTTGGGATAACCACTCTTCTGTTTTAGTCGGTGATTATTTACTTAGTAGATGTTTTGAAATGATGGTAGATGACGGAAATATTGAAGTCTTAAAATTATTATCTTCAACTTCCTCTAAGATTGCTCAAGGTGAAGTTCTTCAGTTACAACATAGAGGTGAAGTAGATATGTTGGAGGAAACTTATTTAAGAATAATCTCTGCAAAAACAGCCGAATTATTTGCGGCAGCTACCAAGGTTGGTGCAATCTTGTCAGATATGACATCGAAAGAAAAAGAAGCTTTAGAATTTTATGGAAGAAATTTGGGATTAACATTTCAAATAGCTGATGATACTTTAGATTACAATTCTGAGTCAAAATTATTTGGAAAAAAAATTGGTAAAGATTTTTATGAAGGGAAAATTACTCTGCCAATAATCTTATTATTTCAAAAAGCAACTCTTAAAGAAAAAGAAAGTCTTAAAGGTATTTTTTTAAAAGAAAGTAGAGATGAAAGTGATTTTAATTATACATTAACTTTAATTAAACAATACGAAATTATTAAAGAATGTTATCAAAAAGCAAATCATTATATAAATTTAGCATCAAACTCGTTATCGATATTTAAAGATTGTAATGAGAAAAATATTCTTGAAAATTTAACTTCATTTAGTTTGTCTAGAGATTTTTAGGGACTTAGAAGACTTTTTATCCAACTACCATTTTTATCTAAAGAATACTTTAATCTTTCGTGTATTCTATTATCTCCATCTAACCAAAATTCGATTGTGGAAGGTGTTAAATTCCAGCCAGACCAGTGGCTTGGTCTTGGTACATTGTCTTTGTCATTATATTTTTTTTTATAATTCTCTAAAGCATCTAAGAGTTCATCTCTATTTTGAAGAATACTACTTTGTTTTGAGGCCCAGGCACCTATTCTACTATCATATGCTCTGGAGTTATAGTACTCGTCAGCAGTTTGATCATCTACTTGTTTTAACGTTCCAACTATCCTTATTTGTCTTAGTAGACTTTTCCAATGAAAGCACATTGTAGCATTTGGGTTTTCTTTAATTTCATTTCCCTTCTGACTATTTAAATTTGTATAAAAAACAAATCCCTTTTCACCGTGCCCTTTGAGTAAAACTATTCTTACTGAGGGAATACCTGCTTTATTTGCGGTACCAAGTGCTAAAGCATTTGGATCATTAATTTCTTTTTTTTTAGCCTCCTCAAACCATCTTTGAAATAGTTCAAATGGATTATCTAGATCTAAGAAGCATTTATTGAGCCCAAGTGAGTTTTTTTGATTCATAATTTTAACAAAATAATCTATACAATATAAATAATGTCATTTAATACTTTTGGAAAGTCTTTTCGTTTTACAACTTGGGGAGAATCCCATGGTCCAGCTATTGGGTGTATCATTGATGGGTGCCCACCGTTAATAACATTAAAAGAGGCCGATATTCAGAAAGAATTAAATAAAAGAAAACCTGGGCAATCTAAATTTACTACTCAAAGGAAAGAGAGTGACAAGGTTCAAATTCTTTCAGGAGTTTTCGAGGGAAAAACGACAGGGACGCCAATATCATTAATAATTTACAATGAGGATATGCGTTCAAAGGATTATAATGATATTAAAGATAAATTTAGACCAGGACATGCTGATTTTACATATTTTAAAAAATATGGAATAAGAGACTACAGAGGTGGTGGTAGATCATCTGCAAGAGAAACAGCTGCAAGAGTTGCAGCGGGTGCTGTGGCAAAAAAAGTTTTAGAAAATAAATTAGGAAAAAAATTTAAAATCACCGGAGCTGTAACCCAGCTTGGAATATTAGGATGTGATACTAATAAATGGGATGATAAAGTAATTTCTAAAAATCCATTTTTTTGCCCAGATAAATCAATGTTAAAAATTTGGGAAAAGTACTTATTAAGTATCAGAAAAGCTGGATCGTCATGCGGGGCGATCATCGAAATAAGAGCAAATGGTATTCCTGCTGGATTAGGTGCACCTATATACTCAAAATTAGATTCTGATATAACGTCAGCTATGATGAGTATAAATGCTGTAAAAGGTGTCAACATTGGCTCAGGTATGAACTCCGCTCAATTGTCGGGTGAGGAAAATTCAGATGAAATTTCTCAAAATAAAAAAAAAACAAAATTTAAATCTAATAACGCTGGAGGTATTCTAGGAGGCATTTCTTCAGGTCAAGAAATAATTGTTTCTTTTGCTGTAAAACCAACTTCTTCAATTTTAAAAAGTAGAAAAACTATCAATAAATTTGGTAAGAATACAAGTATATCAGTAAAAGGTAGACATGATCCATGTGTGGGTATTAGAGCTGTGCCTGTAGGTGAAGCGATGCTTACATGTGTTTTATTAGATCATTATCTTCTACACAAAGCTCAGTGTGGTTAATTTTGTTTTTTCAAAACTATATTGGAATTTAGTAAATCTAAAACTTTTTCCTCAATTGAAACTGAGTCAAGATTTGCTACTTTATACATTTTGTCTGGAATATCTTGATCAATAAAAATATCTGGTAACGTTAATGATCTAAATTTTAAATTAGAGTCCATTAAACCTTTTTTTGTCAAAAAATTTACCACATGAGATCCAAAACCACCGATTGAACCTTCCTCAATGGTCATGATCGCCTCATGAGTTGTAGCTAATTGCCAAATAAGATTTTCGTCTAAAGGTTTTGCAAATCTCGCATCAACAACTGTTATTGGCACACCTTTTTTTGACAAATTTTCTGCAGCCTTCAAAGTTTCATTCAATCTTGCTCCAAAATTTAGTATAGCTAATTTTTTTCCCTCTTTTATAATTTTTGATTTCCCTATCTCAATTTTTTCGTTTAGTGAGGGCAAAATTGAACCTAATCCTGTTCCTCTTGGATACCTAAATGCACAAGGTCTATTGTTAATCTCGGTTGAAGTATTAATCATTCTTACAAGCTCAGCTTCATCACTTGCTGCCATGACTATAAAATTTGGTAAGGTAGTTAAATATGTTGTATCAAAACTACCGGCATGCGTTGGTCCATCAGCCCCAACAAGTCCTGCTCTATCAATTGCGAATCTTACCGGTAAACTTTGAATTGCTACGTCATGAACTACTTGATCATAAGCCCTTTGAAGAAAAGTAGAATAAATAGCAGCGTAGGGTTTAAAGTTTTCGGTAGCTAAACCTGCAGCAAATGTAACTGCATGCTGCTCTGCAATCCCAACATCAAAAGTCCTATCTGGAAACTCTTTACGAAAAATATCAAGACCGGTACCGTCAGGCATTGCAGCTGTAATGGCTACAATTTTACTGTCCTTTTTAGCGTGTTGAATTAAAGTGTTTGCGAAAACCTTAGTATATGATGGTAATTTACTTGTGCTTTTTAGTTGTTCACCAGTTTCGACGTTAAATTTTGATACTCCATGATAATGATCCTTTGCTTCCTCAGCAAAAGTATAACCTTTTCCTTTTTTTGTTTTAATATGTATTAAAATTGGTCCCTCATGCTTAGAGTCTTTGGCATTCTTTAAGATTGGAATTAGTGAATTTAAATCATGACCATCTATCGGGCCAATGTAATAAAATCCGAGTGAACTAAACAAAGTTCCACCTGTAACAGCTGATCTAAGTAAATCCTCTGCCTTACCTGCTTTTGCACTAAATCTTTTTGAAAAGGCTGACATAATTAATTTTATAGTTTCTCTTAAACTAAAATAAATTTTACCCGAAAATATTTTTGCTAAATATGTACTCATTGCTCCTACTGGTCGAGCAATTGACATATCATTATCATTCAAAATTACGATCATCTTAGTTTTTGAAGCACCAGCATTATTCATGGCTTCATATGCCATTCCTGCACTAATTGCACCATCACCTATTACTGCAATTACATTGTCTGACTTATTAGATAGTTTATTTGCCTCTGCTATACCTAGTGCTGATGAAATAGATGTTGAGCTATGCGCAGCTCCAAAAGGATCATATTCACTTTCTGATCTTTTTGTGAAACCAGAGAGACCATTTCCTTGTCTTAGGGTTCTTATTCTATCTTTTCTACCTGTTAAAATTTTGTGTGGATAACATTGATGACCGACATCCCAGATTAACTTATCATTTGGTGTATTAAATATATAATGTAAAGCAACAGTTAATTCTACAACGCCAAGACTTGCTCCCAGATGACCACCGGTCACTGAGACAGCATCAATCATTTCCTCTCTTAATTCATCAGCAACTTTTTGCAATTTTGACTCAGGTATCTTTTTTAAATCTGATGGAAAATTAATCCCATCTAATAGTTCATATTTCTTTTTCATTTATTTCTATTCAAAATATAATTTAATGTTTCAGACAAATTTCTTGATTTAGACCCATATTTTTTTAATTTACTATCAATTTTTAAAATTAAGTTATTAGCATATTTAATAGTATTTTTGTGTCCTAGTAAACTAATTAGAGTTGCTTTTCCTTTTTTTTTATCCTTGCCAGTTTTTTTTCCTGCAACAAGTAAACTTCCTTTATAATCAATCAAATCATCAGCGACCTGAAATAATAACCCTATGTCAGCACCAATATTTTCAAATTTCTTAATATCATTTTTGCTTTTTTTCTTAATTATTAACGGTGCCGCGCAACAAAAACTAAAAAGTTTTCCAGTTTTTTTAATTTCCATCTCTTCAATCTTTTTTTGAGAAATTTTCTTACGTTCATAATTTAAGTCTAAATATTGTCCTCCTGCTATTCCAAGATGACCTGAGCTTTCAGAAATTTTATTAATTAAATCAATCTTAATTTTTTCACTAATTCTTAAGTTTTTATGACTTAAAATTTCAAAAGCCATTGTTAAAAGTGAATTTCCA
>CACPGZ010000025.1 GCA_902633585.1 uncultured Pelagibacteraceae bacterium
AAACTTTATTGGGCATGCTGGAGGATCTATTGATGGCAAAATATATACGAACTCTCTTGAAGCTTTGAATTTAAATTATGAAAAAGGAATACGTATATTTGAATTGGATTTAAGATTAACTAGCGATAACAAGCTTGTAGCGGTTCATGATTGGAAAAATTGGAGAAAAAATACTGGATATGAAAAAAAAATTCCTCCAAACAAAGATGATTTTTTGAGTTACGATATATTTGGGAGTTATAGCCCATTAGACCTAGATAGTATAAAAAATTGGAAAAAAATACATCAAGATACAATTATCATCACTGATAAATTTGATGATTTAGAAACTTTAAGCAAAATTTTTAAAAGAGATCAAAACTTTATTCATGAAATTTATAGTGATAATGAGCTCTTATTTGCATTTGATAACAACATATCTAATATATTGGTTTCAGAAAAAATATTACGAAATAACAATTTTTCTGAAAAATTTTTACAAAAACTAATTGAAAAAAATGTTTATGGCTTATCAGTAAGTAGACATTCATTATATAAGTTTGCTAAATTTTATAAAAAAGCAAAAGATAATGGTCTTAAAATATTTGTTTATAGATTAAATGATGGATTACCTGGTGGCACAGAAAAAGAAGTTTTATGTAATTTCAGTGATTATCTAAATGCAGTATATGCTGACAAATTAACAAATTTCGATTTAGAGAGTTCCAAATTATTTTGTGATTAATTTTACTTTAAATTTTCTTTAATTATTTTAAAAATAGTTTCAGCTATTAATGAATGTCCATAAGGTGAATAATGATTTCTATCTATATAAGTAATTTTTTTAGCTTCACTAAATGCAATACTTAAATCATTAACATTTTTTACTTTTATGAATTCATTAAATTTTTCCAATCTTTTTTTGATCATTTCTTTGCTTCTTTTTTTACTAAAATCGTATGTTCCTGTTTGTGGGTAATTCGATTTATTAAAATTTTCAAAGTAAACTCCATGTAATCCTGATTGTGGATGAATAAAAGTATAACAATTTAATTGAAAAATTTTACAAATACTGTTTCTTATTTGAATATTTTTCTCAAAAACTTTGACAATTTCATTAAGACTAGTTTTTTTTACACTTACTTCATTTAATTGATCTTTAAAAAAAAATCTCTCTTTAATTTTAATTAGAAATTGGTTCAATGGCAATGAGTCCCAAAAAAATTTAAAGATACCAATAAATTTATAGTGTGCTGGTGTAACGGCTAAGTTTTGTGTATAAGTAAGATAATCTGTATTTATACCTTTTTTTATCCCTCTTTCAGCGGCACCATTTAAAAAAAAAATAAAATCATTTTTTTTAATTTTATTTTCAATGATGTGTTTTAAAAATAAAATATTTTCTTGAGTCGAACCATATCCCGCTCTTCCATAATTAAAAACACATTTAGAGTGGTATTTTTCATCAAGCATATCTTTAAAAAGTTGTGAAAATGTTTGAGTATCTTTTACGTTGTATCCGAAAGTCATACTAGATCCATAAAAAAAAAAATTCTTTTTACAATCTTTATTGTTTTTAATTTTTCTTCCTTTTGTGGAGGAAATATTGACAAATTTTCCATCATCTCTCTCTTTTTCTTTGTATTCTAAAAATTGATCATAAACGTAACGTCTCTTTATCCATGTTTCTTTAAATAGATCAATCGACTCCTGTTGAGAGATATTAAGTAATTCTAATTGTGTTTTATTATATGCATTATCTATTTTATTTAATTTTAAATAAATACTCCATGATAAAGAAATGATAATATTTATTGAAAAAAAAACTACAAAAATTAACCCACAATAGTAAACAATTTTTTTTAAAATGAATTTCATCAATTATTCTTTGATATTAGATTATTTTTATTCATAAAAGTTAAAATTTCTGAAGCTATAATTTCATTAGCTATTTCATTAGGGTGATTGTCGTCATTGCTTATCCAGGATTTCCTAGCATTACCTCCAAATTTTTCTTTTAAGGCCCCATAAGTATTTATATTTAAAATTTTGTTATTAGTGAGTCTTTCCTCAAGTTTATCGTAAAGCTTTATTAAAGAATTATTCTCAGAAAAATTTGAAAAATCTGGTAATATTACTACTATAAATTCTATGTTCTCTCTATTACAAAGATCCTTGATCTTTTTAATATACTTTTTTACTTCAAGCCAGTTTTTACTATTTTTTTGATTTAATCTTAGATAGTAATCATTTAAATTTTCTGAAGATTTAGATAATATGGTCTGGTAAACAATTGCTGCCAAAAAAGAATGTTTAACAATAAATGGAGTTTTCTTTTTTGTTAATTCTTTAGCATCATCAATAAAATATCCTAATATTAAAATATCTGGATTTATTTTTTTATAATTTTTATTAAAAAGATGATAATGAAATTTTGTATTTGTGTGCATTATTCCAGCATTAATAGTATTGATATTTTGATTATTTAAATTTTTATCATTCAATTTTTTTTCTAAAATTTTTGTAAATGTTTTATTTTCTTTTACTCCCCATCCCATAACCAGTGAACTCCCTAGAACCATTATCCTTACTTCATTGTCTTCCTTAAAACTCCCAATATCTTCGCCTCTAAATCCTAATGAATTAAATCTTAGACTCACTCCCATAATATCTTTTGAAAAATTTTTTCGATGATTTTTAAAAATCTCGTCTGAGTTTAAATTTATTACAAACTTGTTAGCATATTTAAGTTTTTCCAGGGTTGATATTTGAAATAATTTTGAGAAGGATATTAAAACCAACTCTGAAAAAACAATAATATAAAAAAAGATTAAAATTATATTAAAGGTTTTTCTCATGAAATTTAGATAAAAGTCATTTGATATTAATTAAGCTTAATATATAAGACTTTTTTAAATTACAATAAAAAACTTTTTTATGAAAACAATTAGACAAGAAACAGTTGAAAATTATTCAAAAAGAAACTCAGATCATTATGATGATCCAACAAATAAAAATTTTCTATATGGAAAGAAAACAGAAGAATTTGTAAAATCGATAGTTTTTAACAACAAAGAAAAGACAGTATTAGATATTGGTTGTGGTACAGGATTTGTATTTGATATTTTGGGAGAAAAAATCAAAGACGATAAAATTAAATTCATTGGTGTCGAACCTGCTGAAGGAATGCTGGAAATTGCAAAAAAAAAATATACTGATTATAAAAATGTTGAATTTAAGACTGGAACGTTTTCAGAGATACCATACAACGATGAAAGTGTTGACAAAATTACATCAACATTGGCTTTACATTGGGTTCCATCGATAAAATCTTCACTTAAAGAAGTCAAAAGAGTTTTAAAACCTGGAGGTAGTGTAGACATAATGTTAACAGAGAAGGATGATGGTGATAGTTTTAAAAATCCGATTATTGCTGCTATGAAAAAACACCTAAATTTTAAGCAAATAATGAATGCAGCCACTTTGTCTCAAAGATTATCTAAAAATCATATGAAGGAAAAGCTTCTAGAATTTTTTGATGAAAATGATTACCAGATAGATGTAAAAAATGTAAAACAACAAATATTTGGTAATTTTGATGACCACATGAAGTGGTGGAAGTCTAGATCTGAACAAATTATTTCAGAAATTGGAAATAAGGATAGTTTTTTAGTTGATTTAAAAGTAGAGCTTGAAAAAATTAAAACTGAAAAAGGTATTCCATTTGACTTAAGTTTACTTTATATAAATGTTAAGAAAAAATAAGTTTATTAATAAAAACTATGGATCAACAAAATATTATACATAAATTAAAAGAAATAATTGAGAAACAAACTGAGAAAACTATTAAAGACGAATTTGAAGATATAGATATTGACTCTTTTACAATGATGTTAGTGATTACTTTTGCTGACCAAGAACTTGGAGTTAAATTAGATATGGAAAAATTAGACTTTGATAAATTTAAAAGTTTAAATGATTTAGCTAAAGTTATAGTAGATAGTAAATAATTTAATAATCTATAACTGATGCTGTTTCATAGCACTACTTTTTTAATTTTTTTTGTAATTGTATTTCTACTTTACTTAAAATCTAATCACTTTTTTCAAAATAAACTTCTATTAGTTGCTAGTTATATTTTTTATGGTGCTTGGGAGTGGAAATATTTAGGACTTTTGCTTACATCTACAGTAACTGATTATTTTTGTGGTCTATACATTGGTAAATCAGAAGAAAAAAAAAAAAAATATTTTGTATACATAAGTATTTTTGTAAATTTGTCATTATTAGGTGTATTTAAATATTATGATTTCTTCGCACGAGAATTTACTGATCTTGTAGGCATATTTGGAGTAAATATAAATCCAACTTTTATAAATGTTATTTTACCAATCGGTATATCTTTTTATACCTTTCAAACAATTAGTTATACTGTAGATGTTTACAGAGGAAAACTAAAGCCGTGCGAAAATTTTTTTGATTTTGCTTTGTATGTTTCATTTTTCCCTCAATTAGTTGCTGGTCCCATAGAGAGAGGAATAAGATTTTTACCCCAGGTATTAAGCAATAGAGAAGTGAATTTTCATAATTTTAAACAGGGCTTGTACTGTGTATTTTGGGGCCTTTTTATGAAAACAGTTATAGCAGATAATATGGCTGATTTAGTAGACCCTATTTACGATCCTAACAGTATTAATCAAAACGGAGCATTAGTTTTTATAGCGACCTATGCATTTGCAATACAAATTTATTGTGATTTTTCGGGTTACTCTTTGATTGCTATAGGTTTAGCAAAAATGATGGGATTTGAATTAATGGAAAATTTTAGAAGACCTTATTTTTCTATGAACATCTCTGATTTTTGGAGAAGGTGGCACATTTCTTTATCATCTTGGTTTAGAGATTATATGTTCTCTCCATTATATATTTATTTTCAAAATTCAAAAATTTTCAAAGGAAGAAGTATTCAGTTTAGACATCTATTGTTTTTTATGGTTGTGTTATTTTTGACAGAATTTTTGTTAGGACTTTGGCACGGAGCGGGTTGGAATTATGCTTTTTTCGGTGTTTATCATTCAATACTTATAGGTGGATATTATTTTGCAAAAAAATATTGGGATAAAATCGAAAGAAATTTACAAATCTTTTTAACTTTTAATTTAGCTTGCATTGGATGGCTAATTTTTAGATCTGAAGGACTTGTTCATTCATATGAGTTATTTAAATTAATGATTACAAGTTGGGAGATAGATGAATTAACAATCGAATATTCTATTAAATTTTTAGTTTTATTTTCAGGTCTTTTTGTTCATGAAATTATTGAGGAAATTAAAAATAAGCGTTATGCAATTTCTTATTTACCGAAGATTCTTCAATATTCCCTGTATACGCTAATTACTATTTCGATGGTAATGTTTGGTCAATTTGGTGTTAAAAAATTTATATACTTTCAATTTTAAATATGAAAAAAGTTATAATAATCTTTTTAAGTATACTTATTTTTATGCTTGTTTACTTCTTTTTTTTTGAAAGCTCCTTCATAGGCCAAATAAATTACTTTTAATTATTTTATTCAATTATGAAAATTACTAGTTGCAGATCATGTTCGAGTAAATCACTTAAAAAGTTATATAGTCTAGGAAATCAATATCTAACAGGAATATTTCCAAAAAATAAATCTGAAAAAGTTCCCAAAGGAGAATTAAGTATGGTTATGTGTAATAAGTGTAGATTATTACAGCTTGAAAATTCTTTTAATGTAAATGTCATGTATGGTGAAAATTACGGATATCTTTCATCTTTAAATCCTCACATGATAAAACACTTAAAAATAAAATCAGAAAAATTAAAAAAAATTTCAAATTTAGGAAATCAAGATACTATAATAGATATAGGTAGTAATGACGGAACATTTTTATCAAATTTTAAATTATCAAATAATTTAATTGGTATTGATCCAACTATAAAAAAACTAAAAAAATTTTATCGAAAAGATATTTTTACCATATCTGATTTTTTTAATATTAAAACTGTTTCAAAATATCTAGGAAATAAAAAAGCAAAAATAATTACATCAATCTCTATGTTTTATGATTTACCTTCACCAATCAGGTTTGCTCAGGATATATTTGAATGTTTAGATAACGATGGAATTTGGCATTTAGAGCAAAGTTACATGCCACTTATGCTTAAAAATATATCTTATGACACAATTTGTCATGAGCATTTAGAGTACTATTCTCTTAAAACTATAAAATATATTTTTGATCAAGTTGGGTTTAAAATAATTGATTTAGAGTTTAATGATATTAATGGAGGAAGTTTTGCATTAACTGTTTCAAAAAAGAGATCAAAATACAATGAATATTCTAAAATAATTAATTGGTTATTGTCTAAAGAAGAAAAATACAAATATAATTCATCAATTACTCATATGAAATTCTTTAAAAGTGTAAAAGACCATAAAAAATTTCTTCAAGATCTTCTGTCGAATTTGATGGATATGAAAAAAAAAGTAATTGGTTATGGAGCATCTACTAAGGGCAACGTGATTTTGCAGTATTGTGGACTTAGTACTAAAAATATCAAGTTTATAGCTGATGTGAACAAAGATAAAAATAATAAATATACACCAGGGAGCTTAATAAAGATTGTTAGTGAAAAAGAGATAAAAAAATACAATCCAGATTACATGTTAGTTTTGCCATGGCATTTTAAAAACTTTATTTTGCAAAAAGAAAGAAACTATCTTAGACAGGGAGGAAAATTGATTTTTCCTTTACCTGATATAGAAATTGTTTAATCTTTAATATTAATTAAATTTCTCAAATAAAGTTGATTTGAAATATAAAAAGACATATTAAAAATTTACTTAAAACATTTTAAAAAAAAATACTTTGTAATTATTTTTTATATAATAAGAAAAAATTTTTTAAGATAGTATATTTCTTTCAAAAATATCTACTTTTCAAAAAATAAAATTATCAAGTTTTTCAATGTTCTGAAG
>CACPGZ010000026.1 GCA_902633585.1 uncultured Pelagibacteraceae bacterium
TCTGTTTCAGTCACTTCATCTAATGAAACATCTCCTTGTTCATCGCCTGTTTCATCAGTTGCTGCTGTATCAATATCTGGTTTAGCGGTCTGGGATAGTTCTGCTAAATCTTCGTCAGAAACTTGAATTTTCTCTGGAGTTTTTCTTGCTCTTTTTGATGGTAAAATAGGTGTACCACTTTTTGAAACTTCACCTTTATATAGACTTTCAAAATCATCACCTACATCCTCATCATCTTCTGCACCATCGTCAACTTGCTCTACATGTTTTCTTAGTTTGTAAATTGCACTTTCGGTAAGATCATTAACTTTTATGTTTTCTTCTGCAATTTCTCTTAAGGCGATAACAGTATTCTTGTCTTTGTCTCTATCTAAAGTTGGTTCAATTCCAGTGTTTAGTTGAGTTGCTCTTTCTTTAGCAACTAAAACCAACTCATAAGGACTCTCAACTTTGTCAACGCAATCTTCTACTGTTACTCTTGCCATGCCGGATGTCTATACAGTGAACATTAAAAAATCAAGAATAATTTTATAGATACTGTGGATTTAGCTTATTTCTAACAAAAAATAACAAGAAAGCTGATATAGCAATATAGATAAATGATACTAAAGCAACTTGTTCTATTGAAAATCCTGTATCGATTAAGAGGCCGAATAATGCAGTGCCAAAAGCAGTAGAGAAAACCATCAAAGCCGTAGTTAGAGCTTTAATTGAGCCAATATATCTTACACCATAAATTTCTGCCCAGGTTGAAGAGCCTAAGACGTTTGCAAGTCCATTTGATATCCCAATTAAACCTAAAAATAAGTAAGCTGAAAATGAGATATCAAAATACATTAAAACTATTGTTGAGATTAACAACGGAATATTCATAAAAATAAGTAACTTTTTGCTAGTAAATTTATCAATTAAAAAACCTGCAATTAGTAAAGTTATTACAGATAAAACTGAATAAACCATAAATGATTGGGCAATTACATAAGCGCCCCACCCTTTAGACTCTGTAATAAAAGATTGGTAAACAAATACACCTGTAGCAATCCATGGCATAGCTAACATATTCAAACAAACGATATAAAATCTATAATCTTTAAGTACCTCAATTCTTTTCCATTGTTTTATCTTTTGATTAAATTCTTCTTGATTTGTCTCTTCCCTTGATTCAAAGTTTAAATTTTTTACTAAAATAAAAGAAGTAATTGGAAGAAATATTAGAACTAATATTGAGATGAATATCCATAAATTTTGCCAAGAGGTAATCGTAAGTAAATATACAATCAAAACAGGTAATATAAACTCAGCTGTAGAAAGACCAAACCAGCTCGTGCTTAAAGCTTTTCCTCTAGATTTTGTAAAATATCTAGAGATTGTTGTTGTTGCAGTATGAGACATCATACCTTGGCCTGAAAATCTCATTAGAAAAATTGAAATAAATAAAAAAGTTATTGAGGAAATTTTTGAAAAGAAAAAACATGAGAAGGACAGAAGTATTGAAACAAAAAATGCAAATTTGAATATATTGATATCATCTATTTTTTTTCCAACCCAAATTAATAAAAAACTACTCAACAAAGTTGCGGATGCATAAATTGTTCCAAATTGTCCCTGGGTGATAGATAATGCTTCTCGTATGCTAGAATTAAAAAGACCAAGAAAAAAACTCTGTCCAAAACTAGAAAAAAATGTAAATATAAAGCCAAATATAATTACTTTTAAACTTAAATTTTTAAACATATTAATTAGTTATGAGCTGTAATGTTGCTTTCATAGGTCTTGGTGTCATGGGTTATCCAATGGCTGGTTATATATCAAAAGGTGGACACAATGTAACTGTTTTTAATAGAACGAAATCCAAAGCTGAAAAATGGATAAAAGAATACAAAGGTAAAATGGCAGATACTCCAGCTGAAGCTGCAAAAGATGCTGAATACATTTTTACATGTGTTGGAAATGATAATGATTTAAGAGAAGTAACTTTTGGAGACAACGGTGCATTTCAAACAATTAAAAAAGGTGCTATTTATATTGATAACACAACTGCCTCTGCAACAATTGCAAGAGAGATACATGAACATGCAAAAAAAAATGGATTTGGTGCATTAGATGCTCCTGTATCTGGTGGACAAGCTGGTGCAGAGAATGGTGCGTTAACGGTAATGATCGGTGGAGATCAAGCTGACTTTGATAAAGCAAAAGATAAAATAGATTGTTACAGCAAAAAAATGAAATTACTCGGTGGACCAGGAAATGGACAGCTAGCTAAAATGGTCAATCAAATTTGCATTGCAGGTTTAGTTCAAGGTTTATCTGAAGCTATAAATTTTGGAATGAAAGCTGGATTGAATATGGAAGATGTAATTGAGGTTATTTCAAAAGGTGCAGCTCAATCTTGGCAAATGGAGAATAGATATAAAACAATGATTGATGATAAGTTTGATTTTGGTTTTGCAGTGGATTGGATGAGAAAAGACTTAAAGATTGCAATGGAAGAAGCTAAAAATAATGGCTCATTGTTACCTGTTACTGAACTAGTTGATAAGTACTACGGGGAAGTACAAGAAATAGGTGGCAATCGCTGGGATACTTCAAGCTTAATAAAAAGATTTAGAAAGTAAAGTATGCACCCAGCATACTATGAAGATTTTGCAGAAATTCAAAATAAGTATTGGTCGATGTTAGATGATGCTGTAACCAATAGAAGTTCACCATTTAGAATACCAGTATTTATTTGTGCACATGAAAATGAAGTTGATGGTAGAATAGTTGTTTTACGTAAATCAGATAGAAAAAATAATCTATTACAATTTCATACTGATTTAAGATCCCCAAAAGTAGACATACTTAAAAAAAATAAGAATGCCTCTTTAGTTTTCTATGATAAAGAAGAAAAGATACAGTTAAGAGTTAAAGTAGAATGTGAGGTTAATAATCAAAATTCCATAACAAAGGAATCTTGGGAAAAAACTCAACATATAAGTAGACGTTGTTATTTAACTGATAGCCCTCCTGGAACTTCATCAGACAATCCAACTTCTGGAATGATATCTAAATTAGAAGATTTTGATTACACTATGGAACAAAGTGAGGAAGGTTATAAAAATTTTACAGTTATAAAATGTAAAATAAAATCAATTGAGTGGCTATATCTTGCAGCTAAAGGTCACAGGAGAGCTAAGTTTAATTTAGATACAAACCAGAATTCTTGGTTAGTACCTTAATAAAAGCTTTTAGGTAAATTTTCCAATGAAGTCTAAATATCGCAGTGAAATTAAAATTTTGTAAAGTAAAAGGAAATCATGGAAATAGTAATTATTTTGGTTTCAGTACTTGTGGCAGGATTTATACTTTTTAGACCTATATCTAAAAAAGAATTGGATAAGTATGATGATAAAGATAATTGGTCGAATATGGGATTTTAATAAAGTAGCTTTTTAAAAATTGATTTAGTTAAAAAAGTTAACTCTCAATAGCTGATAGCTTTTTCTTAAGTTTAATTGGTAAATTTGTAAACCATTTAGTTTCCTTACCTGACTCTGGTAAAACGGCACCATACTCTATCATTTGAGATGGAGGTAGATCATTGATATAAACCCAAATCTGAGTTTCATCTAATTTGGAATTTTTGACTAATATATCTTTTAAATCAGTAATTAACTTATCTTTTACTTCTTTTGACCGACCTGCTCTAATTTGACCAAGTAAAAATAAAGATGGCTCTTTAACTTTTTTTCCACCCATAAAATGATTATTTTTTTTTGTTTTGTTGAATATTACTTGGGCAAAATAAGTGTTAGCACCAGTCACGACATTATGAACTTTAGTAATCCCCTCAGCTAATTTTTTCTGTTGTTTAGATGATAAATTAAAGTTTGAATTTGTGACTGTATATGTTGGCATATCTAATTTAATAAAATTTTTTTCATTATTTAAAATACTGATTTAGAGTATCTTTTCCAATTATCTTGATAATGTTTTGTGTTTTCAATAATAGCTTTTTTTTCATCTTCAGTGATTTCTCTTACAACTTTTCCAGGTGAACCAATCACTAAAGAGTTGTCAGGTATTTCTTTATTTTCTGTAATCAATGCTTTAGCTCCAATAAGGCAGTTGTTACCAATTTTTGCATTATTTAAAATTACTGCTCCTATTCCAATTAAGCTATTGTCCCCTATCTTGCAGCCATGAAGCATAACCATATGTCCAACGGTGACATTCTTTCCAACTTTTAATGGATAGCCAGGATCAGTGTGTAAAACACATCCATCTTGAATATTAGAACCTTCACCAATATGAATATTTTCTAAATCGCCTCTTAAAGTTGCATTAAACCAGATGCTAGAATTTTTTTCTAAGGTAACATCACCTATTATAGTTGCATTAGGTGCTACCCAATTTTCGCCAGAGTTTTTTGGTTTTTTATCTTTTAAATCGTAAAACATAATTTATATATTATTACATTATGCCTATACAAACTCCAATATGTGATTTTGGTCAAAAAGCTCATGACTTTAAGCTTAAATCAACAGATGGTAAAATTCTCTCACTATCAGATGTCAAAGGTGAAAAAGGAACACTCATTATGTTTATCTGCAACCATTGTCCGTATGTTAAAGCGGTAACAAAAGATATTGTTGAAGATTGTAAAATACTAAAAGACATCGGTATCAATTCAGTAGCCATTTGTGCTAATGATGCAGAAAATTATCCTGAAGATTCTTTTGATAATATGATTGAGTTTTCAAAAAAAAATCGATTTGATTTTCCTTATTTAGTTGATGAAACGCAAGAAGTAGCAAAAACTTATGATGCGGTATGTACTCCAGATTTTTTTGGATACAACAAAAATTTGGAGCTTCAATATAGAGGAAGAGTAAGAGAACTTAAAAAATTAATTCCAGTTAGAGATGGGGATAGTGATCTTTTGAAAGCTATGACACAAATTGCAGAAACTAATAAAGGACCTGAGAACCAAATTCCTAGTGCTGGATGTGGTATTAAGTGGAAAACTAATTAATGTATATTATCGTGACTAGAACATTCCCACCTGAATTGGGTGGAATGCAAAGTTTGATGTGGGGTTTATCTCGTGAAATGTCAAAAAATTTCATGATTAAAGTTTTTGCTGATTATCACGAAAATCATAAAGATTTTGATGAACAAGCAAGCTTTTCAATTGAAAGAGTTGGTGGAATAAAATTTTTAAGAAAAATAAGAAAAGCTCAATTAATAAATGAATTTTTAAAAGAAAATAAAGTTGAGGGCATCATTGCTGATCACTGGAAAAGTTTAGAATTAATTCAAACGAAATTCAAATTGATGCACCAATAAATCCTGGTAATAGCGGTGGTCCTATCATTAATGAAAATGGTGATTTAATTGCTATTGCAGTTTCAGGTTTAGCTAAAGATCAAACTGAGGGAATAAACTTTGGAATAAAGTCTTCAGCTGCAGAAAATTTTTTAAAATCCAATAAAGTTAATCCAAAAAAATCTATGTATTTGGGTATTAAGGACAATGACAAATTGTTAGAGATTCTAGAGGAAGGAACAGTTTATACATTTTGTAATTAATTTAGATTATAGTAAAACCGACACAAGACCGACACATAGAGGCTAAAGAACAACCAGATCTAATTTTTGTTTTCCTAATCTTTCGTTTCCATTTTGAGTCACAAGATAAGTTTCCCCTAGATTCATGGCGAGATTACTGGTAGAATCCATCAAGATCATATGTAGGAAGAACACATTACCTGGTTCTATTACATAAGGATTGCCAGTGTATAGCATAGGCCAGTCCATCCAGTTTGGAGAAAAAGTATTTCCCAATGAATAACCACATGCATTCATTCGAGCTTTTTTAAAACCAAGATCATCAAATGTTTTTGCATGAATATCAAAAACTTCTCCAATTTTATTTCCAGGTTTTAATTTACTTTCACAATTTTTAAGAGCTTCAACACATGCTTCATGCATTTTATGATGTTTAGGATCTGCTTTACCTATAGTAATAGTTCTAAACATTGCAGAATGGTAATGTCTATAAGTACCAGCCCATTCAATAGTTAATTGATCTTGTTCGTCTAAAATTTGTTTTTCTGCTTGATAACGACAAAGCAGTGCATTTTTACCAGAACCAATTATAAATTCATTTGCAGGATAATCTCCACCACCTTCAAATATAACTCTGTTCATTTCTGCTAATATTTTAGACTCACTAACACCAGCTTTTGCATATTTCCATGCCTCGTCTAAAGCTTTATCCGCAAGCTCTGCAGCTTTTTTAACATAAACAATTTCTTCATTAGATTTAACTACTCGTAATTTTGTTATTAAGTCTGATTTATCTTCAAGAGAACAATAATTTTCTAAAGATTTGTTTAATCGAAGAGCATTACGACCAGTTAAACCATAAGCTTCATATTCAACACCTAACTTTTTTCCTTTAAGATTTAATTCATTCAAAATAGCTTTAAGATCATCTGTTGGATTTGATCCATCTTTATCAACCCATATCCTAATATCTTCTATGTTGGATGTATTTTGAGCTTGTCTTAAATCAGGAGCTCTTGTGAGCAGTATTATATTTCCGCTTTTATCTAAAACCAATGTCTGAAAAAAAACATAACCAAAGGTATCGTATCCAGTTAACCAATACATGGACTCTTGTCTAAACATCAAAAGAGCATCAAGGTTTTGCTCTTCCATCGAATTTAAAACTTTATTTTTTCTGCCAGAAAACTCCTTTTTTGAAAAATGAAGTGCCATTAGAATTATTTAGTAACTAGTATATTCTTTTATCTCTTTTATCACTGAACCGGTGTGATTATTAATTTCTAATTTTATTTTTGCGCGATCATCATTAAGAAAAT
>CACPGZ010000027.1 GCA_902633585.1 uncultured Pelagibacteraceae bacterium
AATGAAATCCAAGATATAAATCATGAATATAATTTTATGAAAGATCCATATTTATTATATGTTGGGTCAAGAAAAAAATATAAAAATTTTAAAATACTCTTAGACGTTTTTTTACAATCAAAGAAATTATTTAAGGATTTTAAGATTATATGTTTTGGAAATGAAAAAATTAACAATCAGACTGAAAAAGATTTTTTTATAAAAAAAAAACTACTCTTTGTTCATGGAAATGACTCTTTATTGAAAAAATTATATTTACAATCTTCTGGATTAATTAATACTTCGGAAGATGAGGGATTTGGACTACCTTTGTTGGAGGCAATGGCTCTAGGATGTAATGTGTTTGCACCTAATTTGGATGTGTTTAAAGAAATTTTTTCTGACAAAATTTTTTACTATGAAAAAAATAATATTGAAAGTTTTAAATTTACTCTTGAAAATTATTTGTACAAAACAGAACTGCTTAATCAAATGCAGGTAAATGCTAAGAAATTTTCAAATAAATTTAATTGGCAAAATACTGCTGATGAAACATTTAAAACTTATACCTAAATACTTAAAGATTTAATTTTTTCTTTTCGTTTTTTTTCTAGATCGAAAACATAACAATTTTTAATTGTCTTCAAAATTTCTTTTTTTGAAAAATAACTTAGTTTTCCGTATTTGTTTCGACCCTCTCTAAAATTTGCATTAACATGATTTTTTAAGTCACTTTTATTTATTGCTTCGATTGATAAACTTTTGAATAAATCCTTTCTCACAAAAAAAGCATTGTTTCTCATTAAATTGCTACCAACAAAAACAAAATTTTTTTTTTCCATTAAATTTATAGATGCTTTCAAAGACATTCCAAAGCAGAGCATTGAGTGATGATAGCTTGACCTGTCAAAATCTTTTATATTAGGTACAGTTATAGATTTTTTATATCCAAAGTAAGGATTATATTCTATAATTGCTATTTTAGAAAAGTTTCTTGGAAGTGATTTGAGAACCCAATAATCAACTCCATCAATGTCCAAACTAAATAAATCAATATTATCTTTAAAATTTTCATTGAACAATATATCTAAAATATTTTCTGAATTAACGCGCGCCTCGACTATTCTAAGATCCCCTTTCCAAAGTTTCACGTTTTTTTCTACTTTATTTCTCAATGATTTATTGCAATCAATAATTAACCCCTTTAGAGACCTAGTTTCAAATATATATCTTGTATTGGCCTCAGAATAATCCCCAACACCAATTTCTATAAATTTTGGTTTTTTAATAGATAAGGTTTCAAGTAGATAATCTATGATACCATCTTCACCATTTTGAGAAAAAACTTTTAACTCCACTTGATTTATGTCTTTTATATTTGCATAATTTTTTCTAGACTCAAAGATAGTTTTAGAAGCAAGCAAAGTATTCTTTTTGACCAAATAATTTTTAAAATAATTTTTAATATTTTTCAAAATCATAAGTAAATTAATTTAATCAATTAATTGATCTTGTTCATAATTTTTTCTAGATTTCTTTCCAATAAAATCGAAAAATTTTGATGCAGAAATTCCATTTCCTGGTCTTTTGACTGTAATATTTTTTAAAGTAAAAAATTCGTTTTTTTTAATTTGAGTTTTGCTTACTATACTTTTTCTTGCTACAGAAATATTTTTTTTTTCACAATATTCAACTTTCTTAATACCATTACCTCTCATATTTTCAAAAGTTCTTATATTTAACACCATTTCTTTAAATTCTCTAGGACTTAGTGAAGCTCTATGATCTGGACCCTTATCATTTACATTGAGTGTTAAATGTTTCTCAATTATTTTTGCTCCATATGAAGAAGCAATTACTGGTGCTAATATTCCCTTTGTATGATCCGAATATCCAATATCTAATTTAAAAATTTTTTGCATATTCTTAATTGCTGATATGTTTGCGAATTTATTTTCAACAGGATAATCAGTAACGCAATGTAATAAAAAAATTTTTTTTTTTATTTGATTTAATAATTTCTGGTTTTTTATTTTTATTTCGTTTTTTGATATTAGATATATTTTTTTTTTACTTATTATATTGATTGCACCTGCTATTTCCAAATTTGTAGACATTCCAGTAGATAAAATTATTTGATGCTTGTTCAAATTTACTTTATTTAACATAAGATAATTATTAATTTCACCTGACGGAATCTTAATAATTTTACATTTTAAATTTTTAGTGAGATATTCCAAATTTCCTTCATCAAATGGGGAAGACAAAAAAAATATTTTATTTTTTTTAGCAAATTTTTTCAATTTAGGATAATCATTTTTTTTTAGCTCTAGTTTTTTTAACATCTTAAATTGTGAAACTTTTTGTTTCGTATTTTTAATTTGATACTTTGCCATTTTAGCAAAAGTGGTCGATAACTTTGACGCCTGAAAATTTTGGAATTTAACGAAATCTGCTCCACACTTTTTTGCAGCAAGAATTAATTTTTTTGCCTTTTTGAAATTTCCATCATGGTTCACACCTATTTCTGCAATTATTATAATCTTTTTTTTCTTAGATATGTCCATCATTATGTTTAAATAAATTTTTAATTTTCAAATTTTTACTTAATCAAATTTATTATTTCGTTAATTGAGCTAATTTTTTTTTCAATCATAGATGTTTTTCCATTAATTAAAATTTCCTTTGCCACTGTTTTCATAGATGGATATGCAGCTCTAAGTAAATGGTTAGCATAAATTACTATTTTAAAACCATGCTTAACAAGTTCTTTTTCCGATGTATTGGAATAAGTAGAGGGAACTGCTACTAAAGGTTTAAAATATTTACTATTTTTAAATTTTTTAGAGAAATCAAAAATTTGTTTAGGTGTATTTTCTTTACTGTGTATTAAAATTGCATCTGCACCTGCTTTAGAATAAGCATTAGCTCTTTTAAGGGCATCTTCAATATTTTTATTTAGTATGAAGCTTTCTATTCGGGCAATTACAAAAAAATCTTCGGAAATCTTTGAGTCACAGGCTTTTATTATCTTTTTTGAAAAATTTTTAATTGTATCCTGTTTAGTACCTTTTTGGTTTTTAAATAAAGAGTTTTTTTTAAGACCTATCTTGTCTTCTAAAATTATTGCTGAAACTCCCAACCTATCAAGTGTCTTGATTAGAAAAGGAATATGTTCAATTCTTCCTCCATTATCACCATCAAATATTATTGGTTTAGTGGTTGCATCAAGAGTTTCACTTAAACCGTTAATCCTGACACTATAATCAACAGACTGATTATCGGGTTTTCCTCTCAAAGCTGAATCAGTCAAGCTTGAAGACCACATTCCATCAAACTCTAAGAATTTATTTTTTTTTACTACCTTTAATTTCTCAATTATAATTCCGGTAAGAGCACTGTGTGACTCTAAAAATCTCAAAATTTTCTTTGCATCAATTAACCTTTTAAGTTTAAGCCTTCTTACATCAGGTGTTGTACCAACTTTATAAATTTTTTCTTTAATTTGTGATGATGATATACTTTTAGTATATTTTGGTTCTATTAATTTGCCTCCCCATTGTTTAAGAGTTTTTATAACTTGATTTCTAGTAATTTTTTGAATTCCACTTTTCCAATCATCACCATGTACAACAAAATTAGGTTTAATAATTTTTAAATTTGGACGATAATCAAGAGTTGTTTGTGGAATTACATTTTTTACAAATTTTAAATTTTTTATGACGACTTTTCTTTGATTGTAAGATAAATGTGGCAATTTCTTATAACTCGAGATTGCTTGATCAGTTAACAAACCAACAGTAACTTCTCCAAGATTTGATGCTATTCTAAGAATATTTATATGTCCTTCATGCATTATGTCGGCTGCCAAACCTACATAAACTTTTTTTTTTATTTGATTTTTTTTCATTTTATGTTCAAATGTTGAACATATACACTACTAAAGAAATTTAACAAGTTTTTTATGAGATTAATCAAATTAAATCTTCAATTATATGAAACTTCTTTTAAAAATTCTAAAGATTATAAATACTCTTATTCAAATTAATTTTATAAATTTAAAAAATAAAATTTTAGATAAAAAAAACTTTTTTCTTTTTCATCCTAGAGAGCAACTTACTCTTATACATAAATATTATCTGGATGATTTTTTTAACGATAAAAGTAGATACTCTATACTTTTCGGCCATAAACTAGATCAAAACCTTGGAAAAAATTATTTTTTTATAAAAGAAAGTTTTTTAAAATATATATTTTTTGTCGATATTTTCTTTTCAAATAATATCTGCGATAAGTTTACTCCAAAATCTAAAAAAATTTATATTCATCACAATATTTATGATTCTCCTATGGTGAGACCAGAGGAAGAGGGTGCAATGTTAAAAAGATTAACTAAGTATGATTTTATTTTTCTTCCTAATAAGCAATCAATTGAAATGTTAAGAAACACTTTTTTAAGACATAAATATTCTGAAAAAAATTTGCCAAAATTTGAAGATATTGGTTATGCAAAATTAACATATTTAGAAAAAAGGATTAAGATTATTAATTCTAAAAAAAATAGTATTTTAATTGCTCCAACAAATTTTAGAGGTTTTCCTAATTTTACGATTATTAATAATTTGAGAGAGATAATAGATATATTGGTAAAAAAATATAATATAAAAATAATATTAAGACCACATCCATCAAATAGAAATGAAGATTTTTATTTAAAAATAAAAAAGAGATATGAAAAATTTGGTAACTTCTTATTTGATGTATCCGAAAATTATTTGGATACGTATTCAAAATCAAAAATTTTAATAACAGATATATCTGGTACTGCCTATACTTACTCATTCTTAACTTTATGTCCTGTAGTTTTCTTTTCAAATGAAACGGCTTTCTCCAAGGTAAATTATTATAAAAAACTTAAATATTTTATAGATAGAGATAAAATTGGAACGACATTTGAAAATGTGAGTGAACTAGAAAAAAAACTTCAATATGTAGAAAAAAATAAGAATTCAATATTAAAATCAATCCTAGAAATAAAAAAAGAAAATATATACTTTGATAACGTTAAAAATAGATTTAATTATATCGTAAATAAAATTTTAAATAAATGATTAATTCAAAAAAACTTTATAAAATTTTTTCAAAGAATAATATTAGTTTTTTCACAGGAGTGCCTGATAGTGTTTTAAAATATTTCACAAATTTTTTAGAAAATTTAAAAATTAATAATCATATAATTGCCACTAATGAGGGAAGTGCAGTTGCTTTGGGGATAGGATATTATTTATCAAAAAAAAAGATTCCTTGTATCTATATGCAAAACTCTGGGCTAGGTAATGCCATTAATCCTCTGATTTCAATAGCACATAAGAAAGTATATTCTATCCCTCTTATTTTATTAATAGGCTGGAGGGGGGATCCAAAAAAAAATGATGATGAACCACAGCATAATCTTAAAGGTAAAATTACAACTAAAATTCTTAAGCTATTAGATATACCTTACAAAGTAATTGATACTGAAAAAGATTTAAATAAAGTCAACGAAATAATTAATTATTCAAAAAAAAATAAATGTACTGTAGCAATTTTAATAAAAAGAAATAAATTTCAGAAAGTTAATTTAAAAAAAACAGTTAAAAAAAATAAAAAAATCAATAGAGCATTTTTCATTAAAAATTTACTACAATCAATAGATAGCAACACAAAAATTGTTGCAACAACTGGGTATACTTCCAGAGAATTATTTCAATTAAGAAAATTAAATAACATTAAAAAAGGTAAAGATTTTTATATGATTGGTGGAATGGGCCATTCTGCGATAGTTTCTGCAGGTGTTGCTATAAACTCCAAAAATAACGTTATTTGTTTAGATGGAGATGGGTCTATTCTAATGCATCTCGGTTCCCTAACCACTATTGCAAAACTCAATGACAAAAAATTTAAACATATTCTATTCAATAATAATTCCCATGAGTCTGTAGGTGAACAAAGTACTTATTCTGAAAGTATAAATTTTGAATTATTAACGAAAAGTATGGGTTATAAAAACTTTAGAAAAATAGATAATACTATAAATCTTAAAAAG
>CACPGZ010000028.1 GCA_902633585.1 uncultured Pelagibacteraceae bacterium
AATAAAATTAAGAGTAAAATTGATTTATTATCTTTGGATAAGTATAATCCAAACGTAATTGCTGTTTCAAAAACTTTTAAAGAACAAGATATATTACCTTTATTAAATCATGGTCATAGTGATTTCGGTGAAAATAAGGTCCAAGAAGCCTTATCAAAGTGGCCAAAACTTAAAGAAAAATACAAAAATGTAAAATTACATATGCTGGGAAAATTACAAACTAATAAAGCTAAGTTTGCAGTTGATGTTTTTGATTTTATACACTCTTTAGATAATCTCAAACTTGCAAATAAATTAGCAAATGAAATTCATAAAAAAGAAAAAAAAGTGAAGTTGTTTATTCAGATTAACCTAGGTGGTGAAAAACAAAAATCTGGAATAGAACCTAATGACTTAGAAATGTTTTATAAAAACTGTTTATCATTAAAATTGGATATTATAGGTACTATGTGTATTCCACCTGATAATCAGGATCCAAAGTTATTTTTTAAAGACTTACTTAATTTGAATAATAAAATTAAACTTCCGGAAATAAGCATGGGTATGACAAATGATTATCTAGATGCTTTAGAGTATAAGTCAACTTATTTAAGGATTGGAACAGGTATATTTGGAGAAAGAACTAATTAATTTTAATTTTTGTATTTTTTTTAATTAATTTAACTAGAATTAAAAAATCTTTTTTACTTAATACGATGCATCCTTTAGTTGACGAGTAATTTTTGGTTAAGTGTAAAAAAATAGCACTTCCTTTAAACTTAATTTTTTTTTTATAATTATATTTAATTAAAATTAAATAATCATATTTATTATCTTTGCGGTATAATTTTTCATAGCTCATATTAAGATTTTTTTTTATTTTTATTAACTTGTTATAGAATTTACTTTTTGGGTCATCACACCACCCCATATTTTTTTTAATAGGTATTGATCTCAGTTTTGAAAGAGGTTTTTTTACTTTATCTGATCTATAATAAATATCTCCAAATTCAAAAATACCCTTTGGTGTTGTAAAATCACCCTCTCTCTTTTTTTTACTAAATCCTTTTTTTCCAATAGAACACCTAAATTTGAAATCATCAATTAAAAGTGTATCTTTATTTTTAATAATAATTATCATATTTTAAAAATGAATTCTCGAGTCCTAATTATATATGAATACCAAATTTTATACCAAATATTAAAACAAATGAATGAGACCATAAATTTTGAGGTTATTCAAACTAACCAGAATGATTTCAAAGAAATTAAATATGATCCAAAAATTAACTATTTGTTTATTTCAAAAAATAAAATCGAGGGAATTGAGAATAGCTTAATTTTGAATAATATTCCTATCAAATTAGAAAAGCTTATTGAAATGATTAATATAAAGTTCTTAAAAAATAAATTTTCAGATCAATCTAATGTAAAAATTGGAGAATATGATTTAGACTTAAATTCTAAAAAAATTTCATTAAAAGATAAAAGATTAGATTTAACAGAGAGAGAAACAAATCTTATTATTTTTATTAAAGACAAAAGAAACGTGACTATAAAAGAGTTGCAAAAAATGGTTTGGGATTATTCAGATGATTTAGAGACCCATACAGTTGAGACGCATATTTATAGGCTAAGAAAGAAAATAAAAAAAACTTTTGGAGATGAAAATTTTATCTTAAATACCAAAAATGGTTATTTAATAAATTAGTGATTAAATTCTTGCACCTATTTTTTGAATAATTTCTGAGGATAATTCTGTTCCCTTGATTAAACATTCTTTAATATTTAATTGGTTAATTACACCATGAAGATACCCGGCAGCAAATAAATCTCCAGCTCCAGTTAAATCTTTAATTTTTAAATTAGATTGTGCATCAATTTCTTCAACTTGGCCCTCGCTAACTGAAACTGCACCTTTTTGACCCCTAGTAATTATCACATTTTTTTTGATTTCTTTTGAGAATGAGACTGCTTCCTCAAATTTTTTTGCGTCAATTAAGGATAATATCTCTTGTTCATTTGCAAAAATAATATCTAATTTATTCTTAACTAATTCCATAAAATGTGTCTTATGTCTTTCTACACAAAAAAGATCTGATAGTGACATAGCAACTCTTTTTGAGTGAGTAATTGCTTTATCAAAAGCTTTCTTTGGATCACCTTCATCCCACAAATAACCTTCTAAAAAAACCATCTCTGCATTTTCTAGATCTTCTTTTTTAATATCATTATCATTAATTTTTCCAGCAGTGCCAAGAAATGTGCACATTGTTCTTTCAGAGTCAGGTGTAATTAAAATTAAACAAGATCCAGTTGGCATTTCTTCTTGTTTTTTTTTATATGAGTATTTTACTTTTTCTTTTTTTAAACCATCCTCGTATTTTTGACCAAGTTCGTCATCACTAACTTTTCCAATGAATCCCACTTGGTTTCCTAATTGAGATAAGCCAACTATTGAATTAGCCACAGATCCACCTGAAATAGTTTCCTCTATTTTTAGAGATGTAAGTAACTTTTTAAATTCTACTTCATCTATTAATTTCATAGTGCTTTTTGTTAATGAATGTTGTGTTAAAAATTCATCTGAAACTTTACAGAGCACATCAACAATAGCGTTTCCTATACCTAATATTTTCATTAAGGTTTTTTTGCAATAAATGGTTTTTTTCGATTAGGATAGCAAGATGTACAAATTTTACAACTTAATCCATAACAATCTCTTGCCTTACAATACTCTCTGCCATAATAAATTATTTGTAAATGTAATTTGTTCCAATACTTTTTAGGAAATAATCTTTTTAAATCATTTTCTGTTTGAACTACATTTTTCCCATTTGTTAACCCCCACCTCTGCGCCAACCTGTGGATGTGGGTATCAATAGGAAAAGCAGGATGACCAAAACCTTGGGACATAACTACGCTAGCTGTCTTATGTCCCACACCTGGTAATTTTTCAAGTTCTTCAAAAGTTTTAGGTACTTTACTATTATAGTCTTTGACCAGTATTCGTGACAAATTATAAATGCTCTTAGCTTTAATCCTAAAAATACCGATCTTTTTAATTAAAGTTTCTATTTTTTTTCTCCCCAGTTTTACAAAGTGTTCTGGTTTGTGATATTTAGGATAAATATTTTTAGTTACATTATTTACATTTACATCTGTACATTGAGCGGAAAGAAGAACAGATATTAATAGAGTAAATACATTTCGACTTTTGAGTGGAACTTTAATACTTGGATATGTTTTGTTTAGAATCTTTAGTATTATTTGTGATCTTTGAATTTCACTCATTAATTGAAATTCATTAGGTCTCTCATGGAATACAAACCAGGTTTTTTTTTCATTAACCAACTAGCAGCTGCAAGTGCACCTTCAGAATAAAGTGCTCTATCAAATGCTTCATGATTGAGTCTTATTATTTCTTTCCCACTAGAGAACAAAACCTCATGTTCACCAATAATTTTACCTTTTCTAATTGAATTAAAATTTATTTTTTTTCCATAAGGAAATTTTTTTTTATTTAAATATTTTTTACCCATAATTCCATAGAAATTTCTTTTTTTCCCAATTGCTATACCCTGACCCAACATTAAAGCTGTACCAGAAGGGTAATCTTTTTTAAATTTATGATGAACTTCTAAAACTTTACTTAGAAAATTATTACCTAAAGATTTTGAAGTTATTTCGGTTAAATACATCAAAAGATTTATTCCAAGACTCATATTTCCTGCTTTAAGCACTGGAATATTTTTTGAAATTTTTTTAATTAAATTTTCTTCTTTTAATGTAAAACCTGTAGTTCCAATTACCATTCTTTTTTTTTGATCGGCAGCAATCTTAAGAACTTCAAGTGTGCATTCTGGAACTGTAAAATCTATTATAATGTCACTCTTTTTAAAAGCTTCGGAACTATTTAATTTTGGTAAAATACCAAAGACTTTTTTTCTTTGTACTTTATTTTCTGTGAGACCGTTTATTTTAAATCTTTTATCTTTATTAGCAGATTTGATTAGTTGTTGTCCCATTCTACCAAGACACCCTGTAATTGATAATTTTATTTTTTTAGTTTTCATATTGAAAAAATTTTAAGTCATTTTCATAATATTCATTCATCTTCTTTATCATGCTTTCATCAAGATTTTTTTTCCAGTCATTTTCTGGTCCCTGATAAAAGAATTTTATTTTTCTATTGTCTTTAAGAGAATATACATTTTCTCCAAACATGCCCTCATTTTCTATGTTTTGCAGACTTTTAAAGCTAGTTGTATCAATAGCATTGTTAAGCTTTTTTTGATCAATTTTATTATCAAATCTCATTAAGGTATTAATAAAAACTACTAGTTTTTCAAAAGTTTGAGTTGGATTTTTAACCATATCTTCGTATTTAATTGTTACTCTACGCAAAGACTTATTGCTTAACCAAGATCGATAATTAATTCTCCAAGAATTAACAATATTCGTTTTTGCATAGTTTTTTAAATGTGGATAATCCTCTAATACTTTATTTTCGTCTTGCATAAATTTTAAAGCTTCATCATAAGAGTCTAGATCGTTATGATTTTTAACTGAAGTTATTACATTTCTTGGATCCCTGATGACATAAATAACTCCGAGAGAGTATTCAGGTTTTGTGAAGTCGTTACCAAATGCGGTTATTAAAGAATTATGAGTTTTTAAAAACTTAACTTTTTTTTGATCACAAATATCTTTTTGTGAAGCTTCCCAATGTTTATGAATTTCGCCCTGTTTTACCTTTTCTTTAAAAAATTGTTTATTTGGATAATCTTCTATTAAATTCAGCTTACTAATATCAAAGACCCCATTTTCACAAAAGTAATAAGCAGTGAGAAAAGATCTGACCCAAGTATTCCCACTTTTTGGATAAGAAGCAATCCAGATAATCATATTTATTTATTAAACTAGGTGTTAATTATTTCAACTTAAATATTTTATAATTAAATAAATTTGAGTAACCTAATTTTTCCAAAAATTTTTAGCTTTTTGAAAAAATTTTTTGATACTTGGGTTAGATTTGTCATTATCTATTTCCCTAAATTTTTCTAAAAGATTTTTTTGCTCTTTATTCAAATATACTGGAACTTCGGTTTTAATTTGTACATATAAATCTCCAAAGTCTCCTCTACGCATAAAAGGCATGCCTTTGCCCTTAAGTCTAAATTGTTTACCATCTTGAGTTCCATCAGGAATTTTTATTTTGGCTTTTTTACCGTCTATAGTTGGTATTTCTATTGTTGTACCAAGCGCTGCATCTATAATTGAAATTGGAAATTCAAAAAACAAATTTACATCGGATCTTTTAAATAACTCATGAGATTTTACATTTATAAACAAATATAAATCTCCACTGGCACCACCCCTCGTTCCTGCCTCACCTTTTCCAGCGAGTCTAATTCTTGTTCCGTCATCAACTCCCCTCGGTATTGTAACAGATACTTTTTTTGAGGTCTGGTTATTTCCTTGCCCATTGCAGTCCATACAAGGATTAGTTATTTCTTCCCCACTTCCAGCACATTGAGGACATGTTTGTTGAACTGTAAAAAAACCTTGATTTGATCTCACTCTTCCGTTTCCTCCACAGTAAGTACATCTGTCAGGGCTAGATCCAGGTTTAGATCCACTTCCCTTACAAGTGTCACATTTTTCTGATGTCGAAAATTGAATATTTTGTTTTTTCCCTACAAAAGCTTCCTCTAATGTGATTGATAAATCATATCTTAGATCCGAACCCCTATTGTTTGAACTTCTTCTTTTAGAACTTCTTCCTCCACCTCTAAAGTCACCAAAAAAATCCTCAAATATATCTGAAAAATCTGCACCACTGAATCCATCAAATCCTCCAAAACCACCTTGTCCGCCGCCACCATTCTCGAAAGCAGCATGACCAAAATTGTCATAATTCTCTTTTTTTGATTTGTCA
>CACPGZ010000029.1 GCA_902633585.1 uncultured Pelagibacteraceae bacterium
TAAAACTTTTTTTGGGATTGGTTTTGATATTCATAGATTAGTTAGAAATAAGAAGCTTTATTTAGGTGGTGCGAAAATACCTTTCCACTCAGGATTAGTAGGGCATTCAGATGGAGATGTAATTTTGCA
Organism: uncultured Pelagibacteraceae bacterium; assembly: GCA_902633585.1. Taxonomy (GTDB): domain Bacteria; phylum Pseudomonadota; class Alphaproteobacteria; order Pelagibacterales; family Pelagibacteraceae; genus Pelagibacter. The sequence continues at coordinate 130 of CACPGZ010000029.1, forward strand.
TTCGATTATAGATTCGATTTTAGGCGCAATGAGAAATAAAGATATTGGGTCCTTTTTTCCTAACACAAAAAAATATAAAAATATTAGATCTCCAAAAATATTGAGACCGGTGATTGAAAGTCTTCACAAATCAAATTTTTTTATAAATAATTTAGATATAAATTTGATTTGTGAACAACCTAAAATGTCAAAATATAGAAGTCGAATATTAAATTCTATCTCCAAACTTATGATGTTGAAAAAAGATCTTATAAATTTAAAAGGCAAAACTGTTGAAAAACTTGGTTTGATTGGAAAAGAAAAAGCCATTGCATGTGAAGTTATAATTTCAATAACAAAATATGATTAAAACTGTTAATACTCTGTTTGTAACAATGTTTGGTTTGGGTAAAGTTCCAAAAATTCCAGGTACTTTTGGATCGTTAGCTACAGTAATTATTCTTTATTTTTTTTTTCACATATTTAATTTATCTTCAAAATCAATATTAATTTTTTTGATAGTTATTTTCATTTTATCTTTCTATGCTGTAGCATATCATATTAAAAAAAATAAAAATAAAGATCCAAAAGAAGTAATTATTGATGAATTTATTGGTCAATCAATACCGATTTATCTTTATGAAATTTCACATGGTATAGAAAAATCACCAAATGAAGCATTAATTTTTTACGGTATTTGTTTTGTGTTATTCAGATTTTTTGATATTGCGAAACCATTCCCCGTAAGCTTTTTCGATAAAAACTTTAAAAATAGTTTTGGTGTAATTATGGATGATGTGTTTGCAGGATTTTATGTTGTTTTATCTTTAATTTGTTTTATTGTTTTAAGTAGTTATTTTGTGTAATGAAATCATTAATAAAGCTATTAATTAAGAAAAAAATCAAAATATCAGTTGCTGAGTCCTGCACAGGTGGCTTATTAGCCAGTGCTATCACTTCAATTAGTGGTGCATCAAAAATATTTAACCTAGGTTTGATCACCTACTCTAATCAAACAAAAATTAAGATTTTAAAAGTTAATAAAAATATAATTAAGAGATTTGGAGCTGTGAGCTATGAATGTTGTTATGCAATGGTTAGTAATTTATCCAAAATTTCAAAAGCCAATATTAATGTTTCAATTACTGGTATTGCGGGTCCTAGAGGTGGCACCAAAAAAAAACCTGTTGGTTTAGTTTATATTGGAGTTAAAAAAGGAAGAAAAATCCAAATAATAAAGTGTTTATTCAAAAGTAAAAAAAGATCCTCAATACAAAAGGCTACTGTAAAAAAAGCTTTAAATCTAGTCCTTAGAGCTACTAAATAACTGTTCCGCTCTTTTTTGAAATGCATCAGCTATTTTCTCTAATCCAAATTGAAAAGATACTACCATTAAAGAATTCAAAAATTTATTTTTTATTTCAAAATCAATATCAAAAGTAACTTCGGTAATTCCATTTTTTTTATCAACAAAATTCCAATTATTGGATAAATGATTTAAAGGTCCTTCTATGTTCTTAACAAATATTGAATTTTCCTTCATATTAAAAACTACATCGCTTTTATAAGTATCTTTAAATGGTCCTTTGCCTATTGTTAAATCTGCTATTATTTTTGTAAAATCACCCTCATTTTTATTTTCATATATTTTAGCATCAAAACAAAATGGTACAAATTCTGGGTATTTTTCAATATCCAAAACTAAATTAATTAAATCCTTTTTTTTTACATTCAATTAATCGCTTAACTGAAGCTTTTGGCATTAATGACTATTTAATCTATTTTGTTGAAGTTTTGCAAAGTCTTCATCTGCATGATAGGAAGATCTTGTTAATGGGGATGAGGAAACTAATAAAAAACCTTTTGCTTTTGCAATATCACCCAATTCTTTAAACTCCTCAGGTTTATAATATCTATCTAGTGGAAAATGTTTTACAGATGGTTGTAAGTATTGCCCTATTGTTAAAAAATCTACATCAGCAGATTTTAAATCATCCATCACTTGTAAAATTTCGTCTCTTGTTTCACCAAGGCCAACCATTATTCCTGATTTAGTAAAAACCTTATTATTCATTTTTTTTGCATTTTTTAAAAGCTCAAGAGATGCAAAATATCTTGAACCTGGTCTAACTTTTAAATAAAGACTGGGAACAGTTTCAATATTGTGATTAAAAACATCGGGATTAGCCTCTAATACTTTTTTATAAGCATCACCTTTTCTTAAAAAATCAGGCGTTAAAACTTCAATGGTTGTATTAGGATTGATTTTTCTTGTTTGGTTTATAACTTCATAAAAATGATTTGAACCACCATCATCTAGATCATCTCTATCGACTGAAGTAATTACAACATGTTTTAAATTTAATTTTTTAACAGCTTGAGATATTTTAATTGGTTCTAGTTTATCTAATTTTTCTGGTTTACCAGTTTTTACATCACAAAAAGCACATGCCCTTGTGCATGTATCACCCATTATCATAAAAGTTGCATGTCTTTTACTCCAACACTCGGTTATATTTGGGCAATTTGCTTCCTGACAAACTGTTACAAGATTATTTTTATTTACAATTGTTTTTGTTAAAAAAAATTCCTTACTATTATTAAGTTTAGATCTAATCCAATCAGGCTTTTTTTTAATTGGATTAATTGGATTTTTTACTTTTTCAGGGTGTCTTGATTTAATTTTTTGTGTCATTTTTTTTTATAATATAAATTTTTTCATTTTTTTTACCAAATAAGAATCTTTCTCTAATTAAAGTTTCAATATAATCAAGATCTAGATTGTCACTTAATAATGAATTCTTAAAATCCAAGTCATTTATTTGATTTTTTAATGATGATTCCTTAATTTTTAAATCGTTTAAAATTTGTTTTTTTTCATAATATGAAATTAATCCTCTTTCACCCGACAAGAGATTAAAGAAAAAATATATGATCAGAAAGACTGATATAAGTAGAAAATAATTTTTTTTTAATCTTTGAAGCATTAATGAATCTTATTCATTCTGGCTTTTTTTCCAAGTTCTTCTTCTATTCGTAATAATTGATTATATTTAGCTACTCTTTCTGATCTTGCTAAAGATCCAGTTTTTATTTGATTAGAATTAGTACCCACTGCAAGGTCTGCAATAAATGTATCCTCACTATCTCCAGATCTATGAGAAATGATTGTTTGAAATCCGATGGTTTGTGCAAATCGAATTACATCTAAGGTTTCTGAGACTGTGCCGATTTGATTTAATTTAATTAAAATTGCGTTAGATGATAAATTTAAAAAACCTTTTTTGAGTCGCTCAAGATTGGTGACATAAAGATCATCACCTACAATCTGGACTTTTTGAACGGATTTCACTAATTTGCTCCATGATATCCAATCATTTTCTGCAAAAGGGTCTTCTATTGATTTAATCTTATATTTATTAATTATCTTTTTATATTCTTGAATAGATCTTTCTACAGAAATATAACTTTTTGAATGAATAGAATATTTATTTCTTTTATATAATTCATTTGCAGCTACATCCAGACAAATTGAAACATCTTTACCGTTAACAAATCCTGACTTACTGATAGCTGAAACAATTAAATCTAAAGCCTGGTTATTATTGCTAATCATTGGTGCAAATCCACCTTCATCCCCAACAGATGTAGAAAGTCCTTTATTCTCTATAATTTTACTCAAATTTTTAATCACTAAAAAACAAATCCTCATCGCATCAGTGAAATTTTTTGCACGGTCTGGCCTGATCATAAATTCTTGAATTCTCAAACCATTATTAGCATGTGCTCCACCATTAATTATATTCATAAGTGGGAAAGGTAATCTAAAATTATCTTTAATTAAAAAAGTTTTATATAATGGTTTTTTTCTAATTTTTGCTGAAAGTTTTTTTACAGCCATAGACACAGCTAATATAGAATTTGCCCCTAGTTTTGTTTTTTGTCTCGTGCCATCTAGATTAATCATTAAAGCATCTATCCTTTCTTGATTATGAATATTTTGTCCTTTAAGTTTTTTTGAAACCTTAGAATTAACTAAACTAATGGCATTAAGGACACTTTTTCCTAAGTATCTTTTATTATTTTTATCTCTTTTTTCATAAGCTTCATAAGTTCCTGTTGATGCTCCTGAGGGACAAATTGCTATTGCACTTTTATTTTTTGTAAAAACCTCAGCTTCGATTGTTGGATTACCTCTGCTATCAAAAACTTGTCGGGCTTTTACTTTTGTAATTTTACTCACTTATTTTAATTAAACTATCTATATCACTTAATTGTTTTAATAGACTTTCTAATTTATCTAAAGGAACCATATTTGGACCATCAGAAGGAGCGTTATCAGGGTCTTGATGTGTTTCAATGAAAACTCCTGCTACCCCTACTGCAACAGCTGCTCTTGCTAAATGTTCTACAAACTCTCTCTGTCCCCCACTTTTTTCACCAAGACCACCTGGCTGTTGAACTGAATGGGTTGCATCAAAAATTACTGGGTAACCATTTTTTGCCATGATGGGTAATGCTCTCATATCTGAGACTAAAGTATTGTAACCAAAACTAGCACCTCTTTCAGTGACTAGAATATTTTTATTACCAGAGTCTGAAATTTTTTTTGTTACATTGACCATATCCCATGGCGCCAAGAATTGACCCTTTTTAACGTTAATGATTTTATTTGTTTTAGCTGCAGCTACTAACAGATCGGTTTGGCGACATAAAAAAGCAGGTATTTGTAAAACGTCTACATGTTTTGCAACAATTGAACATTGCTCGATATTATGTATGTCCGTTAAAATTGGGACATTGAGTTCTTTTTTTATTTTATCAAAAATTGGAAGGGAAGTATCTAATCCAGCTCCTCTTTTGCCTTTAAGACTTGTTCTATTCGCTTTATCAAATGAAGTTTTATAAATAAATCCTACTCCAAATTTCTTGGTAATATCTTGTATTTTACCTGCCATATCCATTGCGTGTTGCTCAGTCTCAAGCTGACATGGGCCTGCAATAATACATATTTTATTATCGTTAGAGATTTCTATTTTATTACAATTTACCTTTATATTACTCATTTATGGTTTTTTGATGCCTTAATGAATGAAGAGAATAAAGGATGAGGAGCCAAAGGTCTAGATTTAAATTCTGGATGGAATTGAACACCTATAAACCACGGATGATTTTTTAGCTCTATTATTTCTGGCAATTTATTATCTGGTGACATTCCTGAAAAAATTAATCCTTTGTTTTCAAATTCACCTTTAAGGCTATTATTAACTTCATATCTATGTCTATGTCTTTCTCTTATATTTTTAGATTTATATATTTTATTTATGGCAGAATTATTTCTCAATTTAGCCTCATATAATCCCAATCTCATTGTTCCACCTAAATTTTTGTCTGTGCCTTTAATAATTTTTCCATTTTTGTCCCATTCATTAATTAAACCAATGACTGGATAGCATTTTTTATCTAATTCACTTGATCCAGCATTTTTAATTTTTAGTTTATTTCGCGCAAATTCAACTATAGCCATTTGCATTCCAAAACAAATACCAAGAAATGGTATTTTTTTTTCTCTAGCATATCTAATTGCTGAAATCTTTCCCTCTGTTCCTCTTTTACCGAAACCCCCTGGTATCAATAATCCTGAAGCATTTTTTAG
>CACPGZ010000030.1 GCA_902633585.1 uncultured Pelagibacteraceae bacterium
AAAGCTGATTAACCTCACTTTTTTTGGGCCTTAATCTTTTTTGATCCAAAATAACTTCTACTTTTGTATTAAGAATTTTACAAATCAACCTCAATGTCTCTCTTATTGTAAAGCTATTACCTGTTCCTAAGTTTATTACCTCTCCAATACTTTTCTTATTGCTGATTAATTTTATATATCCTTCAACTGTATCAGCTACATAAGTAAAATCTCTTGCTGCACTTAGATTTCCAAGCTTAATTTGTTTTTTTCCATCAATAATTTGATTGATAATTGCCGGAATAGCAGCTCTTTGTGATTGACGTGGACCAAATGTGTTAAAAGGTCTTAAAACTGTCACTGGTAAATTAAAACTTTTAAAATAAGACAAGGATAAATGATCAGCAGCTATCTTAGTTGCGGCATATGGAGATTGTGCGTTTAAAGGATGTTTTTCATCGATTGGCACATATTGAGCTGAGCCGTAAACTTCACTGGTTGATGTGTTTACAATTAATTCAACATTATTTTCTCTTGCTGCCTCTAATATATTATAAGTTCCAGTGATATTTGTATCAAGATAACTTTTAGGAGATTTATAAGAATAAGGAATAGAAATTAAAGCCGCTAAATGAAAAATAATATCTATTTTTTTTGTTTCCTTTTTGATCAAATTAAAATCATTTACATCACCTAATATTACCTCGATATTATTTTTAACTCTTTTATCAAAAGTGTCCATCCATCCCCAGGAATTATCAATATTATAAGGAGATAAAATTTTTACCTTATGACCCAGTTTCACACATCGTTCTACTAAATGAGAACCTATGAAACCACCTCCTCCCGTTATAAATATTTTTTTTTTCATTGAATTATAATCAGTAAATTTAAAGTTTGTTTCATAACATTTAATTGACAATAATTCTAAATTAAAATATTAATCGGGCATACTGAGCCTTGGTGGGGAATAAGTGTGAAATTCACTTGCTCTTCCTGGAACCGTTAAAGTCGGAGCGCCACCCAGTATAGTCCGTTGTTGAATGAAGGCCAGGAAAAGTCTAATTCTTCTAATTAAAGTTAGCATCGGCATATTATTAATAAATATTGGAGAAAATAATCCCCAATAAACTAATAGGTCGGTCGTTAATGAAAAAACTTTACTATTTAATACTTTTTTTAACATTTACTAATTTTACAAATTTATTAGCAAAAGATATACCTGTTATAGTTATATCACCAGGTAAAACACTTCAATCAAAAGGTACCGTAGGTAGTGATGTTGAAGTGGTTGATAGTAATATTATTTCAAATTCAGGCGAACTTTTCATTGGTGATATTTTAGACGGTAATCTTAATGGTCTCAATTATTTTCAGCAAGGCGGTTATGGAACTGTTTCTGGAATTCAATTAAGAGGTCAACCAAAAAGGTATTCTACTGTCTATATCGATGGTGTTAAAGTTTCAGACCCATCTACACCTTCTAATGACTATTACTTTAACAATTTAATCTCAGGATCAATTGATAGAATTGAGGTTCTTAAAGGTGCTCAAAGCTCTTTATATGGTAGTGGTGCTTTAGCTGGAACAATTCAATTATTCTCAAAAAAAGGTCGTGAGGGTCACAACAAAGATTTTAACGTTTCTTCGGGTTCATTTGGTTCACAAAAAGTTGATTTAAGTTTTGATGGAAAATATGATAATTATGATTATTTCATTGGTTTTACAAACTTCTCAACTGATGGTGAATCTGCAATGAGAGATAACTCTGAAAACGACGGATATAGAAGCGATAGTTTAACAATGAACTACGGTTATAATTTTAATGAGAATTTTAGGTTGGAAAATTACTTTTATTATAATGACTCATTGTTAGAGTATGACTCTGTTAATGTAACTCAAAATGATATCGAAGCAACAGACGATCAGCAGGCAATTTATACTGCACGTTTGGTAAATGATAATGGGGATTTAAAAAATACTTTATCATACAATAATACTTACGTTTTAAGAAATGTAACTGGAAACAGTAAAAAAAATTATTACGGATATAGAGATGCAATCAACTGGGTATCAGAATATAATTTTGATTTAGATAATAGAATAATTTTTGGTCTAGATAATGAATTCGATAAAGCTGAACTTTATAATTGGTATACAAATGATGCATATAGTGAAAGTGATGAAGCAATATACTCTCAATATTTTGACTTACAACTAAGGCCGAAAGAGAATACTTACACTACTTTTGGTTTAAGAAGAGATTATCATACTACTGCTGAAGATTACTACACTGGCAGAGCAACAATTGCTTATAAACTTGATAATAATACAAAATTAAGATCTAATTTGGGAACATCTGTAAGATTCCCTTCTTTAAATTCTTTCAATCACGGAAATAGATTAAAAATTAAAGAAAACCTAAAGGCAGAAACCGGTAAAAGTATAGATATTGGTATAGACAAATTTTTACCAAAAAATAATATCAATTTTAGTGCTACTACTTTCTTCTTGGAATATAAAAATGACATTAAAGGTTGGCAGTCTCATACAGAAGGTGTTGGTGGAAGTTGGGCTTTAGATAACAGTAGTTCCAAAACAGAAAGTTATGGCTTAGAGTTACAAACTGATTGGAAACCCAATGACTTTTATGCCTTAGCTTTAGGGTACACAAGAACTGAATCTTATGATGGAACTACTTGCGATAATCCTGATGCAACCGGAGGTCCTGGTTCAGCTAAATGTAATGACGAAATGAATGTAAGAGTTCCAAGACATCAAATAAACTTCTCAGGCTCGAATGTATTAAATAATAATTTGACGCAAACGATAAAATTCAAATATGTCGGCGAAAGAAGAGATTATGGTAATACAAATAACAACTTTGAGGACGTTATACTTTCTAACTATTTTACTGCAGATTACATTCTAAATTATAAAATATTTGACTCATATAATTTAAATATATCTGCCAGAAATATCACTGATCAAAGATATTCAGAGGCTTATGAATATAAAGCGCCTGGAAGATCATTCAATTTTATGATAGGTAGAAGTTTTTAATGGAAAGAAATATTAAAATATCTATTGGTATACTTTTTGCGTTGGCTGTAAGTAGATTTATTCCTCACCCGCCAAATTTCACCAGTTTATTAGCTTTAAGCTTTTATATTCCAGCAATTTTTGGGAGAAAATTTATACCGGTTGTAATGTTGTGTTTTTTAATCACAGATATTTTTATCGGATTTCACTCGGTAGTGTTTTTTACTTGGGGTAGTGTTCTTTTAATAGGTTTGCTGTCGAGATATTTTACAAATAGTTTTACCTCAAGAATATCAGGAGCTTTACTCGGAGCCTGTTTGTTTTTTTTAGTCACCAACTTTGGAATATGGCTATTAGGAACTTATGGATATTCTTTAGATGGTCTTATCCTGTGCTTCACATTAGCACTGCCTTTTTTTGGATACAGCCTAATATCAACATTGATCTTCTCGGTTTTAATTGAAAGTATTTACAAAATTAAAGTCGTTAATTTAACATTAAAATGAAACAAAGGATTTACTTTTAAGAAATTTGATATACTTAAAGCAAAATGAATAATCAAAAAAAGTTAAAAATTTATCTTTGTGATATTACTTATGATACTGTAATATTTGTATCAGATACCATACCAATAAATATTGGTTATGTAGGGTCTTATATTAAAAAAATTTTTGGCGAAAAAGTTGATATTCAACTTTTTAAATATCCAAATGATATTATTGACAGATTAAAAAAAGACCCTCCAGATATGATTGGTTTAAGTAATTATTCATGGAATAGTAATCTTTCTGAATTTATAGCCTCTATTGCCAAAAAAAATAATCCAAATGTAGTCACAGTACAGGGTGGAACTAACTTTCCATATGATGATTTTTCTCAAAAAAAGTTTTTGATTAACAGGCCTTCAACAGATATCTACACTATTCTTGAGGGAGAAAAGTCTTGTACAAATGTTGTTCAAAGAATTTTTGATGTAGGAAACGATAAGAAAAAATTTTTTGAAAAACCTATAGATGGATGTATTTTTATTCAACCTGAAACAAGAGATAAAAAAAATGTCATAGCAGTAAAAGGTAAAATACTAGATAGAATAAAAGATTTAGATGAAATACCCTCTCCATATCTTACTGGAATGTTAGATAAATTTTTTGATGGAAAGTTAACACCTTTTTTAGAAACTAACAGAGGTTGTCCTTTTACTTGTTCTTTTTGTCATACTGGAGATTTTTATTTTCACAAATTAAATAAATTTTCTGAAAAAAGAGTTAAAGATGAAATCGAATATATTGGCAAAAAAGCAAGCAAGTTAGGAATCACAAATTTACATTTAGCTGACGTGAATTTTGGAATGTACCCTACTGATAAAAAAACTTGTGAATTTTTTTTAGAAAGTAGAAAAAAATACAATTGGCCTCTCCAAATTATCGGTACCACTGGAAAAAATGCCAAAGAGAGAGTAATGGAAATAACTGGTATTCTTGGAGATATGTTTGCAATTAATATGGCAATGCAGTCAATGAGTGAAACTGTTTTAGATAACATAAAAAGAGCAAATATTAAGTTAGATCATATGGACGCTATTAACGAACATTTAAGAAAAGAAGGCAGAGCAACACATGGAGAACTGATAGTCCCTTTGCCAGGAGAAACAAAAGAGAGTTTTATTGAAGGACTGAATAAAATGTTAAATTCTGGAGTTTCTTCAGTTTGTATTTATACATTGATGATGCTTCACGGTACAAAGTTTCAAGATCCAGATTATAGAAAAAAATTTGGTTATAAAGGAAAGTATAGGATTGTCCCACTTGATTTTGGTGAATATGATGGTCATAAAATTTTTGATTATGAAGAGGCAGGTATAGAGTCAAAAGATTTTTCTTTTCAAGATTACTTGGATGCTAGAGCGATAGCTCTTTTTGTTGAGTCATTGCATAATGGCCGTCCTTTTGATGAATTTTTTAAATACGCAAAATTGTTTGATATACAGCCCGCTACAATGTTAAAAAATCTTTATGATAATATCTCTAGTGCATCTGAAGATGTTAGAAAAGTCGTAAATGGTTTCATTGAAGAAACGAAGGGAGAACTGTGGGATACTGAGGAGGAATTATTAAACCACTATAGAAAAAACGAAAATTATGAGAGACTAAAGCGTGGTGAGGTTGGTGGTAATTTAATTTATAAATATAAATCCTACAATATCGTCAAATGTGGTCTTAGTTGGATTGATTTTATTGAAGATCAGCTTTTTAATGCAATAAAAAACAAACAACCAGACCTAAAATCTTTCAAAGAGATTAAATCAGAGATTTCTGAAATTGCAAAATTTTGTAAATCAAAAATAAGTGGCTTATTAGATGTGGACTCTGACTTAAGCCCTATATCATCAATGTTTAAGTATAACATTGTAGAATGGATTGATGATGGTGGAAACAAAAGATTAAAGGATTACGAATTTGAGTTTGGAAAAAAGGAGATATTCTTTGAGTATTCAAAAGATCAAATTATTATGAGAAACGATTATTTTAAAAGATATGGAACAAGTATCAATGCAGTTTCAAAAATAG
>CACPGZ010000031.1 GCA_902633585.1 uncultured Pelagibacteraceae bacterium
CAGAAATAAAGCAATAATTAGTATTCATGACATCATTTGTGCTTAAAAAAGTGTTAACACTCTTTATCTTAACAAATTTATTCTTTTTATGAAATTTTTTTAAAATATTTTGTACTTTATTTAAAGTAGTACCCGGTTTTAAATCCAAATAAATTGTACTTAATATACCTCTAAACATTGGAATAATATGAGGGGTAAAAGTCAAATTAATTTTTGAAGATGTGTAATTTTTTAATTCTTGAAGAATTTCTGAGTTATGTCTATGAAAACCTAAGCCATATGCACTAAGAGATTCGTGTAAATTTTTGTTTTTATATTTTTTATGCACGCCTCTACCCGCCCCGGAATATCCAGATTTTGAGTCTATAATGATATTCTTCAAGCTAATTGATTTTTTTTTTACTAAAGGAATAAGCGGTAGAAGTATTGATGTAGGATAACACCCCGGACATCCAATAATGTTATATTTCTTAATTAATTTTCCTGTTATTTCAGGTAAGGCATAAACACTATTTTTTATGTTACTTAGGGCCTTATGTTTTTGTTTATACCATTTTAAATAATCAGAAGCTTTATTTAGTCTAAAATCTGCTGCTAAATCAATTAAAGTATTTTTCTTTAATAAATCTTTTGAAATTAATTGAGCTTCTCCATTCGGTAGCGCGGTAAATATAATATTAACATAAGTTAAATATTTTTTATTATACTTAGTAATTCTTGGTAATTTTTTTGACTTTAACGAGGTGTCATAAGATGATATTTTTTTTCCAACGGAGGAATTGCCACATAGATACTTTATATTAATATTCTTGTGTTTAATTAATAATTTAATTAATTGAACACCAATATATCCAGTTGAACCAGCAATGAGTACATTAAGCTTAGGCATTTAATATTATAACAGTTTAAAGTTAAAAAAGAATTATCTTTTAGAAAATTGAAAGCTTCTTCTAGCTTTTTTACGACCAGGTTTTTTTCTTTCAACTGATCTAGAGTCTCGGGTGGTCAATTTTTCTGTTTTAAGTGTAGATTTCAATTTTTCATCAAATAAAACTAAAGCTTTAGAAATTCCATGTACCATTGCCCCTGCTTGTCCTGTTGGACCTCCACCTTTTACACTGCACTTTACGTCATATTCTGTTGATTGATTTATAAGTTCAAAAGGTCTTACTACTTGCATTTTATGATTATCACTTGAAAAATAATCGCTAAAAAGTTTACCATTTACATAAATTTTACCCGAACCTTTTTTTAACCAAACTTTAGCTATTGAAGTTTTTCTTCTTCCAGTAGCATATTTACTATCTTTAAAGTCCAATTTTATTTTTGGGGCTTTAATTGATGCTTGAGTATTTTCCATTTTAATTTCTTGCTATATTTTTAGAGTTTAATTTATCCAATTGTATAACTTGAGGATTTTGAGCTGTATGTGGATGATCATTTCCTACATATATTTTTAGTTTAGTAAGTTGTTTTTTGCCCAACACTCCCCCTGGAAGCATTCTTTTTACGGCAAGTTTTAGAGCTTCACCTGGTTTTTTTTTAGAAAGGTTTTCAGGTGTAATCTCTTTTATTCCACCAGGATGTCCTGTGTGTCTATAATATTTTTTGTTTTTAAATTTATTTCCAGTAAATTTAATTTGTTCGATGTTCTTAACTACAACAAAATCTCCATCGTCCATATGTGGTGTAAAAGTTGTTTTATTTTTACCTCTAATAATTTTAGATATTATAGTTGCTAATCTGCCTACTACTGCATTTTTAGCATCTATTTCATACCAATTAGACGATAATTGATCTTTTTTGAGGAATTTTGTCATAGTGCGAGGATTAATACTATTTATAAACCTAAAGTCAAATTGATATTTATATTGTTTTAAGGTTTTTTTTTGTTATATTTATTTTGCCGATTTGTTCCTATTGCGGGCTTGCAGCTAAAGAGGAAGTCTTCAAACTCAATCGGTTGGCATTTGAACTATATTGTGCGCCTTGCATAAAGCTAAAGCACTAAAAAAGGAGTAAAATGAGTAAAAAAAGAAATAATCCTGAAACCATTGCCATACACGGCGGTGATTACAGAAGTGATCCAGCAACTAATGCTGTTGCTGTGCCAATATATAGAACAACATCTTATCAATTCCAAGGCACTGAACATGCAGCAAATTTGTTCGCACTAAAGGAATTTGGAAATATCTATACTAGGATTATGAATCCTACTAATGATATTTTAGAAAAAAGAGTTGCTGCATTAGAAGGTGGATTATCTTGTGTAACAGTTTCGTCAGGACAAACAGCCTCAAGTTTTGCAGTCTTAAATGTTGCTCAATCAGGTGATAATATTGTTAGTTCCACAGATCTTTATGGTGGAACAGTTTCATTATTTACACATACACTGAGTAAACTTGGAATAGAAATAAGATATGCCGATCCAAGTGATCCAAAAAACTTTGAAAAAGTAATAGATAATAAGACCAGAGCTTTTTATGGTGAAACATTACCTAATCCATATTTGAGAGTGTTTCCTATCAAAGAAGTTTCAGATATTGGAAGAAAGTACAATATTCCGCTAATAATGGATAATACTGCTGCGCCAGTGATATGTAAACCAATAGAACATGGAGCGGCTGTTGTTATACATTCATTAACGAAATATATTGGTGGACATGGAACTGCTGTCGCCGGAAGTATAGTTGATAGTGGTAACTTTGACTGGACTGCAGATGCTAAGAGACAACCTTTATTTAATGAACCTGATGCAAGTTATGGAGGTGTAGTTTGGGGAAAAGCTGTGCCAGAATTAACAGGAGCTAATGTGCCTTTTGCAGTCAGAGCAAGAGTTTGTTTGCTTAGAGATTTAGGTTCAGCTTTAGCACCAGATAATGCTTTTGCAATAATCCAAGGTCTTGAAACTGTAGCTCTTAGAATGAAACAACATTGCGAAAATGCTGAAAAAGTTGTTAATTTCTTAAAAAAACATAAAGAGGTTACTAAAGTTATATATTCAACTGAACATAAAAAGAAAATTGCTGATAGAGCTAAACAATATCTTAAAGGTGGAAATGGGCCAATGGTTGGTATTGAACTTAAAGGTGGTATTGAGGCTGGGAAAAAATTTATTGAGTCTTTGAAGATGTTCTATCATGTAGCAAACATTGGTGATGTCAGAAGTTTAGCTATACACCCTGCTAGCACTACTCATAGTCAATTAAATGAAAAAGAGTTAGCAGCTTCAGGTGTGACGCAAAGTTATGTTAGACTTTGTATAGGTATTGAACATATTGATGACATTGTTGATGATTTAGACCAAGCTTTAAATAAATCATCAAAAGGGAATTTGAAGGCTGTTAGTTAATTTTGGTATTTATATAAAAAAAATAAATACTTGAGCTAACTAAAAAAATTGAACTTATTTGGTGCATAGATGCAACATAAATCTGTGCACCATATAACACTGTAAAAATACCTAATATAATTTGGAGAATTATAAATACCCCTAAATAATTAACAGATTTATATAAATCATACATCTTATTTCTATAAATTTTATAAAAAATTAAAATATAAAAGCCTCCTATCAAGTAAGCTAAATTACGATGAATAAATTGCATTAAAGATGGATCACTTAAAGCTGCAACTTCAAAAAGATTATTAATATTATTATCATTAGGGAAGTAAGAATTTCCCATTAGAGGCCATGAATTATAGATTTTTCCTGCATCCATGCCTGAAACGAAAGCACCAATTGAAATTTGCAAAAAAACTAAAATTAAGAAGAGCAAGGGAATGTATATGTTTAATTTATTTGTTGTTTTTCTTGATATGTTAATCTTTAGGTAATTCCAATAAATTAAGGATAAAATTAGAAAAGCAATAAGCAAATGTGCGGATAACCTAAAGTGACTTACATCTACTCTGTCAACTAATCCACTACTAACCATATACCAACCAATAAACCCTTGAAAACATATGAGAAAAAAAATGAAATACAGATTGAATAATTTAGTGACTTTTATCTTAAAAGAAAAATAAATCAGTGGTATCAAATATCCAAGACCAATCAATCTGCCAAGGAGTCTATGAGCCCATTCCCACCAAAAAATAACTTTAAATTCACTTAGGGTCATATTGTAATTTTGTAATTTAAATTCAGGAATTTGTTTATAAAGATTAAAATATAAAATCCAATCATTCTGGTTAAGAGGTGGGAAAAGTCCAGAGAATAATTCCCACTCAGTTATTGAGAGACCTGAATCAGTGAGTCTTGTTAGGCCACCAACAATTATCATAAAAGATATAATCCAGAACATAACGATTAACCAAATTGATAGTTGATTATTTATTTTTGTATTTAATGTATACATGTGGGGATAAATATAATAATTTTCATATTATCCAAATATATAAATGTCGCCTTTAAAAAGAAAAAAACTTAATAAAATAAGATTAAAGTTAGATAAATTAGATAATACATTAATTAAAATTATAAAACAAAGAACTAATCTTGTAAATCAAGTTTTAAAACTTAAGGATAAAAAAAAGGAAATTATTGATAGTAAAAGAATTAAAATCATATTAAAAAATATAAGAAAAAAATCTCTTGCAAATAAGATAGACCCTAAAATTACAAATCGTATTTGGAAAAATATGATATGGTCTTATATTGATTACGAAAAAAGAAATTTTAAAAGGAAATAATTACTTGCTGTGTGGGGGAAGTTTTTTTTCAACAAAAACTTCATGTTTTCTAGTGCTCGGATTATACTTTCGAGCTGAAAGTTTCACTTTTGCTTTATCGCCACCTGCTGGTTTTTTTACATAATAAAAAAATGAACTGTCGGGTTTACTTTCAGGAACCAATCTAACTTTTACGTGCGTTTTTTTTGCCATTACTTGTAGTTTTTTAAATTTTTAACAATTTTAGAAATCTTTAAAACTTTATCTTTAAAATTATTCGTTCTTATAGAATTATTTGAAATTTCGTCAAGATTTAAAGTATCGTTATTATTTGGATTATTTAAGATTTTTTTCACTCCATTTATAGTCATACCTTGGTCTTTTAGAAGAAATTTTATTTTTCTTAAAATATCAATAGTTTTCTTATCATAATATCTTCTATTTGAATTTAATAATTTAGGTTTTACTTGTTTAAATTGTGATTCCCAAAATCGAATAGTATGTGTGGAAAAAACCCCTTTTTTTTTCGATTCTAATTTTAAAATTTCAGCTACCTCACCTATTGTTTTATAAGCATTCTCAAATTTCTCAGTCATTATTAATAAATTCTTTAAATTCTTTTGAGGGTTTAAATAAAACGACATCTCTACTTGAAATAATTTTAGGCTCTTTAGTTTTAGGATTTCTTCCTATTCTTGATTTTTTTGATCTTATAGTAAAAGTTCCAAAACCCGATAATTTA
>CACPGZ010000032.1 GCA_902633585.1 uncultured Pelagibacteraceae bacterium
CTTTCATCTTCAAAAAAGGATTTAGTGTAAATACTTTCTAATAATAGTTGTTTATTTTCGATTACGTCTTTTTCATAATATTTGAATGTATTTTCTTTTGTAAACTCCTTAAAATTAGATTTAATAACATCAACTTTTTGACCTTCATTCTCACCATAAAATAGAAAAAAATTAATCTTATTTTTAAATTTATTTATTTCATAGTATTTAGAAATCATTTTCTAAATTTCTTAAATATATATTAATATCTTGCAGTATCTGAGAAATCATATTTTTCTCAAGATTTACTCTATATTGATCAAGTTCAAATTTGTTATTTTTAGAGTTAAAAGTCATAGCTTTGGTGAATTTTTTCGTGAAGTTTTTGTTATTAGTATTATTATTTAAACTTATGTCGATTTCTAAGATTAATTTATAACTAGTAGCATTACCTTTTTTATCTTTTGTAACAATATCCTCTTTTTTGCTAGCATTTATGATTAAGTCGAAAATGTTATCACTGTCACTATCTTTATATTTTTCAAAATTTTTAACTATTTCTCTCTCAATTCCTTTATCTCCTGAGAAACTTATAATATCGAGTTTTATGTTTAATTTTTTATCTGATTGATAGATTGGAGTGTAACCGCAACTTAAAACAAATATAAAGATCAAAAGATATTTTAAATTTTTCATGTCTAATTAATAATAAAATTTATTAATTTATTTTCTATATATATTGTTTTTATAATTTCTTTATTATCAAGATATTTCTTAATTTGTTCGTCTTTTTTGATATTTTCAATTAATGTTTTTTCATCAACTAATTTGTTGATTGAGAAAACTTTTCTTTTTTTACCGTTTATTTGAGTAACTATATGGAACATTTCCTGTTCTAGATATTTTTTATCTATAGCAGGCCATTCCATATTTTCTGATGTTATTTTTAGTCTCTCAAGACATTCATTCGAAAAATGTGGAATTATTGGGTTTATTGCTTTTAAGATATTAATATAATTTTTATGAAAGTTACTACCCCAATTCTCTTTGTTTGTGTGTTGATTAAAAAAAGAGTGAATTTTATGAACTGAAGCAATGGTAACATTAAAACCAAATCTGTCTAAGTCGTCGCCAAGTTTTTTAATAATCTGGTTTGTAAATTTTTCTAATTCATTATCAAATCCTGAAAATTTTTTTTTATTATTAATAATTTTTTCGTTCAACGACCACAATTTTTGAACAAATTTATAAGATGCACTTATACCGGTATCAGACCATTGTATGTCTTTTTCTGGTGGACTATCAGACAAAATAAACAATCTTACAGCATCAGCTCCGTACATCTTAATAATCTTTTCTGGATCAATAGTATTTTTTTTGGATTTCGACATCGATTCTGATGGGCCAACAATGACTTTTTCAGTTGGGTTATTATTCAAGAAATAATTTTTACCATCTTTACTGAAAACATCATCGGGATAAATCCAATTATTATCTTTATCTTTATAAGTTTCATGACAAACCATACCTTGGGTAAATAATCCCTCAAATGGTTCTTCTAAAGTCGTATCTTTATTATCTAAACTTATAGCTCTCATAAAAAAACGTGAATAAAGAAGATGTAATATTGCGTGTTCAATACCTCCAATATATTGATCAACAGGCATCCAGTAATCTAACTCGTTTTTATCAAACGGTTCTTTAATATTTTGTGCAGAGCAAAATCTTAAATAATACCAAGAGGAGTCTACAAAAGTATCCAAAGTATCTGTTTCACGTATACATTTTCTTCCATTTATCTCGACTTTCTTCCACTTTTCCTGGCTATCAAGTGGATTGCCGTTAGTATTAAGATCTATACCTTCTGGAAGTTTAACTGGTAAGAGTTCTTCTGGAATTTTTACTACATTATTATTTTCATCGTATGCTATCGGAATAGGGCATCCCCAATATCTTTGCCTTGATATTCCCCAGTCCTTCAATCTAAAATTAGTTTTTTTTTTACCTAAATTTTTGTCTTCTAGAATTTTTATTGTTTCATTTATTGATTCATCTGGAACACTTAGATTATTTAAAAATTTAGAGTTTATAATTATGCCAGGACCAGCATAAGCCTCATCTTCAACTTTATAAGAGTCATCTTTATTAACAGGTCTTACAACTGTTTTTATTTCAAGATCATATTTTTTTGCAAAGTCGAAGTCTCGTTGATCGTGAGCTGGACAGCCAAATACTGCACCAAATCCATAGTCCATTAAAACAAAATTTGCAAAAAAAACAGGCACTTTTGAATTGTTCTCAAGAGGATTGATGGCAGTAAGTTCGGTTTTAAATCCTATTTTTGTTGCTTGAGCAATTGATTCCTCTGTTGTGCCTGTTTTTGAACATTCTTTTTTGAATTTTTTGAAATCTTTATTATCCTCATAATATTTGGAAAGAGGATGATCAACTGATAATGCTAAAAAGGAAAATCCAAATAAAGTATCTGGTCTGGTTGTGTAACATTTGATTGATTTTATCTTTTCTGAACCCTTGATCTTAAAATCAATCTCACACCCAAATGATTTACCAATCCAGTTTTTCTGCATTGTTTTAACTTTTTCAGGCCAATTATCCAGAGTTTCTAAACTATCCAAGAGTTCTTCAGAAAAATGAGAGATTTTGAAAAACCATTGATTAAGTTTTTTTCTTTCAACAACTGCGCCAGACCTCCAACCTTTTCCATCAATAACCTGTTCATTCGCTAGAACAGTCTTATCTACCGGATCCCAATTGACATAACTCTCTTTTCTGTAAACCAAACCTTTATCATAAAGATCTAAAAATATTTTTTGTTGATGCTTAAAATAATCTGGTGAACAGGTTGAGATTTCTCTATCCCAGTCTATAGATAAACCTAACATCTTTAATTGGGATTTCATTATTTCAATATTGGTTTCTGTCCAGGTTTTAGGGTTTAAATTGTTTTGTTTTGCAGCATTTTCTGCAGGCATACCAAACGAATCCCATCCCATGGGGTGAAGAACATTAAACCCCTTTAAATTTTTATATCTAGATAGCACATCTCCAATGGTATAGTTTCTGACATGGCCCATGTGAATTTTTCCAGAGGGATATGGGAACATTTCCAAACAATAAAATTTTTCTTTATTCTTATTTATTTTAGATTTGAAAGAATTATTTTCTTGCCAATATCTTTGCCATTTTTCTTCAACTATCTTAAAATTATATCTTTCCACAATTATTGAATAACTTAAGTTAATTTTTTATTTAATATGTTTATTATCTGCTATCACCTTGTTTAGGATCTCCAACTACGTAAGGGTTTTTTTTTTTATTTTTATCAACAATTTCTTTTTGATATTTTGTAGCTTTTTTAAGAATACTTAAATTAAGATCAGCGACTAAATCGTTATTATTTTTACTAATTGAACAATTTGATGAATTTTCAGAACATTTTTTTAAATAAACATTAATGTCCAGAGCATCTGACCTAATTTCATTCGTTAAAAATCTTACAGAAATTTTAACAGACTCGTTAGCTGAATTATTTTCACTGTACCAATCAGTGATTACTATCCCCCCACTGTAGTTAGCAGAAGATAAAGGCATAAAATCCAAAGTATCAAGTGTTGCACGCCATAAAGGATTTGCGCTAGCAAACTCATAGTTTGTTCCTTTTGAAGAGTCACCCATTAATCTAAAGCCTCTTCCTTCCTCAAGATTTTTTTCAACTCTTTTTCTTGGATCAGGAGGAAAATCTTTAGCACTTACTTTCTTAGGTTTTAAAGCATTACAAGCACTTTGAGATAATAATATTAATATTGATAACAAAATTAGTATACTTTTCTTTAGAGCTATTATTTTGTGCATAATCCTTATTAACACATAATATTCTGTTTAAAATTAGAATATCTATATTAGGGTGCTAAAAGTAAGAAAATACTGGCAAAAAGCGTTGCAAAAATACAACACTAATTGAAATTATTATCTCTAATGCAAAAATTTTATAATGAATTCAGCGTTTTTTGCTAAAAATATCGTGTTTATAATTAATTATAAAAAAGGAGTAAATTTATGAACAATTTAAAAAAAGTAGGATTAACTGCTTTAGGAACTACTCTAGTAGCTTCAGCTTCAGTTGCTGGAGAAATGAGTGTTTCTGGTTCTGCAGTTCTATCTTACACAGGTCTTAACACCAACTCTGCTGTTAATCCTTGGGCTCAAGGTAACAGTATTAAGTTTAATGGTGGTGGAGACTTAGATAATGGTATGACAGTATCTGTCTACTATGAACTAGACCAATCTTACAATGTTTACGATGACTACAACCTAAAATTAGGTATGGGTGATATGGGAACATTGTCATTTTCAGGTAGTTCATCAAGCGGAAGTGGTGTAGATAAATTAAAAGATATCGTACCAAACGCTTATACACCAGTTTACGAAGCAACAGATGCTACTGACAGTGGTTTAATTGATGCTTCAGGAAACGCGCAAGCAGGTCAATGGGGTTATGACACGACTATGGGTGATTTAACAATCTCTGCATCATATAACCCAGAGCCAGGAACAGATAACAAAGAAAAAGAAACTGGTATTGCTGTAATCTATAGTGGCTTAATGGATGGTTTAGAGTTAAGCGCTGGTTACTTTGATGATGGTGATGAAGCAGAAAACGATACTCTAGGTGTTAAATACACTATGGGCTCTTTAACTGCTGCTTACCAATTGACAAAAGTAGATTACGCTGCAACTGGCACAAAAGACCAGGATGCAAAACACTACGGTGTCTCAATAGCAATTAATGATAACATGTCTGTATCAGCAGGTCAGCAAGCTGTTGAATTTGATGGTGCTGCAGAAGATGAGAAAAACACAGGTCTTATGGCATCATACACAATGGGATCAATCTCAATGGGTGGTGGTTTCAATAAACTTGAGAACAAAGGTGGAGCAAGTTCAGCTTTAGATGTTGAAGCTTCTATCTTTAATATCTCGTTTGCATTCTAATCATTTGATTAGTTAATTTTATAAAGGCCCCTAAATTTTAGGGGCCTTTTTTTTATTCAAAATAAGAAATACCCGCAAACCCAAAAGATTTAATCATAGTGAGTTTTTTCAAGTTCTTACGATTGATACCACCCAAAGAAATATCTCTCATCTTTGTCGTTCCTCTAAGCCATAAGTATCTATAAATATTTAATTGCTGGTTTGTCTTTTTTTTAAATAAAGGAGATAAAAAAATCTCTTCTACATTTTGAAGTTCTTTGATCTTTATTTCTTTCAAGTTATGTGCAGATCCTAAAATTTTAAATTTTTTTTTAGGTTTAATGTATTTTGGATACAAACTTTTATTAGTAGATGAAATATAAACACCATCAGCGTCTATTTGTAAAGCTAATGCAATATCATTACTT
>CACPGZ010000033.1 GCA_902633585.1 uncultured Pelagibacteraceae bacterium
AAGTAAAAAACAAGGGCTTTTTTATAAGGACAATAAATATGTTATAAATATTAGATCTAATTATATTCATAGTAAGGGATTAGTAGAAAATTTAGGTCTGGCAATTAAAGTGGCTTTAGATTTAAATATCAAACCAAGTATAATCGAAAAAACGATTCCAAAAATCTATTTTGAGGGGAGATTACAATATATTAATAAAGGTAAATTAAGAAATTACGTACATAAAAATGAAAAGATTTTATTAGATGGTGCACATTCAAATGCATCAGGTAAGAATTTATATAATTACCTAAAAACATTAAAACAACCAATATATTGCATATGGGGGATGCAAAAAAACAAATTTCCGAGTGATTTTTTAAAAAATTTCAGAGGAATTTTCAAAAAAGTTGTAACAGTAAAAATCCCTAATGAAAAAAATGCTTGTTCTGCAGAAAATTTAAAGTCTATAGCAGCAAAACAAGAATATAGTGCTGAAAAAGCTTCTAATTATAAAGAAGCATTGAAAAAGTTAACTTCAAGTAAACCAAAAATTATTTGTTTTTTAGGTAGTCTCTATTTTATAGGGTCGGTACTAAAGGAAAATTAAAGATCAAATCGACTCATCTAAAAATTCACGCACTTTGGCCTCTGGTACGCCCCCAACTAGTCTATTAATTTCTTGACCTTTACGAAATAGAATTGTAGTAGGAACACCTCTGACCCCCATGACGCTTCCAGTATTAATACCCCCATCTTCAATATCAGCATAATAAAAATTAGCTTTATCTTTATATTCTTCTGACTCAGACAATTTATCTAAGATAGGTTTCAAAACACGACAAGGTGAGCACCATGACGCTGAGAATTGAATTACAGAAATATTTTCTTTTTGTATTTTTTTTTCAAAATCTTCGTCTTTAAAATCAACTAGCATAATTTTTCTCCTTATTAATTTATTAAGTAATATGATTTTTTATCTTAAAGTCAATTTAGTAATATTAATTAAGACCTTATATCTATGTTGATAACTATTAGGATTTCTTCAATTTTTCTAAATTTGAAGATCTTTTTTCTTCTAAAATTCTTCTTACTAACTTTCTATTGCATGGCACACCTAGCGATTTTGAAACTTTAGTTGCAATTGAAGTTTTTGATTCTTCCTTATTTTGTGCTTCATCAAATATTTGCAGAATTTTTTTTTCTTTTTTTTTAACAAGTCCTAATCCTAGAACACTGTTATTAGTATACATTAAACTTTGTCTTATTTGTTCTATCTTTGTGTCTGTAGGTATTTTATAAGCGGTTGGAGTAGAGCCACCTGAACCTTCACGCTTAAACCTAGCCATTTGTATACCATGATTTTCGCAAAATCTTGGTAAATTATCTTTTCTTTTTACAAAAATTTTTTTTCTTTTAAAAAATTCAAATATTTGATCAGTATCATAAAAACCTTCTGGCTTTTCATCACGAGTTTTTCCAAGTTTATATTTGTCTTTATCCATCAATAAAATCCTCAAGTTATCTTATATAATTATGCTGCATATTTCATTAATTTTTGAAAATAATTCATTAACTTAAATTCCTCATAATCATTAGGTGCTGACTCTAATAATTTTGGATTAAGCAAAATAACTGATGAACATTGGGCTCTTGAGATTGCAACATTAAGTCGATTTCGATTAAAGAAAAATTTTTTATTTCTCGGGAGATCGTCGACTGAAGAACTTGTCATACTTATAATTGTTATAGGTGCTTCCATTCCTTGAAATTTATCTATTGTCCCACATCGAGCTCCTTTATTTAATCTTGCTTTCAAAAAATTTACCTGAGCATTAAACGGGCTTACGATTAAAATGTCATCTATACTTATTTTCCTCTCAGTTTTATCAAAATCAATAAACTTACAGCCCATGACCTGATCCATAATTTTTTTTATAATTTCAAACTCCTCAATACTTGTTTGTGATCTATCTTGATGTTTCATTAGTACTGTATGTATGCCCTCATTTTTTATAATGCTATTTTTTTTGTACTCGATTTTTCTATTAATGTTATTTTCATTTACCAACAATCTATCTTCGTAAAAATTTTCAGAGGTAAATAAATTTATGTTTGGATGGAGCCTAAAAGTTTTATTTAGAAAAATACCCTTGTCTGAAGAAATGGTATCACTGTCTTCTAATAAATAATCTAAAACTGATTTTCCTGAGTCATTTGGATGACTTCCTTGTGTTGGCTGACCAAGTTGTTGTTGATCTCCAACTAAAACAATATTTTTCGCAATTCCTCCTAAAGCAATTAAATCTGCAACAGAAATTTGAGAAGCTTCATCTACAAAAAGAAAATCTAATTTATTTTGATAATACCATTGAGATAAATGATATTTTGTTCCTGCATAAAGTAAAATTTTATTATCTTTTAACCCATCAATAAAATGTTTTTCGTTTTTATCAGTTTTAATTAAATTTCCATCGTAGAATGTATCCTCGTTATCTGGATTACCCATCTTCAGTCCTTTAAATACATATTTTTGATTATTAGCTAAATTTTCCACTCGCTCTAAAAGATTATGAATTACTTTATGGGAATTAGCTGTCACAGCAATTTTTTTATTATTTTTAAGTAGCTCAATAATTGCATTGGCTGATTGATAAGTCTTTCCACTTCCAGGAGGTCCTTGAAGATATAGATATGAATTTTGTAAATTTAAAATGATTTTTGGAATTTCATCCTCATATTTTTCCGTTTTTATAATTTTTTCACCTTTTTTTATTCCCTTTATTTTAGGAATATCTCTATTAATAAAATCTTTGATTGCATTATATCCATCTTTTTTTTCCAAAACATTGTCACAAAATCTATAAATATTTTTATTTAAATTTTCAAAACGTGCATGTTCCATGACTTTTTCACCAATAGATAAGATTTTTGGTAATTGCTTGTCCTCTTTGGAGACTCCTTTTCTAAGTAAAAGTGATCGTTTAATTTGATCTAATTCTTGAATTTTTCCTGCATAATCACTTCTTTCTGGATCCGTATTATTTGCAATTATGCATGTCCTTCCCTCTTTAAGTTTATATTCTTGCTCTGGAAAAATATATTTGTAAACAAGTGATCTTTTGTCTTGAAAAACTGATACAAGTTTCATATTTCCTATACATTCTCTATCATCCATTAAGTCACTATTTGATAAATCTTTTCTATCAAAATGCTGTCGCCATTGTGGTTTTTGTTCTCTATTATAAAAACCAATTACATCTGAAAGTAATTTTGAAATTTTATTATGTTTTGATTTAAAATTTTCAAACTTCTCTTGAAATTCTAATAAAGTTTCCTCAAAAGGTCTTAGCTCTATTTTTTCCTTTTCAGGGACAAACCATTTTGTTTGTTTAGGTTTTATTCGCAATAGCCATTTTCTAAGTCTAAAAGTAGACTCACAATCTTGTTTATTATAATCCTCAATCTTATCTAAAAGTCTCTGATCATTATTATGCATCCATTGAATGTAAAACTCCTCAGATACATCTCCTTTTAGAATTTCACCCGTTCTTTTAAAATCGTAATACTTTTCAATATCTTTAATAGAATAACTTTTTTGGGATACGTATATGCCTTGTTTGACTACTCTAAATAGATCTACGAATTTTCCAAGGTTTAAATAATGATCATAATCTACTCCGTGGACTTTATGTATTGAGGTTAATCTTTCTAAAGCGGTGATTTCATATGGTGCATAATGATAAATTTTTGCCTTTGGATATTTTTTAAAATGAGCTTTTGTAAATTCAAAAAATTTAATTAAACTTCGTTTTTCCTCTTCTCTACTGTGTGCCCAATATGTTTTGAAAACTTTCTTTTCATTTTCCTCATAAAAAATACCGAATAAGTATTCTAATCGTCCTGAATAAACATAATCTTGTACCCCTTCTAAGTCAAAAAAAAGATCACCTGGAGCTGGTTCGGGTAAAAGATTAAATCCTTTATTCAAAGCAAAATTTTCCTCAATAAATTTGAACTTAATTACTCCTTCTGTGTGTGCATCTATCTGTAATTTTGCTTGATTGATTAACTTGATTTTTGTCTCATCTTTTAAACCTTCAATTTTTTTTTTTGGATCTAATTTTGAAAGCTCACTAAAGTTTTTTATACCAGCCTCGTTTAATCTTTTAG
>CACPGZ010000034.1 GCA_902633585.1 uncultured Pelagibacteraceae bacterium
CCAGCTAAATCATTATACAAACCTAAAGAACAGTGGAAACCAATGACAACTGGTCAATTGGATATTTCTGCTTTTCCGTTAGCTTACGCGTCTAAGTTCCATCCAGAATTTGATGCAACTTTAATGCCAGGAACTGTTAAAAATCACGATCATGCATTGAGATTCAATAAAGGACCAATGATGACCGAGATTAAAAGAATTATTAACGATGCTGGTGTCGTAGTTTTATCTGATGCATGGTTAGGTGGTGGTTTTGCTTCAAAATCAAAATGTATTAAAAATCCTAGCGATGCTAAAGGTCAGGTTATGAGAGCAGCTGGTAAGGCATTTAACCAAATGTTAGAGGCGGCTGGTGCTGGTATTCAAAGTATGCCATCATCAGAGATATACACAGGTTTACAAACAGGTGTATTAACAGGTGCCAATACTAGTTCAGGAAGTTTTGTGAGTTACAAAATTTACGAACAAGTTTCATGCGCAACTCCTCCAGGAAAATTTGGTCTATGGTTTATGTATGAGCCAATCCTTATGTCAAAAAAGTCTTTTGATGCTTTAAACTCTAAGCAACAAAAAGCTTTAATGAAAGCTGGTAAAGTCGCTGAGAAATACATGACAGCTCAAGTAGAAAACTTAGATAAAAAGTTTGAAGATGCTTATAAAGCTGCAGGTGTAAAATTAGTATACATGTCCGAAAAAGACCATGCTGCATGGGTAGAGATTGCAAAAAAATCTTCTCATAAAGCATTTGCTGATAAAGTTCCAGGTGGTGATAAGCTGATGGAAATGGCTTTAGCAGTTAAATAAAATAATATATAAAGAACCCCTATTTAATCTAATTAAATAGGGGTTTTTTTTATGAAAAAAAAGTATCTTCAATTTTGTGATCTAATAGCGAAAGCATGTGGTGCTTTTGCTGTATTAGCATTGCTATTGTCAATATTGGTGATCGTTGAACTTGTTTTTGAAAGATATTTTTTTCAAAGAGCTATTACATGGCAAACAGAACTTGTCACTATGTTACTAGTTGCTTCAACTTTTATAGGGAGTGTATACGTTCTAAGTGAAAAAGCTCATGTGAGCATGGAATGGATTTACGATTTTTTATCAAAAAAAAATATAATTAGATTAAAAATTTTTACATCTTCAATAAGTTTACTTTTTTTCTTAATTTTATTTTATTTTGGATTTTTAATGTTCGAGGAAGCATTTACCAAAAATTATTCAACAGGAACTGTCTGGGATCCACCATTATGGATACCATATTCATCAATGATGTTGGGGGCTTTGCTAATGATATTACAGTATATCGCAGAAATTATAAAATTAATTGATGAAAAGGATTTTAGTTAAATGGATCCATTGATTATAGCGTTAATTGTTGCAGTTTTTACTTTATTGGTACTTTTTTCTGGAATTCCAATTGCTTTTGGTTTGAGTTTTGTTTCAATAGCTCTGTTAGTTACATTTGAAGGTTTTCAAATGCTTGATGTCTTTGCCGAAACATTTTTTGCAGGACTAAACTCTTTTGTTTTACTTTCTATACCAATGTTTATTTTAATGGGAATGGCCGTCGCAAATTCTCCGGCGGGAAAAGATTTATATACAGGATTAGATAGATGGCTTTGGAGAGTACCAGGAGGATTGGTAATTTCTAATATTGGAGCATGCTCAGTTTTTGCAGCCTTGAGTGGATCTAGTCCCGCAACTTGTGCTGCGATTGGAACAATGGGAATACCTGAAATGAGAAAAAGGGGATATTCGGATCAGATTGCAACAGGAACTATAGCAGCTGGTGGAACTTTAGGGGTTTTAATTCCTCCAAGTATTGTTTTAATTGTTTATGGAATTGCAACTGGCACATCCATTGGAAGATTGTTTTTATGTGGTCTTGTGCCAGGCTTTATGTTGGCAGGTATGTTTGCGATATGGGCTCTAATACATAGTTATTTTATTGATAAAGATGCAGCAGAAGCTCTAAGAAATAGAGTAAGACCTACTTTAAAAGAAAAACTTGAAGTCTTACCAAGAATTCTTCCTTTCTTGGCAATTATAGCAGGGGTTCTATATGTGCTTTATGGAGGAGTTGCAACACCATCTGAGGCCTCAGGAGTAGGGGCATTCTTAGTTTTTGTTTTAATTGCTGTTGTTTATAAAATTTATCAGCCAAAAAAGATTTGGAACATTGTTAAAGTTTCAATGAAAGAAAGTGTCATGATAATGTTCATTATTGCTGCTTCATATCTTTTTGCATTCACTCTTTCACAGCTGTATGTAACTCAGTCATTAGCACAGAGCATGGTCGAATTAAGTTCTAACAAATGGGTTGTGTTCATGTTAATAAACATATTTCTTTTAATAGCTGGTTTTTTTTTACCACCGGTTGCGGTTATTGTGATGACTTCAGCTATATTATTACCAGTTATTACTACTTTAGGTTTTGACCCATACTGGTTTGCAATAGTATTTACAATTAATATGGAGATTGGTTTAATTACACCACCAGTTGGATTAAATCTTTATATTATAAAAGGAATTACCCCAGACGTTAGTTTGTCAGAAATTTTAAAAGGATCTATACCGTTTATGATAATTATGGCTTTAGCTATAGTAATTTTATGTATTTTTCCTGAGATTGTTACATGGCTCCCTGATAAAATAATGGGTAAAGACCTTGGATTCTAAAGAGAAAATAAACAGAAAAATATCAGTCGCCCCAATGATGGATTGCACAGATAGGCATGATCGTTTCTTTTTAAGACTGATGAGTAAAAATGTAATGCTCTATACTGAGATGGTTGCTACAAAATCAGCAATCCACGGTGATCGAAAAAAAATTTTATCTTATAGTCCTGAGGAAAAACCATTAGCTTTGCAAGTAGGTGGTTCAAATAAAGAAGAATTAGCAGAAGTAGCTAAAATTGCTGAGGATATGGGTTATGATGAAATTAATATTAATCTTGGTTGTCCTAGCAAAAAAGTTCAAAAAAATAGATTTGGTGCATGTCTAATAAAAGAACCTGACTTAGTTGCTGAATGCATCAGTTCAATGGTGAATGCCTGTAAAATACCTGTTACGGCGAAGACAAGGATTGGTTTCGATGATACAGAAGAATTTAATTATTTGAATAATTTTATTCACAAGATGAAAGATGCTGGTTCAAAAACATTTATTTTGCATGCAAGGAAAGCAATTTTAACAGGTTTATCTCCAAAACAAAATCTTAATATTCCAAAACTAAATTACAAAATGGTTTATGATATTAAAAAAGAAAATCCTAATTTAGAAATAATTATAAATGGTGGAGTCACAAAAGTTGAGGAAGTAAATAATCATTTAAAGTTTTGTGATGGTGTAATGATAGGAAGATCGATTTATCAAAATCCGTACTCCTTAATTGAAATTGAAAAAGAAATATTTAATACAGAAATGAGTCCAACACGGGAACAAGTAGTAGAAAAACTTTTAGAGTATGCTGATAGAGAAGTAAAATTAGGAACAAAAATTAATCATATCATGAGACATACAGTAGGTTTATATCATGGACAAGTTGGTTCAAAAGAATGGAAAAGATATTTAAGTGATAACATGATGGCAAGAGACTCTGATTTTCAAAAAGCAAAACATATAATGACTATTGTTCAGAATAATGAAAAAGTAATTCAGGCTAATTCATAATGGAAACTTTAGACATAAATGAAATTATAAATCTTTTATTTGTTTTATCTTTAGCAGCATCTGTTGCTGGTTTTATGGCAGGTTTATTAGGTGTTGGTGGTGGTATTATAATAGTGCCAGCCCTTTATTATGCTTTTACTGTTTTAGATTTTGATATTGTAACAAGAATGCATCTTTCAGTTGGAACTTCACTAGCAATTATAATTCCAACTTCAATCATATCAACAAAAACACACATGGAGTATGATGCGGTTGATTTTAAGCTGATAAAATCTTTTGGTATATTTATTTTATTGGGTGTTATTGGAGGAACATTCTTAGCAGTAAACTTAAAAACGCCAGCTTTTGTTTTATTCTTTTCCATTATGGCTTTTATAGTTGGTTTATTTTTCATTTTTTTTAGGGAGCAACTTCTAAAAAATCCAAAAATGATTTCTGATTCAGCTAAAAATATTTCAGGGGT
>CACPGZ010000035.1 GCA_902633585.1 uncultured Pelagibacteraceae bacterium
CACTAAATGAAAAAAATTCAAATTATTTCTGATAAAAATTTTAACTCAAAAAAAATAAAGAATTCTTTAGTTAAAATATTGAATAAAACAATTGTCAAAAAACCTAATATCATAATAGTTATTGGTGGTGATGGATTTATGCTCCAGACTTTAAAAAAAAATAAACAATCTAAAAAATTTTTTTATGGAATAAATTCCGGTAATTATGGTTTTTTAATGAATAAATTCTCATCAAAAACAATTTTAAAAAACTTAAATAAAGCAAATGTAATTACTATTTCACCATTAGAAATGATTGTAAAAAATAATAAAAATCAAATTAGAAAACATCTAGCGATTAATGAAGTTTCAATATTGAGACAGAGTAGGCAAGCAGCCTCATTGTCAATAAATCATGGTTCAAAACAAGTTATTAAAAGATTAGTTTCTGATGGTGTACTTGTTTCAACACCTGCAGGCAGCACTGCTTATAATTTATCTGTGCATGGACCAATATTAAGTTTAAATTCAAAAAAACTATCTATTTCTCCGATAAGTCCATTTCGACCCAGAAGATGGAAGGGTAAAATTGTAAGTTATAAATCAAAAATAATTATTAAAAATTTGAATTCAAAAAAAAGACCAATTAGCGCTGTAGCAGATAACATTGAGGTTAGGAATGCTAAAGATATTATTATTAAAACTAAACTAAATATACGGTTTAATCTTATGTACGATAAAAATAGAAGCCTACAGAATAAAATTAAGATTGAACAATTGAGAAGAGAAACTTCTTAATGGTGCCCCCGCACGGATTCGAACCGCGGACCTATTGATTACAAATCGATAGTCTAAATTCAAAAAGATTAATACTACCAACATTAATTTAAATTAATTTCAAATCTGTACACACTATAGGCACAGTGATAAAGTTTTTTAGTGAATATAGATACTAGCTTTAACGTTTATAATGATACACCAAAAGGTAGGGACCCTGATAGTCATAGTCCCACTCTAAGAAATTATCATAAATTTTTGTGGAGCAAAAAACTCCCAAATGGTTTGCTATTTAAACTAGATGAAACTATTCCAATGCGACTTCATCATAAATCAGATCTAGGTGAATTTGTATTATCAAGTGATTCAATTGCACATACCTATAGCAATATAAAAAGCACAACGAATATTATTAAAAAAATAGATACAGAGGAGTTAGAGAAATTCGTTTCTTTATGTAGCACAATAGGTGGTTATATAATTTTTCCCTCTGAAAGAATTAATAATCAAATGACAATCAATGGAGCGAGAGGGGTTAATAAAAAAATAAGAGATAGATTTGATTTAACACTAGAGTGTATTAGAAGATATTACATTAAAGAGGACAGTCCATTAAATGAAACTTTTGAGAGGTATAAACAATTCTTTAATTTATTTGAAAGTTTTCAGGGATACGTTGATTTTTTTTTACTTCAAGATTTAGTCACAAATGATTATTCTTCTGTTGAATACTTTATACCTTTTAAATCTTTCGAGAATTATCCGTTGCCAAACGATATTGAAGAATATAAGCAATATAAGTATAATTTATCAAACTTTGTTTTGGCTCGAAATCAAAGAATGGAAAATTTATATAAATGAAAAAATTTTTAGGGATCGTGGTTCTAGGTTTGTTTTTAAGTGGAAATGCTTATGCAAATTTTGAATTAAAAAGATGCAAGAATATTGAAAATAGTGAAGTTTTTTCATATGAATTTTTTAGAGATTTAAAAAAGGTCATTATGGGTAAATATAATGGACCGCTTTTGTCTTATGAAGAAATAAAAGTTAAAAGTTCTGATTATCTAGATCGAAACTTTATAGTTTTTGCCGAAACTGAGAATTATGATATTTTAATTTTAGAAGATGAAAAAATTGTTATTAAGATTAGAAAATCTGATGGAACCACAGAAAAAGAAAAATGTTAAAAAAATTTAAAGGACACTCCCATCAATTCTTTAATTGTTTATCCTGCAATAAAAGAACAGATATAATGTTAAATAATTGTACATATTGTGGATCGAGAACACCTGTTGATCAAAAGGATTATAGACGTATGAGAACTAGAAAACTTAATGCAATTTTAATTTCTAAAATGGAAAAAAATTTAAAATACCTAAAGGATTTTTCAAAGAGATATCCTAATACAAAAATTGACTTCCCTAAACGTTCAATAGTTAAGGATATAAAGTTTAAAGTAGATCTTTATAAAGGATTAATAAAACATAAGTTAGATTTATATTAATGAAAAACGTACTTGATACAATTAACCATCCAAAAGCAACACCTGAAAAGATTAAACAAATGAAAGATAATGGTTGGACAGATCAAGAAATAGCTGAAAAGTTTGCATATATGGAAAAAGTTCATAATCATATTGATGCTGCAGTTGGTAGAGCAAAAAAAGTTTCAGAGAATTAGATGAAACACTTTCAAAAATATTTTAGAAAAAATACACCAGATAAAATTATAGATAAGTATATCAAACTGGTTTTAAAAACTTTTGATCCTGATGATGAAGTGGAGATTTATTATGACCTTGAAGAAGAAATGAAGAAAGTTAATATTACAGTTTTAGATCGGGTTTTAAATTAAATGATCACTTGATTGATACACAATCTATACACACTCTATACACACTCTCTAAAGAAATTTGATTTAAACTTAAATACTGAAAAAAAATTAACGTTGATTTTATTGAGTGATGGTGCCCCCGCACGGATTCGAACCGCGGACCTATTGATTACAAATCAATTGCTCTACCAGCTGAGCTACAAGGGCTTGCGCAATAAGTATTAACTATTTATAAATTAATCAACTCTTTTTTTTATGTAATTCAAATAATGAAATGTAATTGCAGCACTACTTGATATATTTAAGCTTTCAATTTTTTTATCTATATTGATTCTAACTAAAAAATCTGCATATTTTGATGTATGCACATGTAAACCTGAACCTTCTGATCCAAACAAAAGTATATTATTACCTTTCCAATCTACTTTAGTAAAATCTTTTTCTCCTTTATTATCAAAACCATAAATCCAAAAGTTTTTATCTTTAAGATTTTTTAAAGTTGAATTTATATTCGATACCTCAAAAATATTTAAATATTCCATTGACCCACTTGCAGCTTTGTACATTAATTTACTTTCACTTGGAAAATTTCTGTCTTTTATAATAAGACCATCAATGTTGAAAGATACCGCACTTCTTATAAGAGCACCTATGTTTCTAGGATCGGTAACACCGTCTAGACAAACAAGCGTAACATCTTTTTTTTCTTTAATAAATTCCTTAAGTGTTGGTTTTTCGAGATGCTCTATTTCAGCTAAATATCCTTGATGTAATAAGTTTTCTTTTGTTGTATATTTATCCAATTCTTTTTTTGTTTTAAAATAAGTCTTCACTTCGTTTAAAAGATTTTTATTAGGACTCTGTCTATGTATATTTTTCTTACTTTCCTCAGTTAAAAAAACCCTTAAAACTTTTCTGTTAGGATTTTTGAGCGCCTCCATAACAGCGTGTTGACCAACGATGAAAAATGATGATTTATTCATAAATTCTCACAAGTTTTACACGTTTTTCGAATATTTTCTTAATAAATCACGTGTTGCATTTGGACAAATAAAATATATAAAACGCATGTTGTTTGAAGCTATATTGAACAAGGAGACGCTTCCCCTAAGGGAGGGGTTCCAGAGCGGTCAAATGGGGCGGGCTGTAAACCCGTTGACTTCGGTCTTCGAAAGTTCGAATCTTTCCCCCTCCACCATTCAATATATCTAAGCAATACTGGAGTGTTACTCTTGGGGTTGTGCGGGTGTAGTTCAATGGTAGAACGCTAGCCTTCCAAGCTGGATGTAAGGGTTCGATTCCCTTTACCCGCTCCAAGAAAATAAATTTAAAATTGAAAAGTGAGGAAAAAAAGTAATGTCAAAAGAAAAATTTGTAAGGAATAAACCACATTGTAATATCGGTAC
>CACPGZ010000036.1 GCA_902633585.1 uncultured Pelagibacteraceae bacterium
TAGAATAAAAGGAATTCTTATAGAAGGTATCCGCAAGATCTATAGTTGATGTAATTTCTTCAAAATTTTTATCTATATAAAATCTATTTATTTTTGAATCTTCAACCACGTCCCTTGATATATTTGTAAGTTGCATTGCGATACCAAGATCGATAGCTGACTTGAGTGAGCTTTTTTTGTTAACCTTTAAAATTTTTGCCATCATTAAACCAACAGTTCCTGCAACTCTGTAAGAATAAATTAAAAGTTCTTTTTTTGAATTTAATATCACCTTACCTTTTATGTCCGAACTTATACCATCTAATAGATCTTCGATAATTTTTACAGAAATTTTAAATTCATCAATAAGATCCCACATATTTTTAACAATTGGATTATTAAAATTCTTTTGAATGAAATCATTTTTAAATTGTTTGAATTTAATTTCTTTGACTTCTAATTTTTCTTCATCATCTGCAATATTGTCAGCGACTCTACAAAAATCATACAATACAGAACATTTCTTATATGTTTTTTTAGGTAAAAAAAAACCTGCCCAATTAAAAGATTTTGCATAAACTGATAAGTAATTTTTATCAGATATCATAAAATCTTTTCTAATACCTTAGCTGATGAAAGTACTCCGGGTACACCTGCTCCAGGATGGGTTCCTGCACCAACAAAATAAAGTCCTTTATATATTTCAGACTTATTGTGGAATCTAAAATATGCAGATTGTGAAAATTTCGGTTGGATTGAAAAACCTGAACCATATTTTGTATTTAAATCTCTTTCAAAGTAATCAGGGGTTAAATAAAAATCTTCTACAATATTATCTTTGAGATCTGGCATTAAATCATTTTGCATTTTATCAATAACTAAATTTTTCATTTTTTCTCCCTCAAAAGACCAGTTAATTTTTGACTGATTATTTGGCACCGGGACTAAAACATAAAAGCAATCATTACCTTCGGGAGACATAGTTTTATCGGTTGCAGATGGTCTGTGAAGATAATAACTAATATCATCATTCAATTTTTTATTATTGAAAATGTCATCCAGATGTTCTTTATATTTATTTCCAAACTTAATAGTATGGTGTTCAACATTATCGTATTTTTTTTTGGTACCAAAGTAATAAACAAATAATCCCATTGAATATTCCATTCGGTTTTTTTTCCATTTAAAAAAAAATGAATTACTTTTATTACCGTTTAACATTTTCTCGTAAACAGCAGGAGGATCAGCATTACAAATTACATTGTTAGATTCTATTATTGTTTGATCATCTAATTGGATGCCAGTAATTTTTTTTTTGTTTGATATGATTTTAGTAACTTCGTGACCTTTGATTACTTTAACCCCGACTTCATCCATTAATTTTTCAAAACCTTTGATTATATTTCCCGTTCCACCCATTGAGTAATAAATACCCCACTTTTTTTCTAGGTATAAGATTAATCCATAAATTGAAGTTGTAGTAAAAGGATTTCCCCCAACTAATAATGGGTGCATACTAAGCATTCTCCTTAATTTTTCATTTTCTATGTATGAGGAGACTAAAGAGTAAACAGATTTATAACTTTTTAGTTTTAGTAATGCTGGCAATTGCTGCATCATTACAAATGGTTTATCAAAGGGCACATCAGCAAGCTCTGTGAAACCTTTATCAAAAATTTTTTTTGTAAAATTGACTAATTTTTCATAACCCTCAACATCCTTTTCATTTATCTCTTTTATTTGTTTTCTCATCTCTAGTTCGTCCCCAGAGTAATTAAATTTTGATTTATCTTCAAAAATGAATTGATACCAAACTTTTAGTGGAGTGAGTTTTATATAATCTTCTGGTTTTTTTTGAAATAATTCAAATAATTCATTTATCAAATATGGAGCAGTTATTACTGTTGGTCCACCATCGTAAATAAAACCATTTTTATGAAATACTCTAGCTCTTCCTCCGAGGTCTTCATGTTTTTCGATTAAAGTAACTTTATGCCCTTTAGCTTTAAGACGTAAAGCTGCAGCTATTCCTCCAAATCCTGAACCTATTACAATGGAATTCATCTGTATAATTTATAGTCTTTTTTGTAAAATTGTAAGAATATTATGAGTTGATTTTTTTTAACTCTTCTTTTGTTTCATCCAATTTTTTTTGAAACAAGTTATCAAGCTTGGACTTATCGACCGATGTTGTAATTATCTTTTTGACTGAATCTACTGCAATTTTAATTGAAGCATCTTTTATTTCTTTTATTGCAGCGTCTTTCATTTGATTGATCTTATTTTCTGTTGAATTTTTTTTGATTTCTGAAGATTTATGAAATTTATCGTTTAATTCAAGAATAAGATTATCACTGTCTTTTTTCGCTTGTGCCAATATTTCCTTACTAACTGACTGAGCTGTATCGAGTTTTTTTTGAGCATTATCTAATAAAGTTTTAGCTTCTGTTCTAAGCTTTTCACTTTCATCAATCTCATTTTTGATATCTGAAATTAATTTGTTTAGTATTTCATTTATTTTTTGTGGAACCTTAAGATATATTAAACCTCCAAAGAAAATAATAAACGATACAGCTACCCAAAATGTTGCATCAATTGCCATAATATTTATCTCCGTTTCTTTTAGATAAATCATCAACGATTGCGGAAATACTACTATTATTAACTTCTGTACCGATTAATTTCACTAGTAACTCTGAAGTAGTTTCGATTGCAATTTTATTAATTTTCTCTGATGCACCTTTTTTAAGTAGATTTATCTCTTGCTCAACTTTCTTTATTTCCTCATCAATTTGTTTATCTAAAGTTTCCTTTTTTGCATTTATTTCTTTGAGCACATTTTCTCTACCCTCTTTAAAAATGTTATTAGCTTCTAATTTACTTTTTGAAATAATATCATCGTACTCTTTGAGCTTGGCTTCACTACTTTCTCTCTGTTTTTCTGCTGCCTCAATATTTTCTTGTATTTGCGATTTTCTTAATTCAAGGTTTGCACTTATCTTAGGTAGTATCAGTTTAGATAATACAATGTAAAGAATACCAAAAGTAAGTGTTAACCAAAAAATTTGTGAAATCCAAAATTCTGGATTTAATTGAGGCATACCTCCACTTTCAGCCGCAAAAACCTCTTTTAAAAAAAAGAGATTAAAAAATATTAACTGAAAAAATATTTTTTTAACCATCTATTTAAAATGCAAAAAGAATGATTAACGCTACAACCAATCCAAACAACCCAGTTGCCTCTGCTAGGGCGAACCCTAAAAGCAAATTAGGAAACTGTTTTTGAGCTGCAGATGGGTTTCTCATCGCACCTGATAAGTAATTACCAAAAATTATACCTATACCAACACCGGCACCAGCTAGGGCTATAGCCGCTAAACCTGCTCCGATCATTTTTGCTGCTTCTAATTCCATTATATCCTCCTCTGTTAATTAATGGTGTAAGTTTAATGCATCATTCAAATAGATGCAGGTTAAAATTGCAAAAACGTATGCTTGAAGAAAAGCAACTAATATCTCCAGGCCAGTTAAAGCAACTGAAAAACTCAGTGGAAGCCATCCACCGACTACTCCAAGACTTATCACAAAGCCTCCGAATACTTTCATCATTGTATGACCCGCCATCATGTTAGCAAAGAGCCTGACGGATAAACTAATAGGTCTACTTAAATATGAGATAATCTCAATAACAACAATTAATGGTAATAGCACTATAGGAACTCCACTTGGTACAAATAATTTAAGATAGCCTATACCGTGTTTCGTAAACCCAATTATTGTCACTCCAATAAAAATAAAAGCTGCTAACACAAAAGTAACAATAATATGACTTGTAACCGTAAAGGTATAAGGAATCATGCCAAACATATTACAAAAAAGGACAAACATAAACA
>CACPGZ010000037.1 GCA_902633585.1 uncultured Pelagibacteraceae bacterium
TTCAAAAGAGTAAAAAAACTAATTGCTAATATTGTTTCTCAAAGCCATATTTAAATATTTTTCATTTAAATCACAATCTTTATAACCCCTTCTTATGACTTTTAAATATCTTTCAGTTGGGAATCTAAAAGATGATTTATTTACCATAGTATATGTCATCACTTTTTTTCCATAATGGAAAAAAAAATATTTTTTATATAAAATTGGATAATCCTCATACACATCTAATTTTTTTTCATCACTTTTAGATATTTCAAATAATCCACCTGTTACAAAACAATTCTTCTTTGGCTCAATATCTGCGGCACGATATTTGCTTCTAAAGGTTAGCCGAAAGTCTTTTAGATTTATTTTTTTTAAAAATTTACTATCTTTACATCTTCTTTTCATCTGAAAATGATGGAGATTACTTCCGTAAGCAAAATAGAGCATTTATCTCTCTACAATCTCAATATCTTTTTCTTTGATAAATTTTAAAATTTGAGAATTACAATTGTCAATTTTAGACTGATTTTCAGATCTTAAAACAATGGATACACCTAACTTACCTGCATGAAAAAATGGATAACTCCCTATTTCAACATCTTGATTCTGATCTTGAACTTGTGTCAGTGAGTTAGCTATTTCACTTTCTACTGTTCTTAAATTAATTGTATGACTTAAAATTGGTTCTCCACCAGCGATCTTGTTTTTTAAGCCTCCTAACATCGATTTCATTATTGAAGGAACACCCGGTAAACTAAATACATTTTCAACACTAAATCCTGGAGCACCACTTGTTGGATTTAGAATTAATTCTGCATTTTCTGGCATCCATGCCATTCTTTGTCTGCCCTCATTAAATTCTCCTTTTTTGTAATAAGCTTCTAAAATTTTAAATGCTTCTTTATGTATTTCATATTTTCTATTGAAAGCTTTTGAAACTGACTGAGCAGTAATATCGTCATGGGTAGGACCAATCCCTCCTGTTGTGAAAACATAACTACTAGATTTTCTTAAAACATTTAGAGTATCGACAATTATTTCCTCTTGATCTGGAATTACTCTTACTTCATTTACTTTTATACCAATAGAGTTTAACCAAGTCGCTAGAGTGCTTGTATTAGTGTCTTGAGTTCTTCCAGAAAGAATTTCGTTACCAATAATAAGTATCGCAGCATTTACTTTTGTGTTTTTATTCATTTTATATGTATAATTTGAATATGGAATTTACCAAGTCTTTATTAAAAGGCAAATTAATCAAAAGATATAAGCGTTTTTTTGTTGATGTAAATCTAAATAAAGAAATTGTAACTGCACATTGTCCAAATACTGGATCTATGAAAGGTTTACTGAATGAGGGAAATGAAGTGTTTTTATTCAAACACGATGATCCAAAAAGAAAATTAAAATATGGTCTAGAAATTATTAAGGTCAAAAAAAACTTTGTTGGAGTAAACACTCATAGAGCAAACAAAATTGTATTTCATGCCTTAAATAACAACCTAATTAAAGAACTGAAAAACAACGACAAAATAAACTCAGAAATTTTTTTTAATAAAGAAACTAGATTTGACTTTTTAATTGAAAAAAAAGGTCAAAAAAGTTTCCTAGAAGTAAAGAATGTCACTCTTTTTAGAGATAAAAAAATAGCTGAGTTTCCAGATGCAATTACAACAAGAGGGTCAAAACATTTGCTTACCCTTATTGATGCCATAAAGAAAGGTTACCAATCTTACTTGATTTTCTTAGTACAAATACAAAATATGGAGTATTTTAGAATAGCAAAAGATATTGATAGTAAGTACTATAAAAATTATTTAATAGCTAAAAAAGCAGGGGTAAAATTTTTAGCTTATAGATGTAATATTAGTTCTAAAAAAATTTATATAGATAAAAAAATAAAAATTATTGATGAGTAATTACACTGAAAAATTTGAAAAAATGAGAATAGCAGGAAAGTTAGCTGCACAAACTTTAGACATGTTAACGGAAAATATTAAAGAAGGTGTTTCTACAGCTTACATAGATAAGCTTGGTTATGAGTTTATAAGAGATAATGGTGGTCACTCAGCCCCGCTTTACTATCGTGGTTATACTAAATCTTTATGTACATCTCTTAATCACGTTGTATGTCATGGCGTGCCTTCAGAGGATAGAGTTTTGGTCGAAGGAGATGCCCTTAATGTGGATGTAACTGCTATCATTAATGAACATTACGGAGATACAAGTAGAATGTTTTGTATTGGAAAAACTTCTGTAAAATTAAATAATCTAATTGATGCAACTTATCAGTCTATGATGAAAGCGATTAAAATCTTGAAACCTAGTATTAAACTTGGAGATATAGGACATGAAATACAATCATATATTGAAGAAAAAGGATTTTCTGTAGTTAAAGATTTTTGTGGTCATGGGATAGGTACATCTTTTCATGAACCACCAAACATTTTACACTACGGAATAAAGAATACAGGTATGGAATTAAAACCTGGAATGACATTTACAATAGAACCAATGATTAATGCTGGTAAATTTAACGTTAAAATGCTTAATGATGGGTGGACTGCAGTGACAAAAGACAAATCTATGTCTGCACAATTTGAGCATACTGTTGGAATTACTGAAAATGGTTATGAAATATTTACAGAATCTGCTAAAGGTTATTCAAAGCCCCCATACTTATAATTAATGATTAAAAGATACTCGCGAAAAGAATTAACAAATATTTGGTCTGAAGAAAATAAATACAAAATTTGGTTAGATGTTGAAATTGCTGCAGCTCAAGCAATGGAAAAACTTGGTCAAATACCAAAAGGTGTTTCATCAACAGTTAAGAAAAAAGCAAGGATAAATGTAAAAAGAATTCATCAAATTGAAAGTAAAGTCAAACATGATGTAATTGCCTTTTTGACCTCCATCACAGAAAAGGCAGGAATTAAAGCTAGATACCTCCATCTTGGTATGACTTCATCTGATGTAGTAGATACAAGTTTTAATATTCAACTAGTTCAGTCAGGTAAGATTATCTTAAAAGATATAGATCAAATTTTAAAAGTATTAAAAAAACAAGCTAGAAAATATAAATTTACTCCATGTATTGGTCGTAGTCATGGAATTCATGCTGAGCCAATTACATTTGGATTAAAATTAGCTTCCTTTTATGAAGAGTTTAGAAGAAATAGAGAACGATTAGTTTACGCTATAGATCAAATATCAACTTGTGCAATTTCTGGAGCTGTCGGGACTTTTGCAAATGTAAACCCTAATGTTGAGAAGCATGTTGCAAAAAAACTTAAATTAAAAGTTGAACCAATATCTACTCAAATAATCCCAAGGGATAGACATGCGTTTTATTTTTCAGTTTTAGGTATCATTGCAGGAA
>CACPGZ010000038.1 GCA_902633585.1 uncultured Pelagibacteraceae bacterium
CTAGAGATATAAATACCACTTAATACAATAATAAATAATCCTAAGAAAGTCCAATTATCTGGAAAATCACTAAAGAAATAATAACCTATAATAATGTTTGTAAGGATCTCAAAATAGCTAAATGGAGCTAATTTAGAGGCATCAGCATATTTAAGTGATAATATTAAAAATAAATGCCCTATACAGGCAAAAATTCCTATAGAAGCCATCATAGACCACTGATTTAAAGTAGGCGTAACCCATACAAATGGCATTACTATAGAAACTATTATGGCCCCTACTACACCGGTTAATAATAGAGTTAATAAGGGATTGTCTGAAGTACTTAATTTACGAGTAATAATTAAATAAAACCCATACATTATTCCAGTTCCAAGAGCAGCTATACTTGCTAAGTTTATTTCTACAAACCCTGGTCTTATAACGATTAATGAACCTATAAATCCTATAATTACAGCAGACCATCTTCTAAAACCAACCTTCTCTCCTAGAAAAATTGGAGAAAAAGCTGTAACAATCAAAGGAGCAACAAAAGCTAAGGTTAATGCTTTTGCTAAAGAAATTACTGAAATTGCATAAAAAAAACAAATATTAGCTGTTAAAAGAATAAGTCCTCTTATAAATTGTAATTTTGGTTTATCTGTCCAAACAAGATTTTCTCTAAAAAAGAAAAACATAAATGGAAGAGTAAAGGCAACTGTAAAAAAATACCTAGCCCATGTAATTTGTAAAACAGGAAGATCTGCACTCAAATATTTAGCAAAACCATCCATAATTGGAAGCATTACCCATGCTAAAAGATTGAAAGTTATAGCCTTCATGAACTTTAAGGATATAGATTAATTAAAGTATTTTAAAGCAAAGAAAACAACAATTGGAATAGTTATAAAGGACATTAAAGTTGAAACAACTATTGTACTAGCAACACTATCAACAATTTTTTTTGGTGAATACATGGTGCCAACTAAATAGTTTAATATAGCACTGGGCATTGCACTCTGTATAAGTAAAACACCTGCAGCCAGTCCAGATAAATC
Source organism: uncultured Pelagibacteraceae bacterium (assembly GCA_902633585.1). Taxonomy (GTDB): domain Bacteria; phylum Pseudomonadota; class Alphaproteobacteria; order Pelagibacterales; family Pelagibacteraceae; genus Pelagibacter. The sequence goes on from CACPGZ010000038.1 coordinate 1,038, forward strand.
AAAATTATAAATCAAAGCAAATGCTATTAAGGGTCCTATTATTACTCTACATAAGGATAAAATAATTGAGTTTTTTAATGAAAATTTAAATTTAGTAAGAGCAATACCTAATGACATTAAAACTAAGAAAATTGTTGCGTATGTTAAAAGGAATGTTGTGTTCTCAAGAAATAAAGGAGTGTCAATTTCAAAATATAAAAAGAAAACAGATATAATAATAGCGTATACAGGTGGACTTTTAATTAAAATATCAAAAGAAAAACTTTTTTTTGCTAAAAAAACACCAAGCGTAAAATGGAATAAAATTATAACAGAAGCTATAGCAGAAGCAACACCAAGACCCTGAGTGCCATATGCGAAAAGGCAAATAGGAACACCCATATTTCCTGTATTTGGTAGAATTAATGGAGGAAGCTCCATACTTAAATCCTTTTTAAGAAAAAATAGAAGCAAAAGTCCAACAATTGCAAAACCAGCAATCATTATTATAGCGTAAATAAAATAATGAATAAAAATACTTAAGGTAATTCCAGTTGTTGTTACTGTATAAAAAATCATTGCTGGTGTACCAATGTTGCCAGCAAAATTTGTTATGAAATTAGTATCGAATTTAGGGTTTTTCTTACCAAGATAATAACCAACACCAATAACAAAAAAAACTGGAAAAATAACCTCAAAAATTTTAATATAAATTTCCATTAATTATATAGTCTAATTAATGTTGGAAATTTTAAAATATTTTTATTTTTTCTAAATATTGATAAACAATTTCTTGCATTTTTTTCTGATGTTTTATGTGTAATTATAACAATAGTAGCTGAATTTCTTTTTTTATCGGGTGTTTGTATTATTCTTTTTACAGATATTTTATATTTAGCAAGTCGATTAGTTATAGAAGATAGAACACCTTGCTTATCTTTAACTTCAAATCTTAAATACAATGAGTTAGAATAGTCATTGTTATTAAAGGCCTTTACAACTTTTCTTTTGTTTGAGGAAATTCCAAAAGGATATTTAATACCTCCTCTAAGAATAGACAATAAATCAGATAATAAGGAAGATGAAGTTGGTCCTGGTCCTGCACCCTCACCTTGAAGTATGCTTTCCCCAACGGGCTTCCCCTCCGTAATAACAGCGTTCATTACACCATTTACATTACCTATATATGTATTTTTGCTAACTAAACACGGGTGAACAGTTTCAAATAATCGATTATTTATCATTTCAGATATGCCAAGCAACTTAATTCTAAGATTTAATTGATTTGCAATTTTAATATCTTTTAAATGAATATTTTCTATACCTTCCATAATACATTTGTGATTTGAAATTTGATTATTAAATGCAAGAGCTGATAAAATTCTAACTTTTGCAAAAGCATCAAACCCGTTTAAATCTAATTTAGGATTACCTGCTTCAGCGTAACCAAGTCCTTGAGCTTTTTTTAAAACTTTATCAAAAGTTTCATTTGAATTTTCCATCTCAGTTAAAATATAATTAGTAGTTCCATTTAAAATTCCATAAACTTTTTTTATTTTGTTCGTAGCCAAACCCTCTTTAATTGTTCTAAGTATTGGTATTCCTCCAGCAACAGAGGCTTCGAATTCTAAATTTACACTATTCTTCTCAGCTAACTTAGCTAATTCATTTCCATGTTTTGAAATTAAAGCTTTATTTGGTGTTATAACATTAATCTTATTTTTTAAGGCCATCACAACAATTTTTTTTGAAATTCCATCAGATTGCCCAATAGACTCAAATAAAATATCTATCTTTTTTTCTTTTAAAATTTTAAGGGGATTTGTAAAAAAAATTTTTTTATTAATATTATATTTCCTCTTTTTATTTTTATTTTTGGCAGATATAGCAACAATATTTATCTTTTTTCCTGTTTTAATTTCTATTTCTTTTTTTTTTAGTCTTAATTCATTGTAAAGATAAATACCTACTTGACCCAAACCAACAATTGCGATGTTTACTATTTTATTCATCTATATTAGGATAATCACTGTTATCTACATAAACTTTTAAATTTGATTTAAATTCTTCGAAAGTTAGATCTTTTGAAAAGTTTATCTTTTTCTCAGTTTGAACAGGGACGCAAGAAATAACTACAAACAAAATCAATAA
>CACPGZ010000039.1 GCA_902633585.1 uncultured Pelagibacteraceae bacterium
TGATGAAAAAAATTTAAAAGAAAAAAAATATTTAGATGAAAAATCAAAAGTACAAATGAAAGAGTGGACAGAGCGTGAGTTTGGGAGATATGGGATAAATACAGAAAAGATTTTAGGAAAAAATTTTTCAGATAAAGGAACTGCTCCTATCGAAAAATATGAAAGATATATAGAGGATAATAAATATTGTATGGGTTATTATTTCAAGGGAATATAATAAGTCAAATTGTTTTCAAACTTCATTGAATCTTCATTGAACCTTCATTGAACTTTATTTTAGAAAAATGAGATTGGATAAGGGAATCCTTTAATAAGGGGCGTTCTGTTGCCAGGTGCCCCAAACCCCGTTTACCTAATTAACTAAGTTAATTAAGCAGCAAGTGCGTAACTTTCGTTAGCAATTATAAATTAGCCCTTTACGGAGGAACAATTCCGAACAAAAGAATAGCCTTTAGTCATCCGTCGAATCTGATTCACCCCCATAAGTTGTAATGGTGGAGGTGGTGGGTACTGCCCCCACGTCCGCAATGGTTATTACGAAATTCGTTTATCGTCATAGTTGGAAAACCAACATGATTAATATAAAGTAATTATTAAAGATTCAACAAATTATTCATGAAACTAACTAAAGAACAACAACAGGAAATAAAAGATCAACAATCTCAACAAAATTCTACAAAAAGAGTTACTGCTCCTCAGCTTGAGAAGATTCTCTACGAAGCAATTCCTGCTCTTGATCATGGATTTGTTAGAGTAGTAGATTATATGGGTGATGATACATCCATTGTTCAGTCTGCAAGAGTGTCATATGGAAAAGGAACTAAACAAGTTTCTACAGATGCAGGTCTTATAAAGTATTTAATGAGACATTGGCATAGCACGCCATTTGAAATGTGTGAAATAAAATACCATGTCAAACTTCCAATATTTATTGCTAGACAATGGATCAGACATAGAACGGCAAATGTAAACGAATATTCTGCTAGATATTCTATTTTAGATAAAGAATTTTATTTACCCTCAAATGAAAATTTAGCTGCACAATCGTCAAGTAATAGGCAAGGGCGTGGAGAAGTTATTGAGGGAGAACAGGCACAAGAAGTTTTAGAACTTTTAAAAAATGATGCAGAGAGAACATATGATAATTATGAGATGATGCTTAATGAAAGATTTGACGGATCAACTATTGATGAAAGTAAAAAAGGTCTAGCACGTGAACTAGCAAGAATGAATTTAACTTTAAATACTTATACTCAGTGGTATTGGAAATCAGACTTATTAAATTTAATGAATTTTTTAAGGTTAAGAGCGGATAGTCATGCACAGTATGAAATAAGAGTTTATGCAGACATAATGCTTGATACTGTCAAAAAATGGGTGCCAATCACATATGATGCATTTATGGACTATAGGGTTGGAGGTACAGAAGTTTCCGCTAAAGGAAAATTAGTTATACAAAAACTAATTAAAGGAGACAAAATTTCGATTGAAGAATCTGGTCTTTCTAAGCGGGAATGGAATGAACTTATGAATTCATTTCAAATAGATCATGAAATAATTAAATGAAAGAATTTTCTGATTTAGCTATTAAATCTGGAATTTTTTTTGCTTTTGTAATTTCAATATTTGTTTTGATAAATAATCTTAACAATTTCGATAAGTACAATAATGACGAAAATGGGTCATATCATTTAATGATAAAAGCTGATCCATCAAGGTATTTAATACATGGTTATGAGATTAAAAAGCAAGTTTCAGAAGGAAAAAATTTTTTTACATCAGGTAGAGAACACTATACGAAGTTTTTGCCCCCAAGAATTGCTGCAGCTTATTATTATTTATTAGACATAAATTTATTTGAGAATGAAGAAAAGAAAATAATCAAATTAGGAATTCATAAATATTACTTAATTCTTCAATCACTCTTATATTACTCGTCAGTTTATTTTTTATTTAAATCCATAAAAAAAAAATTTGAAAAAATAACAATTTTTTTTTCAATTAGTTTTTTATGTATCGAGCCAACAATTTTCCAATATCATGGAACATTTTGGAGTGAGTCAATTTTTTTTTCATTACAGATAATATTACTAGCATTAATATTTAGACATAATAACTCTTTAAAAAATTTATTTTTAATAGGCTTATTTGTGGGAATTTTAAGTCTTCAAAAACAAGTTGCGATATTTTTTATATTTCCAATTTTATTATATATTTTTATTTTTTTCAAAATGCAATTTTTAAGAAGTTCTATAATAATTTTAATAGGCTTTATTTTTTATACAATTATTTTTGGGTTTTTCAAATTATTTTAGATCGGGTTATTTTTATATTATGACAGCAGATACTAAGGTAGAGATGCACAGAACTTTAGTTGAGAGAGTTATGGTTAATCAATTAAATATTCCATTAAATTATTTTTTACAACAGGAAGCTGAAGAATCTCATAAATGGATCAAAACTAATAAAATAAAAGTAAATTATGATTTTGATCATACGCATACAATTTTAAGGAAGTTCAACTCAACTCCTCAAAATAAAAATTTTATGTATTACAGAAGAATTATAATTGATGAAGGTGACAGAGTTCAATTTGATAAATTTATAAGAAAAAGAACTTTTATGTTTATGTTCGATTATCCTGTTGAATTTTCAAGAGAAATTGTCAAAGGGGCTTTTCATACTCCTTTATTAAATCCTTTCCATATTTATTCAGACCATCGTTTTATTTCAGGCGAAGAATATTATGGCTCTGAACTTCATAAAAAATTTATTCCAATTAGAATTATCTATAGTTTATTAATATTTATTATTATTTTTTTTGGAATTATGCATTTACTAAAAAAAAGAGACTATAAAAATTTATTTTTATTGATTATCTCATCTCTTTATTTTTATGTAACAATTTTTTGGCATGGTAATACCAGATATTTTGTGCCTTGTTTAATTTATTCATCTATCTTATTTGGATCAGGAATGAATTATTTCTTAAGTTTTAAAAAAAATTTAATTTAATTTTTTCTGCGAAATCTAGAAATATTTTTGAAATTTCGTGCTCTGGATTTTCTTCAACTATTGGTTTACCTTTATCACCAAATTTTCCAATAGCAG
>CACPGZ010000040.1 GCA_902633585.1 uncultured Pelagibacteraceae bacterium
AATTCAACACCTCTTACGTATAAGAATAAAGGAATCACAGTCATGGGCCCCGCTAATAATAGAAACAAACTCAGACCAGGATTTGAGAAACTAAAGTCATTTAAACCTTTATTAAAGATTAGGTAAAATACAATAAGAGCAAAAGGAAAAATATATAAACTCTCAATAAGAAGTCCTATATCAGTTTCTATATTAATTTTTTTTCTTACTAGATTATAAAATGCCCAACTTAAAGCTACAATTATACCAACCCATGGAAGTGTTTTTATATTAAGAAAAATCATAATCATAATAGATATGATTACTAATAAAATTGAAAAAATTCTTTTTTTATTTAATTTTTCTCTAAAGAAGATGTATCCCAATAAAACACTTATAATTGGCATTATGAAGTAACCAAAACTGGCGTCTATAATTCTCCCTGTAGCTACAGCATAAATCCAAATAGCCCAATTAATAAAAATCAATGAACCCGAGATAAAAAGGTAAAAAAGATTTCTTTTATTTGAAATACTTTTAATAAAAAGTTTCCATTTTTTTAAAAAAAGAGTTGTCATTATTAACATAACAGCAGTCCATAAACATCTATGCACAACTAATTCAACATGACCTATGTAGGCAACATATTCAAAATATATAACGCCAATAAAACCCCACCAAAAAGATCCCAAAGAGGTAAGTATTAGTCCCTTATTAAAATGCTGGTTCATAAAATAATGAAATAGATAATAAACGTTTAATAGACTATTTTTTGGTTGAATTAAATAATTATAATTATAAAACCTTGCTCAAGGAGAGATGGCTGAGCGGTTGAAAGCACCGGTCTTGAAATACTACGGATCCCCTACCCACTTTACGACGATTCACCTATTTATCAAGCTGCTACTAACTTTATATATTTTAACTTTTACGAAAAACACATCTTTATTGACTTGCCTAAGCTGACAAACTTGTACGCCACTTGTACGTAGATTATTTATTTTTGCTTCGAGTAAGATTGTTTAAACTTTCACCGTAAGCTTTAATTTTTTTAAGCTCTTCTTCTTGTTGTTTTTTTTTATTCTTAGAAGAGTAGTAAATTGGCATAATTATTGATAGGAGAACTATTATAATTGCTATTATTATCTGTGAATTAGACATTAATCGTTAGAAAGATACCACATAAGTCCAGCAAGTTCTATTACAATTAATACTTCAAGCATTTTTATAGGTAAAAATTTTTAATGAGATAAATTCTCTTCTAGACATCTCTTTTTTTAAAACTGGAATATATTTTTTTATATTTCTTAAAAAAAACCTGTATTCCCATAACCTCATAATGCCAATTGTTTTCTTCACTACTGCTGCAGCACAAATACCAATTAAAATATTTAAAATAGTTATTGAAATTAATTTTGTTGAAAGAGCAAAAGCAGCAACACCTGCAGCTCCTCTTATTGATGCCCATTTTAATTTTCTTAAGCTATCTTTATTTTTTGTTTTTGAATAAGTGTATCCGAGTGTAACAATAGAACTTATTGTTCCAATTGGGTCACCATAAACAAAACTAGATGATAACATGCCAGAAGCAATTTCAGTAAATTCAGATTTATTTAATTTATTCCACCTAAAGATAATTGCTAAAGCACTTACAGAAGAGGATAATAATTCATTAAATTCAACGAATTTTATATCCTTTATCCACTGGTTAGGAACTGTAATTGATGAATGTAAAAATGAGGATAAATATGGAACTGAACTTAATTTTAAATTCATAATAAATATTATATAAAAGATTGTGGCAAAAAAAAATTTAAATTACAGATTTTATGGCTTCAATAAGACCTTGTAATAAATGTGGTGAAAAAATAAGCATTAGACAAATGCCTCATCAACAATGGGTTGCATTTAACGTAGGCACAGATGATCCTCACAAATGTTTAAAGAAAAATTTAAAAAAAAATCAAATAAAATTAAATAAAACACAAAAAAAAGATGAAACTTTTAGCATAAAAGAAAATGAAAATTTGAATTATGATGAACCAAATTTCGTTGAAGATGAGTTTTATAAAGAACAAGAAGAAATTGAAAATTTAAAAAATCTAAAAAAGATTAGTTCTCAATCAGAGATCAATGAAAATGAAAATAATTTATTTAAAAACCCATTATTTATAGCAATTATATTAATAATTTTTTTAGCAATTTTTGTTTATCCATAATTAAGCATCTTCAGTATATTTGCATTTTTCAGAGGAAAAATATTTAGGGCAACCATAAAAAGGTCCTCTATATCCTCTTCTTTTCTGAAGTTTAACCTTGTGTGTAGGACACATTCTTTCATTGTTCTCTGTTTCATCTTGTTCACCTTGCATACTTTTGATTTGATCAAATTCTTTTTTTAGTTCTTTAATAAAATCTGAAGAATAAAATCCATTTCCACTAAATAAATGAACCTCTTTTTTAGCTCTAGTCATCGCTACATACATTAATCTTCTTTCTTCAGCATTTGGATATAATTCAGGGTTGGGTAAAACTAAAAGTAAAATTTCATCATTTTCCATTTGGCTTGGAAATCCTAGTATTCCTGGAAACATATTAACAACACATACCACATCGGCTTCTAGACCTTTGGACGAATGGATAGTTTTATAATTAACATTTAAAGATTTATTTTTTGTAAATTTATTAATTTCATATTTTGTAATGATATTACTCTTAAAAAATCTTTTTCTTATTTTATTATCATATTTATCTAAATTATACCTACCGAGAATAAAAATATCTTTATTCTTTTTTGCAATTTTATTTACAGTTTCAGAAAAAACATTCTTTTCATAAATATTAATTGAGCTATTTTTTATATCTTTTATGGGTAATACTTTTTTATTTAATTGAGTAGGATTTTTTTGAATAAAAGATGAAGAAATGTTATTAATCAAATTTCCATATCTAAATGTTGTATCTATATCTACTCTCTCGTAATGACCAAACATTTTTTTAAAATCTAAAGTAAAAATTGTTACATCACCTCCACTAAACTTATTTATTGCTTGCCAATCATCTCCCACACAGTAGAGTTTTGCATTATTTAATTTTTTAATTTTCCTT
>CACPGZ010000041.1 GCA_902633585.1 uncultured Pelagibacteraceae bacterium
ACATAGATGACGAAATATAACATTCACAATTGTGTAAATAATTAAATATATTTTTTTTATATCCTTCTAAAAAGATATCATTATTTAAAGATAGCTTTTCAATCAATTTCTCAATTTTTTTTCTCTCTTCACCTTCTCCTAAGATTACTAATTTTAAATTTGAGTACTTTTTTAAAATTTCTTTGAAAGCTTCTATTAATAGAGGAAAATTTTTTTGTTTAGTTAATCTACCAACGCTAAGGATATATTCGGTTCCAACAAGCTTATCTTCTAATTTTTCTTTTTTTTTAATATTAATTGCACTTACTTTTAAAACAGGATCATAAACAAGTTTTAATTTTTTTTTTGGAAAAATATTTAAATCGTTAAGTTTTTGCAATGTTGACTTAGTAGGACAAGTTACAAGATGAATATTTTTAGAAAAGAAAGTCCAAAAAAATTTTCTAAATATATTGAGTTTTGGGGTACCAGAAATTCTTATTATTAATCTGGTATCAAATTTAAAAAAAAAAAATAAGATTAGAGGTAATGAAATTATCAAATGCGCAATTAAAAAATCAGGTTTTTCCTTAAGTAACAATTTTTTTAACGGATTAAAATTACTTATAAATATAATTAATTGTGATAACCGACTTTTAAAAAAACTTCCTTTCGGTAAAAATCCATAATATTTTTTTTTATATAATCTGATAATATTAATTCCAAATATCTTATCGGATTTTTGTTCCCACTCGCCGGAAGCATCAATCAAGAAAGTTTTATATTTATTTTTTTTACCATATCTTTTTAATGAATTTATGGAATTTACAACTGAGTCCACTGTAGCTATATCGGATAAAAAAGGTGACCAATAAAATAATTTCATTTAATTTAATTTGAATAGTATGATTTCATAATCTTAAAAGTTTTTTCTAGACCTTTTTTAATATCAAATTTAGGTTCCCAGCCTGTAACTTCTGAAATTCTTTTTATATTTGTATTAAATTCCATTGGTCCGCTAACAGGTTTCTCTTTTGAAATTATTCTTTTTCCAGAAAGATCCTCGATTATTTCAGAAATAAGTTTTAATGATGACATTTTTCCCGATCCTAAATTGACTGTGCCTGTAAAATCTGTATCTAATATTTTTAGTACTGCATCTGCAGCATCTTCTGTAAAAATAAAGTCTCTTTTTGGTTTATTTGACCAAATTTCAACTTTTTCTTTTTCAAAAACATCTTGCATAATCGTGGGTATTAAATCTGGTCTTCTTAACTCGGTATAACCATATATATTACTTAATCTGACTATAATTGATGGTACTGTATTTTGATAAAACTTCACTATTTGCTCAGATAAATATTTACTGAAAATATATTTATTAGCATAAGGATTTATGTCTTGTGTCTCATCAACTGGTATTACTAATTTTTTTTGGTCGTATAAAAGTATTGTTGTGAAACAAATAAATTTTTTTAAATTTTTTTTTGAAAAATAATCAAGAGCTTTATTCAGTGGATATACATTAAAATCGATACCCATATCAATGTTTATGTTTATATCATGATGATTAGAACTTCCTATTAAAAAAATTACTTTATCAAACTCTAATTCATCTAGTTTATATAACTCATCTAAATTATTAATCTGAATATGTTTATTTTTGCAGTAGCTGGGTGGTTTTGTTCTACCGACTGAAATAATATTTTCATCTTTTGATAAAATAACTGGTCCAAAAAAACCACTACCTCCAAATAAAAGTGTTTGAGTCATTTTTTCAGTTTTTTGTATATTTCTTTAATTCCCTGAGATAATCTAATTAATTCAATATCTGGAAAATTTTTTTCAAATATACTTGTATCAATGTCTTTTCTCATTTGTCCATTAGGTTTATCAGGATTATATTTTATTTCTAAATGTTGTGCATCGCAAACTTTTAGAGCAATATTTGCAATTTTATCAATCGTATAATTTTCATCTGTTGCAACATTCATGTTTAAATATTTATTTTTGTCTATCATATGAGTGATTATTATAGCAATATCTCTTGCATGCATGAATTGTCTTAAAGGAGTTCCATCTCCAAACAACTCAATTGATTTCTTTTTCGAATTCTTTGCAATTATAATTTTATTTATTAAAGCACCGACAAAATGTCCACGAATTGGATCAAATTTGTCAAATTCTCCATATAAATTACATGGAATAAGATAATTATAATTTGTATTATATTTTTTATTGTACATATCAATTTGTATTCCTAAACATCTTTTAGCATATGAATATGAAAATAAATCTTTATGAGGTGCTCCCTCAATTAATTGGTCTTCCTTAATTGGATAACTTGAGATTTTATCGGGATAAATGCAAGAGCTTAGTATTCCTGTAAATCTTTTGACATTAAATTTATAGCTTTCTTTTAACACAAAGGTGTTCATTAACACATTCTCCTCAAAATACTTGACTGGCTCTTCTATGTTGTGATGAACTCCTCCAACTAATGCAGCAAGATGAATTACTATATTTGGCTTAATATCCTTAAACATTTTAATAACTTGATCATTTTCAGTTAAGTTATAATCAGAGGATCCGACATAAAAAGCACTTGGCATTTCATTTTGTAAATACTTGCCAATAAGTCCCGTTCCACCAGTAACAAGTATTCTATTCTCCATATTTTATCTGTTTGTAGCGAAAAAAATATATCCTATAGGATAGATTTTTTTTGGATCAGTTTTTATGATTAATTTAATAAACTTATCAATGATTAAAGATAAAAAAACTAGTAATTGGTAAAAAATCGGTAAATATTTCAAGTAACTTCTCAATAGAGATATGCATGCTAAAAACGGACCAGTGCCCAACTCAATAACTTGTATATTATGAAAATTATTTGATTTCAATAGTTCTATTAAATGATCTTTTGTAAATCTTGAATA
>CACPGZ010000042.1 GCA_902633585.1 uncultured Pelagibacteraceae bacterium
CGATTGAAAGAACGCCTTTTAAAGAATTAGAGATTTACTTTGGTTTAATTGATAAAATTAAGAAAAAATTAATGAGGCTGCTTATTTCGTATTATTATAAAAAAATTGATTTAGTGATTTGTAATTCAAAATATTTAGGACAATATCTTAAACAAAAATATGGAATTTACTCAAAAACTTTATTTCCACCATCAATTGTAGCTCAAACAAAAAATAGAAAAAAAATTAAAAGAACTAATTTTAGACTATCAAAATTAAAGATTATAACTGTTTGTAGACTATCTAAGGAAAAAAATATTGGTGAAATCATTCAAGCAATAAATGAAGTTGGAAAAGGAATAAGTTTATATGTTGTCGGTGACGGCCCAGAAAAAAAAAATATATCAAAATTGATTAAATCATTAGACTTAAAAAAAAATGTAAAACTTGTTGGTTTTAAAAAAAATCCATATAAATATCTCATAAAAGCAGATCTTTTTATAAATTCGTCTTATTTTGAGGGTTTCCCTAATTCAGTTGTAGAGGCAGCTCATGTTGGTTTACCAATTATCGCATCACAAAGTCATGGTGGTATTAATGAAATTTTGTCTAGAGGTAAAGGTGGAACAATTTATACCAACTATCAACACTTAAAAAAATTAATTAAAAAGTTCATAGATAATCCAAAAAATTTTTTAAAAAAATCACATATAGCAAAAAAAAAAACATTGGAATTCAATCTAAAAGATCATGTCAAAAAATTTGAAAAAATCATAGATAATGTTTAATACTTATAATATTTTTGAAACCAATTAACTGTAAACTTTAAACCTATATCAATTGCTGTAAAGTTTTGTTTACCTATAAAACTTATAATCTTTTTATTATTTCCATGCGTTTTTACAACATCAGCTTGTTGTAATTTTCTCTTAAATAATTTTGGTTTTTTTTGCGTTAAAAAATTAATTTTTTTTATTATTTTAATCAAATTTTGTGGATTATTTGAACAAACATTAAAAATCTCATGTTTAAAGTTTTTTTTGGAGAAAATCAATTTTGAGATTATCTTACAAGCATCCAATATATATGTAAAATCTCGAGTATGTTTACCAAAATTATTAAGATAAAACTTAGTATTACTATTAAAACTCGAGGACAGATATTTCATCATAAACATGTCTGGCCTCCCCCATTCTCCATACACAGTAAAAAACCTTAAACCAATAAAAGAAATATTGTATTGACTTGAGAAAACGTCTGCCATTTCTTCATTAATTTTTTTTGATAAAGCATAAATATTTTTTGGTTTAATATTTTGAGTTTCTTTTAAGGGAAATGTTCTTGAATCTCCATAAACAGAGCTTGAAGATGCATAAATTATTTTTTTTATATTATATTTTTTCGCAACCTCAATAAGATTATAAAAGCCTTGCACATTATTATCAACAAACTCAGAGGGTTTTATTAACGAATAACGTACCCCGGCTTGAGCAGCAAGGTTAATTACTACATTAATTTTTTTATTTTTCAAAATTTTTTCTAATTTTTTTTTATTTAAAATATTAATATTAAAAAAAGAAAAATTTTTATATTTCATGAGTACTTTAGCGCGATCTTTTTTTAATTTTTTTGAGTAATAATTATTCAAGTTATCGATACCAATTATTCTAACATTTGATTTATCCAATAAATATTTAGAAAGATTGAAACCTATAAATCCTGCAGCACCTGTAATTAATATTTGCATAAAGATAATATTGATACGATATAAGTATTTCATGTTAAAAATATGTGTAATTGGTTTGGGATATGTTGGCTTGCCTATTTGTTTAAAATTAGCTAAAAATTTCAAAACTGTCGGCTTTGATATTAATTCAAAAAGAATAAATTCTTTAAAAAATCAAATTGATCTAAATAATGAATTTAAAAAAAAAGATCTAAAAAAAAAGAACTTAAAATTCTCAAAAGATATTAAAGATATAGGTAAATGCAATTTTTATATAATTTGCGTCCCAACACCAATAACAAATTCAAAACTTCCGGATTTACGATACATCGAGAAAAGTTTTAATTTACTCTCGAAGATTTTGAAAAAAGGTGACATAATTATTTTAGAGTCTACAGTTTATCCTGGGGTAACTGAAAATTTTGCAAAAAAATTAGAGAATAAAACAAAATTGAAAAATAATTACGACTTTAGCACATGTTACAGCCCAGAGAGAATAAACCCTGGAGATAAAAAAAATAATTTAAATAAAATAAATAAGATATTAGCTTATGAAGGCAAAAGTCAAAAAATTAAATTATTATTAAAAAATGTGTATAAAAAAATATGCAAGAAATTAATTTTTTCTAAAAACATTAAAGAAGCAGAGACTGCTAAAAGTATTGAGAATATTCAAAGAGACCTGAATATTGCATTATTCAACGAGATATTGATAGTTTGTAATAGATTAAAGTTAAATTTTAACGAAGTAATTCGATTAGCTTCAACTAAGTGGAATTTTATTAATTTTTCACCAGGTTTAGTTGGTGGCCATTGTCTACCAGTTGATCCATATTACCTAACTTATATTGCCAAAAAAAAGGGATACAAATCAAAAGTAACTTTGTCAGGTAGGTATATAAATAATTACATGAAAAAATATGTAATTGAATTTGCAAATTTTCGTATAAAAAAAAGTCGAATAAAAAAAAACAAAATTAAGATATGTATTATTGGTCTTACTTATAAATATGGAGTATCTGACACAAGAAACTCTCAGAAAATTGAAATTTTTAAACATTTTAAAAAAGA
>CACPGZ010000043.1 GCA_902633585.1 uncultured Pelagibacteraceae bacterium
TATCAGATTTTATTTACTGCTAATGCTAATAAAAAAAGAATCATTAAAAATATCTCAAAAAATACAGGAATTAAAATAACAAAAATTGGTAAAATTATATCAAATAAAAACAGATCATTTATTATCAATGCAAAAGGTAAGCAAATAAAGGCTAATAAAAAAGGCTATATACATCAATTTTAAAGTTAATGATTGTCTTTTCTATCTTTTTTTGTATTGTCCGCCTTTAAAATTAACAACCATTAATCTAAGGTTTATATGAGCGAAACAGTCGAAACTATTTTAATATACACAATTATAGCAGGTCTTTTATCAATCGTTTATGGGTATTTCACTGGTAAAAATATTCTTAATTCGAGTACTGGAAATTCTAAAATGCAAGAAATTGCATCCGCAATTCAAATTGGTGCAAAAGCATACTTAGCTAGGCAATATAAAACTATTGCCATAGTTGGAGCAGTAGTTTTAGTGATTGTAAGTATTGCATTTAGCCCGCTGGTTGGACTAGGATACTTAATTGGAGCTAGTTTATCAGGAATAGCCGGTTATGTTGGTATGTTAGTTTCAGTCGAAGCTAATGTTAGAACAGCTGAAGCTTCAAGAAAAGGTTTGGCTCAAGGTCTTTCAGTTGCTTTTAAGTCTGGTGCTGTAACAGGTATGTTAGTGGCTGGATTAGCATTATTAGCAATTGCCGTTTATTATTATTTGTTGTTGAAATTCGATATTGATGAAAGAGAAACAGTAAATGCACTTGTAGCATTAGGGTTTGGTGCTTCTCTTATTTCAATTTTTGCAAGATTAGGTGGAGGAATTTTTACAAAAGGTGCTGATGTTGGTGCCGATTTAGTTGGAAAAGTTGAAGCTGGAATACCTGAGGATGATCCTAGAAATCCAGCAGTTATTGCAGATAATGTCGGTGATAACGTTGGTGATTGTGCAGGTATGGCAGCAGACTTATTTGAAACATATGCAGTAACCATTGTAGCAACAATGGTTTTATCCTCAATTTTTTTTATTGGCGATTTAAACATGATGATTTATCCACTTACCATAGGTGCAGCATGTTTAATTACATCTATAATTGGAACTTTTTTTGTAAAACTTGGAAATAATAATAATGTTATGAATGCACTATACAAAGGTTTTATTGTTTCAGCTTTAGCTTCATTAGCAATATTATGGCCGGTTACAGATTACGTAATAGGTTTTAACAATGAATATACGGTTAATGAAAAAACTTTTAATGGAATGGATTTATATTATTGTGGTGTAATAGGTCTTGTAATTACAGGTTTATTAATTTGGATTACAGAATATTATACCGGAACTGGTTATAGACCTGTAAAATCTGTAGCTTTATCATCGACGACAGGACATGGGACTAATGTTATTCAAGGCTTGGCAGTATCAATGGAGGCAACAGCTATTCCTGCACTTATAATTGTAGCAGGTATTTTAACTACAAATACAATTGCTGGTCTCTTTGGTATAGCGATAGCTGTAACAACCATGCTTGCTTTAGCTGGTATGGTAGTTGCTTTGGATGCATATGGTCCAGTTACAGATAATGCTGGTGGTATAGCAGAAATGTCAAACCTAGATAAAAAAGTTAGGAAGACTACAGATGCGTTAGATGCAGTAGGTAATACAACAAAAGCTGTTACAAAAGGTTATGCGATTGGATCAGCAGGTTTGGGTGCTTTGGTTTTATTTGCAGCATATACTGAAGATATAAAACATTTTTCTAAAGAAGCTGGTTCAGCTTTAGAGGGAATTGTTGTTACTTTTGATTTATCAAATCCTTATGTTGTTGTTGGATTATTGATTGGTGGGATGTTACCTTATTTATTTGGATCAATTGGTATGCAAGCAGTAGGTAGAGCTGGTGGTGCAGTTGTTGTTGAGGTTAGAAGACAATTTAAAAAATATCCTGGAATAATGAAAAGAAAACAAAAACCAGATTATGCTAAATTAGTGGACTTACTGACTGTTGCAGCAATTAAAGAAATGATAATTCCTTCATTGCTACCAGTTCTTTCACCAATTGTTTTATATTATATTATTCTATTAATTGGCGGACAAGTCGCAGCGCTTGCTGCTGTTGGGGCAATGTTACTTGGAGTTATAATCACTGGACTTTTTGTTGCTGTTTCAATGACCGCAGGTGGTGGTGCTTGGGATAATGCAAAAAAATATATTGAGGATGGTAATCATGGTGGTAAAGGATCCGAAGCTCATAAAGCTGCTGTAACAGGTGACACTGTTGGTGATCCTTATAAAGATACTGCTGGACCTGCGGTAAATCCAATGATTAAGATCACAAATATTGTTGCACTTCTGTTATTAGCTGTAATAGCTGGTTAATTTAACGACCTAATGTTCCTCTTTTTTTTCCAAGTGGATCATCAATTTTAGTGATTATGCCAGATAAAGCTTTAGATACAAAAGATTCTTTAGAGATGGTTGTGCTAGTTGTCTTTTTTGTGAACTCTAGTTTATTAAGATCCTCTTGATTTAAAAATTCTTTATTAATGAGCATACCTTTATTATCTATTTCTAATAACAACACATTGTTTGTGATTAATTTTTTTTTTCCAAGTTTTAATAATTTTGAATTAGATGTTTTTCTTTCTAAATATATCAAAACATCATTATTAAAATAACTTGTGGATGATGGTGGTCCTAATAAATTT
>CACPGZ010000044.1 GCA_902633585.1 uncultured Pelagibacteraceae bacterium
AGATGCAGTCAAAGAAAATTTAATTGATCCAATTTTTATTGGAGATGAAAAAGAAATTCTTAAATGTGCCAAAGAGATTAAGTGGGATATCTCAAAATACGAAATAATAAATGAGCCAGTTGAAAATAATACAGCAGGAATAGCTGCAAAACTAGCTAGTGAAGGAAAAATAAGAATTATAGTCAAAGGACATATTCATACAGATATTTTAATGAAAGCAGTTTTAAAAAGAGAATATAACTTGATGGGTAAAACAAGGTTAAGTCATATCTGGCATATGACGTTAGAAAAAGACGATAAACCTCTTATAATTACTGATGGTGCCTTAAATGTATTACCAAATGTAAAAACCAAAATGCATATCTTAAAAAACGTAATTAATTTTTCTCATAGAATTGGAATAAAAAAACCAAAAATTGCGGTATTGTCTGCCACAGAAGAAGTTTTAGATAGTGTTCCAAGCTCAAAAGAGGCTGAAGAAATTACAATTCTTGCAAAAAAAGAAAATTTAAATGCTGATGTATTTGGACCTTTGGCTTTTGATAATAGTATATCAAAAAAATCTGCAACTATTAAAGGTATTAAAAATGATGTTGCGGGAATTGCTGATGTCTTATTAGTGCCGAGTGTTGAGGCAGGTAATGCATTGGTAAAGATGTTAATATACTTTAATGGTGCATGTGCTGCAGGAGTAGTTGTAGGCGGTAAAGTGCCTGTGGTAATAACTAGCCGTTCTGATGAAGCACCTGCAAGACTAGCATCAATAGCTGCAGCTGTTGTTGCACTAGATTAAATGTTTGATTGCAATAAAATTAAATTTGTCTTAAATAATCCATCAATTATAAAGATGTATTTATGGCTATTACTTATTTAAAAAAATCTCCTAAAACTTCGTCTACTGACGATAATAAGACAACTGGAATAGTTCAAGATTTACTAAAAAATATCGAAACAACAAAAGAGCAAGGCTGTATCGATTTAACTAGAAAATTCGATAAGTATGATGGGGATATAATAGTATCAAAAGATAAAATTGAGGAAATTAAAAAAACGTTAGATCAAAAAACCAAAGATGATATTCAATTTTCATTTGAAAGAGTTAGAAAATTTGCTGAAGCACAACTTAAAAATTATGGACAAGATTTCGAGGTAGAGCTTTCTGATGGTTTGTATGCAGGTCAAAAATTAGTACCTGTAAATACAGCAGGTTGCTACATCCCAGGTGGAAGATATGCTCACATTGCGTCTGCTGTAATGAGTGTAACTACAGCAAAAGTTGCTGGAGTAAAAAATATTATAGCATGTAGTCCTCCTAAAGAAAGTGTTGGTGCCCACCCTACTATTGTATATACAGCTGATCTTTGCGGTGCAGATATTATCTTAAATTTGGGTGGTGTTCCTGCAATTGCAGCAATGACCAATGGATTATTTAAAAATCCTCCTGCAGATATTATAGTTGGCCCAGGAAATCAGTTTGTAGCAGAGGCTAAAAGAATTTTGTTTGGAAAAGTTGGTATAGATCTATTTGCAGGACCAACTGAAATTGGAATTATAGCAGATGCTAAAGCTGATCCAGAAATTGTTGCTGTAGATTTAGTAGGACAAGCAGAGCATGGATATAATTCACCATGTTGGCTTTATACAACTAGTAAAGAATTAGCTGAAAAAGTAATGAAAAGAGTACCGGAATTAATTGCAGAACTTCCAGAAGTTCCAAGAACAAGTGCTGAAGCAGCCTGGAGAGACTATGGTGAAGTAATTCTTTGTGACACTGATGAGGAAATAGTAAAAATTAGTGACGAATATGCACCTGAACATTTAGAAGTACAGACTGAAAACTTAAAATGGTTTCATGAAAGATTAACAAATTATGGATCATTGTTTGTAGGTGAAGAAACAACTGTTGCATATGGCGACAAATGTTCTGGTACAAATCATATATTACCGACTAAAGGAGCAGGAAAATATACTGGTGGATTATTTGTTGGAAAATTCATTAAAACATTAAGCTTTCAAAGAATGACAAAACAATCTACTAAATTAGTTGGTGCTGCTGCAGCTAGAATTTCTAGATATGAGGGAATGGAAGCTCATGCAAGAACTGGTGATATAAGGTTAAGAAAATACGGTTTTTCTAATTAATTCTCTGGTTTAAAGATTAAACACAATCCATTATTACAAAATCTTTTACCGCTAGCAGTTGGACCATCTAAAAAAACATGACCGTGATGAACACCACAATTTGCACAATGATATTCCATTCTCCTCATTCCAAAAGAATAATCTATTTTTGTTTTAAAAGCTCCAGGTAGTGCCTCTGAAAATGATGGCCAACCCGTACCGCTATCAAATTTCGCACTTGAGGCAAATAATTTAGCTCCACAGTTCGCACAATGATAAAATCCTTCTCTATTTTCCTTAAGTAATTCACTTGTAAAAGGTCTTTCAGTACCCTCATTGAACATAATATTTTTTTGTTCTTTTGAAAGATTTTTATTTATGATTTTTTTTGTTGCTGAATGTAAAAATTTATAAGGTAAGGAAACGAAAGTTAAAATGGAAATACCTAAAACTTTAAAAAACTTTCTTTTTGAAAACATATTTCAATAGATTAGTTAACAGAAAAAATTTTAACATGCGTTATAATTACCACTAAAATC
>CACPGZ010000045.1 GCA_902633585.1 uncultured Pelagibacteraceae bacterium
AGCTTCAACAATTTTTTGATCATCTTTTTTAACTCCTACAAGTTGTTTATCAAAACCTTTTAAAAATAAATCTTTACCTAAAGTTAATTGTGTATTTTTTCCTTCGCCTCCTTTAAATGATTTTTCATCAACTGTAGCAGTATAATCAAAGGATACCAAATCACCCTCTCTTGCTTTTGTTTCAGATGGAGCATCTTTAAAACTAGGTGTATTTTTAGCTATCTCTTTAATTCTTTTTTCAGTTTCACTCTCATCAATTTTAACAGTGTATTCATCAAATTTAATATTTTCTATAGATTTTAATTCAACTTTAGGAAACTCTGTGACAGAAATAATATATTCTAGATCCTTATCTTCACCATAAGTTTTGAGATCTAATTTCGGTTGTCCCGCTGGTTTTATTTTGTTTTCTTCTAAAGCTTTGGTGGTTGTGTCTTTCAAAACTTTATCTAAAACTTCACTAAATACTGCTTTACCAAACTGTCTTTTTAAAACTTCTACAGGAACTTTACCTGGCCTAAAACCTTTGAGATTTACAGTACCTTTAATTTCTTCATATTTTTCATCCATATAAGAATTCATAGTCTTTTTATCGATGAAAACCTTTATATTTTTATTAAGACCTTTTTTATTTTCTACTGTAACTTTCATAATATTTGAATGGTAGGGCGAAAAGGACTCGAACCTTCACAGATTGCTCTATCGGTTCCTAAGACCGACGCGTCTACCAATTCCGCCATCGCCCCACAAATTCAAGTGGTTTTATATATGATTGAAACTATTTGTCCAACGACAATTATTGTAAATTATATAATTTTTACTCTATAATATTATTATGATTGTTTCTCCATGTATAAGTATTTGTAAAACTGATCCAAAAACTGGCTATTGCTACGGGTGTGGAAGAAATTATGAAGAAAAAAAAATCTGGAAAATTGAGTTAACAACTGACGAATGGAAAAAAGAAAATCTTGAAGTTATTCAAAAAAGATTAACTGGTTGGCAATTAGAAAGTTTTAAAGAGTCCTATACATATAAAATTGAAAATGGTATCTCTCTTTTTAAAAAAAAATTATTAGATGAGTAAAACTACAATCGTAATTATTGTATATGTTCTGGGTCTTATTTTTGGGGCTCTTTTTCTCGATTTATGGAGTGCTGACACCAATATTGTCAAAGGACTAGTGGGACTTGGTTGGACAGCTTTACTTTTAATTGGTTTATTTTTAGCTGAAAAAAATGAAAGAAATTAAATTTTTAATTTCTCTTTTACTAATAATTTTACCCTTCCAACAACTTAAATCAGAAATAATAGTTATGAGTAAATGTGATGATAAACAAGATGAATTTTTAAAAAATGAGTACATCTTAAATCTAAACGAATTAATCATGACTAGAAATTACGTTTATAAGGAAAAAACATATCAAAAATATCGGCTAACTGATTTAAGTATTAAAAAATCTAATTCATATGTGCGAAATATTTATGAAGAAAACGGTAAAATACTTACACATAAACATGGATATCCTCAATTTTATACTCAAATTCTTTTTGAGAAAGACAAACAAGAAATTTTCATGAGAACCGTTCTAAATGATGAAGAAGGAATATCAAAAATTTCTACTTGTAGAAAAATTGAAAAATTTAAAAAAGAAAGTTAACTTTTTTTATTCTTCCTAGAGAAATTTTTTTTTCTATTTGTAAATCTACTATTAGTAATATTACTTCTATGTTTGGCGTAAGCTTGTTTTTGGGCTTGTTTCATTGCTCGCTTTGATGACATAATATTAAAAATTAATTTCTATACTATCAATTTTATCAAAATTCTTATCTGAAATAACTATTTCACCCGATGATGGAGCATAATCTAAAGCCTCGGATATTACTACATAATGTGTCACAAAAATTATATTTTTATTACCTTTGAATTTTTCTACATAATTTTTTAAATCTAACATTTGTTTATCTCTATTTTCAGCAAACTTTGCTGTAAAAAAAGAATTTAAGAAATCTTTTGTTTCAAAATTTGTAAAAGCTAATTCGGCAGTCTCTTTGCAACGACACCATTCACTTGAATAAACTTTGAAAATTGGAATATCATTTTCTTTAAAAAAATTTCCAATTTTTTTGGCTTGTTCTCTTCCTTCCTCACTCAAATTTCTTTGGGTATCACAGTTATTAATATCAAAATTTTCTGGATCTCCACCACCTGGTGCATATGCGTGTCTAATAAATATAAGTTTGCCGCCTTTCTTTAGTTCTAAAGATAATTCTTCATCTAAATCTGCTTTAATCGTCGAGGGGAAAGTTATAAAAATAATAAAAAAAAAATTTATAAGTTTCATAAATGACTATTAAATTAAAAAAAATAAATAATACAATTATTAAATGTAAAAAATGTCCAAGACTTATT
>CACPGZ010000046.1 GCA_902633585.1 uncultured Pelagibacteraceae bacterium
AAAATATTTGATTTTACCACTAATAGTAACCTCTTTGCCAATGGGTAATATTTTTTTGATATAACCTTCATAACTGTTAAAAAAAATACAATCTATCTCACCAGTGTCATCTTTGCATAAAACTCTATTCGGTAAGTTTCTAACTCTTGGAAATGAATATTTCAGAGGTATTATTGTTATGGTCTGTATTTCATCTATTTTTAAATCTTTTATTTTAGATGATAAACTTCTATCAGTGTAAGATTTTGGTAATTTCCATAATAAATCAAAAATAGTATTTACCTTTTTTTTCTTTAATAAATTTGAAGTTTTGGTTCCTACACCTTTTAGTAAACTGAGATCAGACAATAAGTATTCATAATTTCTTTTCATATCTATAAAGTGATATTATATTCTTATTATGACTACTGATATAGAACAAATTAAAAAAAAAATTATTTACAGATCAAATTATCGTGGCACAAAGGAAATGGATAAACTTTTAGGTGCATTCACAAGAAAATATTTAGATCAATTAAACGGGGAAGACTTAAATCAATTAATTAAACTTTTAGAGATTGATGATAATAATCTTTATAATTTCTATAATGGTTTAAATACAGACATACAATTTGAAGATAATAAAATTAATAATTTATTTAAAAATTTTAAATATTAAAAGTTATGATGGCGGAGAGACTGGGATTCGAACCCAGGAAAGAGTTGCCCCTTTGCCGGTTTTCAAGACCGGTGCTTTCAACCGCTCAGCCATCTCTCCGTGAACAAGGTTTTATAAGTATAATATTAAAATTCAACTAAAAAACAGAGGATTTATTTTTAAGAAATTTGACTGGCGTACAAGTCTTGTACAAGTTATCCTATAAAATCCTATTATGAGTTTTAACTTAGAACAGGTTGAGATTTCAGACATAACATCCAATGGCGATGTATTAGAAATTATTACGCAAAAAGATCAAAGAAATTTTGATTTTTCAGAAATTATAAACTTAGAAGTAAATGAGGTTCATCAAGAAGATAATACAGGAACATTTGCTACGATAGGAACAATCGTGGGATTAATAGCTGGTGATTTCACTGGGGCTATTTCAGGTGGTTTTTCAGGTTGGTTAGCATCAAAAATATTTAGTAAAGAAAAATTATTTACAATAACTTTTACATTGAGAAATGATGAATTAGTTTCATTTATTACAACTTCTAGTAATAAAGATTTTTATTACCAAACAATAAAAAATCATTTTAATGATTATTTAATAAAAAATATAAAATCTAATTTATCTCTATCAAAAAATTGGAAAAAAAATTTTGACGAAAAAATTAAACATAAACAATATATTTCATTTTCAGATATATTTGTCGATATCAATATTATTACTCATGATGCTTGTGAACAACATCTTAATAATTCATCAATAGTCGATGATGAAAATATTGAAAAAATTTCCAATTATTTACTTAAGTTTAAAAAAATTGACCTTGAAAGAAAAAAATTTAATCAAAAATTTATTAAAGACAATCTAAATAATATAAATTTAAAAGGTTTAATTCCATCTCAAAAGAAAGCTGTATTAACAGATGATGATAGTACTCTAATAAACGCAGGTGCCGGATCTGGAAAAACAAAAACAATTTTACATAAAATAACTTACTTAATTGATAATAATTTATGTGTCCCCAGTGAAATACTAATCTTGGCATACAACAGGAATGTCAAAGAAGAGTTAATTGAAAGAATAAGATCTCTTAAAAACCATAAACTTAAAAATAAGCTAGATGAAGTTGCAAAAAAATGTGTCCATACATTTCATGGTTATGGTGTTAAGCAATTGAGAAGTAAAAAAAATGGCTGAATTTACAAAAAAAGTTTCAGATTTTGAAAGTGAATTGAGAATTAAAAAAGGGAAGGAAATTGATTTAATAATTAATGAATTATACAAGGATAAAAAATTCAAAGAAGATCTATTAAGTTATTTTTCAGAATATTTTTTTACTTATAAAGATTATTTTAAAGACATAGAAAACTATGATGATTATGTAAAGTATATTAGAAATATTGGACAAATCACATTAAGTGGTGACCCAATGCGTAGCTATGAGGAGATTGAGATTGCAAATTATCTATTTATAAATGGTATAAAATTTGAATATGAAAAAGAATATGATGGTGAATATCTTTATGAAAGTGATAATGCAGATTTTTCAGTAAAAGATAAAAATCATTTAAAACCAAAAACTGATAAAAAATATCATCCTGATTTTTATTTAACCGATTATAAGATTTATTTAGAGCACTTTGCGTTAAACAAAGATAATGAAGCTCCCAGTTTCTTCAAAAATCCCTCTGGTTATTACAATCAATACTTAGAAAAAATTCAAGT
>CACPGZ010000047.1 GCA_902633585.1 uncultured Pelagibacteraceae bacterium
GGCTAAAATCACTGTTACTTCCTTGTCAGCAGTCGATGTAATTGTCACTGCCATTTCAGCACCTCTTGCTCTAAATTCTTTTGCTTCTCTTTCCCTCTCAGTCTGCATTCTTCTAAAAATTGCATCACTGTTTGCTTGGGGAAGATCTGCTCTTTTAATTCTAACATCATTAATCTTAATTCCAAAATTTTCAGCTTCGTTATTCACACCTTCTTGGATTAAAGCCATCTGCTTAGTTCTATCTTCCGATAATAAAGTTTGTAACTCTTGCTGACCTAGAACGTTTCTTATTCTTGAATTTATGATTGTTGCTAATCTTGATCTAGCAACACGCTCATTCCCAACAGAAATATAAAATTTTAAAGGATCCACTATTTGAAACCTTGCAAAAGCATCTACAATTAGTCTTTTTTGATCTGATGCAATTACTTCTTCGGGTGGAGTATCTAAGTTTAAAATTCTTTTATCTAAAAAAACTACGTTTTGGATAAATGGAACTTTAAAGTTTAAACCTGGTTTTGAAATTATTCTTTTTGGATCACCAAACTGAAGAACGATTGCTTGATTGACTTCTTTAACTATAAAAATTGAGAAGAATAAAGTTGCAGCAATTACAACACTTATTCCAGCAATAATTTTTCCAATGTTCATTTTAATTAGTCGCTTTCTTTTTAAGCTCTGGTAATGGTAGATACGGTACTACACCTGATCCAGCGTTCTTTTCTATAATTACCTTATCAATATCTGCTAAAACTTTTTCCATAGTTTCTAAATACATTCTTTCTTGAGTTACAGATTTTGCCATTCTATATTCGTTATAAATGGATAGGAACCTACTTGCCTCACCTTCTGCTTTTGCAACTACTTCTTTTTTGTATGCTTCAGCAGCTTGTAATATTTTCGCTGCTTCACCCCGAGCTCTCGGTATTACATCATTAGCGTAAGCCTCAGCCTCATTTTTAGATCTTTCCATATCTGCTCTTGCAGCCTGCACATCTCGAAAGGCATCAATGACTTGATCTGGTGGGTCAGCTTTTTGAGTTTGAACTTGGGTGATTTGAATACCACTTGTGTATTCATCTAAAATCTTTTGAATAATTTCTTGGGTATCAGTTTCAATAAGAGATCTTCCTTCTGTTAAGATTGGTTGAATATCTGATCTTGCAATAACTTCTCTCATTGCAGTTTCTGCTGCAGCTTTTACTGTTCCTTCTGGATCCTGAATTTTAAATAAAAAATTTCCTGCATCTTTTATTACCCAAAAAACAGAAAAATCTATATTAACAATATTTTCATCCCCTGTTAACATTAAGCTCTCTTGAGGAACATCAGCAACTCCTCCTTGAGAAGAAAATCCACTATCTCTTTCTGACCTAAATCCTATATCTATTCTATTTACTTTTGTAACTTTCGGTGTCAGCACAGATTCTACTGGAAAAGGTACATGGTAATTTAATCCTGGTTGGGTTGTTTTAACAAATTTTCCAAATCTTAAAACTACTCCTTGCTCATCTGGCAACACTCTGTAAAGACCGCTTGCTAACCAAACAAAACCTAAAATTATTAAAACTAATAGAGCTTGTTTTCCACCAGATGAACTTCCACCAGGTAAAAATTTTCTAATCTTTTCTTGAAACTCTCTTATTATCTTATCGATGTCTGGTGGTCTTGGTCCTCTCCCTGAGCCATTTCCACTTCCACCTCCTGGAGGTTTGCCCCAAGGGCTACCGCCACCTTGTCTAAAATCATCTGACATTATGAACATCTATATAATGTCTTTATGTGGAAAAACAAGTTAAGATCCTTATATGCCAAAAGAAAAACCAGAATTAAGTGACGCAATGAGAGAAAAATTGAGAAGAAAAACACCTGAGAAAAATCCAATTAATGGCACAAAGTTTACAATTGCAATTTCAAGTGCCAAAGGCGGTGTAGGAAAGTCTACTTTTGCAACAAACCTTGCTTTAGCCTTAAAAAAAGTAGGCTGCAAAGTTGGATTATTAGATGCTGATATTTATGGTCCATCTATCCCTAAGATGCTTGGGATAAACGAAAAACCAAAAACTGATGGGCAAAAACTTGAGCCAATAGTTAAGTATGATATTCAATGCATGTCTATAGGCTTTTTAACAGATGAACAAACTCCAATGATTTGGCGAGGACCAATGGTGACAAGTGCGATTAAAACTTTTACCCAAAAAGTTAATTGGAAAAATTTAGATTTTATTATTATTGATATGCCCCCAGGAACTGGAGATACACAGCTTACTTTTTCTCAAGATATTGAAATAGATGGAGCCATAATTATTTCAACTCCCCAAGAAATATCTCTTTTAGATGTTAAAAGAGGGATCAAAATGTTTGATAAACTT
>CACPGZ010000048.1 GCA_902633585.1 uncultured Pelagibacteraceae bacterium
TACAATCATTTTCATGGATTATAGGAGCCTTCATAGCTGCTTTTACTTATTATTTGTTAGCCAGAGATTAAAAAATGGAAAAAATTAAATTTGATTTTAAAAGTAGAACTGCAATTGTTACTGGTGGTGCTCAGGGATTTGGCCTTGATATTACAAAACGCTTTTTAAAATCTGGTGCAAAAGTAATTATATGGGATAACGATGCAAAAGCTATAGAGTCATCTATAAAAGATTTAGATAATCCAAAGTTAAGCTTCAATGTTGTTGATGTATCAAATTATGGAGAAGTTGATAAAAATGTTAAGGAAATCACAAAAAATTTTAATATTGATATTTTAATAAACAATGCAGGCATAACTGGACCCACAGATACGTTGTGGGAATATGATATTGAAATGTGGAAAAAAGTTGTAGAAATTAATCTAATGGGAACATTTAATTGTTGCAGGTCGATTGTGCCAAACATGATTAAAAACAATTATGGAAGAATCGTCAATGTAGCCTCTGTTGCCGGAAAAGATGGAAATGCTAATGCAAGCGCATATAGTGTAGGAAAAGCGGGTGCAATAGGTTTAACAAAATCATTAGGTAAAGAGCTCGCAGATAAGAATATAGCTGTAAATGCGGTTACTCCAGCGGGAGCAAAAACTAGGATTTTAGATCAAATGACCAAAGAACATGTCCAAAGAATGCTATCAAAAGTGCCTAGAGGAAGATTTTTGGAGGTTGAAGAGTTTACCTCATTAATTTGTTGGCTTTCTTCTGAGGAAAACACTTTTTCAACAGCAGCAGTCTTTGATATTAGTGGTGGTCGTTCTACTTATTAATTTCTGAGTTTTGCTCAATTATTTTAATATTATTAATTTTAGCTCTGCTAAACTTGATATCCTTGGACATTACTGGTGCAAAAATCATTATAGACCAGTAAATTAATAGTATAAAAGTGGATATCGTCTTCATATTAACTATTTAGAACTAAATGTTGAATTTTGAATGTTTAAATTTTGTCTAAATAATGTATTAAAGATTTTTTTTAATATTTTATGAAAATTTTATTAAATATTTTAATTATCACAATTTTATCTATTAACTTGTCTTTAGCAGATGAATTACAAGTCTTTGATTTTACTGAAACAGAGCTTGCAGAACTTCAGGTTAGAAAGGTAAGAGGAGCTGACAATAAAACAATTTATACAGTTGGAGCAAATGATAACGGAAATTATTTGAAATCAGTTGCTGATAATGCTGCCTCTGGCCTTGGGAAAGAGATCAAGATAAACTTAAATAAGACTCCATTTATAAACATAACGTGGAAAATTGAGAAAGATTTGTCAGGAATTAAGGAAAATACAAAAAAAGGGCATGATTTTGCTGCAAGAGTTTTTGTGATAAAAAAAACTGGAGCTACACCACTATCAAATAGAGCCATTAATTATGTTTTCTCAAGTAATAATGAGGTTGGGGAAAATTTCCCTAGCCCATATACAAAAAAATCAATAGATAACGTTTTATCAAGCACAAAAAATAATTTTAATGAATGGGTAACAGTTAAAGCCAATGTTAAGGAGGACTTTAAGAGGCTACATGATCTAGATGTTAATGAGCTTGATGGAATTGCACTTATGTCTGATACCGATAATTCAAAGATGAAATCTATAGCTTATTTTCAAAATATATATTTTTCATCTAAATAATTAGAATTTAAGATATTTTTTTAGATAAATATTAAATAAAGATAGAATAACAGCTACGATAACATCTTCTAAAGGACTTGCTTGTGGATAGCCAAAGTTCCAAGCGGTAACCATCACTAACCAAATTACAAATATATTCATTGAATACTTATACCTTAGTTTCTATTAAATAGTTTAATTTTTGTTATAATTATATTATGCATGAAAATTTTTTTCATACTTTAAAAGTTTATTATGAAGATACAGATGCTGGTGGAGTCGTATATTATGCTAATTATTTAAAGTTTTTAGAAAGAGCTAGAACAGAAGCTCTTCATTCAATTGGGTACAGCAACCAAAAAGTGAAAAAAGATTTTGGTTCACTAATCATAGTAAAAGCTTGTAATATTGAATATAAAAAGTCTGCAAGTCTTGAAGATGAACTAACTATAAGATCTTTTGTTAAATCTATCACCAAAACATCTTTTTTTATGAATCAAATAATTACTAAAGGTGATGTCAATATAGTTGAGGCACAAGTTCATTTAGTTTTCGTTAATCATTTAGGCAAACCAGTAAAAATACCTGATGAAATTTACTTAAAATTTAAACCTTATTTTTGTGACACTATT
>CACPGZ010000049.1 GCA_902633585.1 uncultured Pelagibacteraceae bacterium
TCCAAAGCTTCATATTAAAATCTGGATCAGAAGCTATACCAGGATTAAATTCCTCACTAAAACCTCCTACTTTATCCCACATCCTTTTTGTAACTAAATGTGGAGCAAAATGGGTGCCCTGATGATCATAAAAGTTAACGCTCTTATATTTTAAAAGTAATTCATTTTCCTTAAAATTATCAAGATCAATTCCAAAATCACAAACTATATGGCCAGAGTTTGGTTCAATCATTGTACCTGAAAGATAAAAATTATCATGATCTAGATTATTAACTTCATTTATCAAAACTTCATCCCATTCTGGGCAAAAATACATATCATCATGGCTATAAAGAATATATTGACTTGAAGCTAATTTGGCAGCTTTATTGATTGAAGAACAAAGTCCAATATTATCATCTGAAATCGTATGTTTAAAATTATTAGTTTTAACAAAATTTAACGTACCATCAGAACCATCATTGATATGTATTATTATTTCATGTTTATAAGAGGAATTCTTTTCTAAACTTTTTAAACAAAGTTTAAGATAATCCAAATTATTATAAGTTGGAATCAAAATTGAGATCATTTTATGGTTTATGCCATAAATACTTTTTGGAACTATTTATTCCATAAGTCTTATTTATGATAAAATCTGCCACAAGTGTTGAATTAAAATACTTCATATATTTAGTTTTACCTTTTTGTCCAATCTTTTTGCGCAAACTCTCATCTTCTGAAATTTTTTCTATTTTTTCAGATAAATCCGTAATATTCTTATAAAATACCATTTCAGTATCATCAAAAAAATCACCATACCCAGTTTTCTCATCTATTAATGTTACTAAGCCATTACCTATAATTTGAGTAATTCTATCACTACTATAATATTTAATTGGAGTTCCTCTACTTAGGTTGAGGCCCATTTTTGAATTAGATATATTCTTGAAATATTGATCAGCCCAAATTGGTTGAATATTGTCCATACCAAAGATATCAAATCTAATATTTTTACATTTATTGATTAGAGATTTTATGAATTTTTCTCTATCATCAAATGATCGGCTTTTTAATTGACCCCTGTGCACACCATGACTTAGTGCAAAAAAAACATCATTAGAGCAATCTTTTCGGAAATTATTGAGTGTTTCCATGGATTGATCTGATGGATTGGGTATAAAATGATTTACTTTTTCTTTAGATAAAAATCCCAAGGCATCTGGAGACGTAGTTAAAAAATTTGAGTCTATTACATCATATTTATCTAAGATTCTTTTTTTATTTTTCTTGAAATCAGGACCATTTTTGTTCAAAGGGTCAAGAAACCATTGTGCTATCTTTAAATTAGAATAATCTTTTTTAAGATTGTATAGAATATCTTTTGATATCATATCTGCATGTCCTAAAACTATTAAGTCTGGTTTAAAATGATAACAAGTTTTAATTAATTTATCGTTAAGAGTATCAGACCCATAAAAATCCTTAATAGATTTTCCTCTACTTACAATATCTCTGTCACTGAATTCTAAAACACTATGTCCAAGTCTGATAAATCCATTATTTAATCTTCTGCCAGTATTAAAGAAAAGCCTGCCATTATGTCTCTCATTAAAGTTAGTAATATGCAATATTCTTAAATTTGATTGTGAATTAGATAAAAAAGATTTGTTTATTTTGCTTAAATTATTTCTAACTTTATCTATTTGTCGAGAAACATACTCATGAGATAGATAAAAATTTTTATAAGATAATGTTTGATATTTTTTTCTAATTGATGAATTTATAATTAAGTCTTCAATATTTTTATAAATTTCATTAACAGTTAAGTTTTTAAGAATTCTCCCATTAGTAATTGTTTCTGGTAAACCTCCTCTATTACTTATTATAACTGCGCAACCATTAGCTGCAGCTTCTAAACTTGTTCTACCAAAGGGTTCATCCCATCTGGAGCAAACGACTGCTATACTTGTTTTTTTATAAATTTTTATTACTTCATTATGTTCTTTAAATCCAAAATTTTTTAATCTGTTATGTTTAAAATTAAGTTTATCTCTAGGTTCGTCCCCCACAACATAAGCAGACCAATCTTTATGTTTTTTTAAGATTTTTATTACAGCATTGCCAAAGAGATCATAACCTTTGGATCTGTTTAGTTTTCCAACAAATGTAATTAATTTTTTTTTATTTTTAAAATCAATTCTATTTTTTGAAGCTGACTGATTAATTACAATTAACTTTTCACTGTTAATTGCATCAGATTTCATTTTTTGTAAAAATCTTTTCTTAGACCAGT
>CACPGZ010000050.1 GCA_902633585.1 uncultured Pelagibacteraceae bacterium
TATTAAATTATCATTTAAAATCAAGGCTTTTTTGACATCAGGAAAATTAAAATCATGAATAAATAGGGTGGTCTAAAAGCGTTGATATAGCTGAATAGTAGAGCGATGCACTAATTGAATATGCCTTTTAAACGTCCATAGAGGGGTCAATTTTTAGTGTAGGCTTATATTTGGTACAACTGAAGGGTGAATTCAACTATTTTGCTAATACAAGACTAAAATCATTAAAAAACGTTGATTTTACTAGCTTTTCTAAGGCCAAAAGGGCGTAATATAACACTAAATTGCTGCTTTTTCTGATCTTAGTAATTTAAGCTTTTTCCTAGTTCCACCTATTCCAGAGTAACCTCCAAGCCCTCCATCTGACCTAATGACCCTATGACAAGGTATTTTAGGGGCATATGGGTTTTTAGCACAGGCATTGGCTACAGCTCTAGCTGATTTAGGGCTTTTTATACCAATAGCCACCTGTTTATAGGTTTTTACCTTACCTTTTTTAATGGATTTAAGATATTTCCAAACTTTTAATTGAAATTTTGTACCTTTAAGTATCATTATAAATCTAAAACCCTGTTTCCTTGCACTTTTAAGGGTGCAAAGAACAGTTGTTTTGGCACGTCGTTGATGCGCTACCGCCATGCCTCCCGCTCCACATGTTCAGCGATGCTTTGTGAAGCTTTCTGCCCCCTGGATTTGTACCTCTCGGCTTTTCTCCAATTGGCCAGTTAAGAGTTGCCCCTTAATTCACAATCAATTTAACAAATACTGATTTTTAAATGTATCACTTTTTAGGTGATTCTCTTTTTTTTCTGATTTCCTTGTGAATAGTGGGGATAAATCAAGCTTTAAAAAGTAATATAAAATAGCTTAAGAAAAATAAAACAGCCATTATACTTAAAAAAATAGTATTAATGCTTTTCCCAGTATTTTTATATTGAATTAAACTTAAAATAATAAAACCAATTGAGCTGATCAAAAACCATATTGCCGGAATTTCTCCATCAATTGAACCCATAACTTTTTAATTTAAACTATTGACATAAGAAATCACTTGATATATTACTAATGATAATTAATTGTTATCAATAGTAATTATGAGTGAACTAACTACAGACTTGAAATCACTTCATGAAGCAACAATAAATAATCTGAAAAGCTCTAAAGCAAATAATACTTTAAGAGCTTACAAATCTGACTTCAAAGATTTTGGAGCTTTTTGTGTAAAGCATGGCTTAAATTCACTCCCATCTGAACCAAAAATAGTTTCATTATACTTAACCCAATTGTCTAAAAACTCAAAAATAAGCACTTTAAGACGAAGATTAGTTTCAATAGGTATGGTTCATAAATTAAAAGGGCATTATCTAGATACAAAACACCCGATTATAGTTGAAAATTTAATGGGAATAAGGAGAATTAAAGGAAGTATTCAGATAGGTAAAAAACCTTTATTAATTAATAATTTAAAATCTATAATTAATATAATAAATGAGCAAAAAATTGATGAAATTAAGAAACTTAGAGACAAATCTATAATATTAATTGGCTTTGGAGGAGGATTTAGAAGAACAGAGATAATTTCTATTGATCATGAAGACTTAGAATTTGTAACGGAGGGGCTTAAAATCACTGTTAAAAGATCAAAAACAGATCAATTTGGTGAAGGAATGATTAAGGGACTGCCCTACTTCACTGATGAAATTTACTGTCCTGTTACAAATTTAAAAAAATGGTTAGAAATTTCTAAAATTAAGTCAGGACCTATTTTTAGAAGATTTTCTAAGGGCTTAACATTAATCGATAAAAGATTAACAGATCAATCTGTAGTCTTGTTAATGAAAAAATATCTAAAATTGGCGGGGATAGATAATAAAAATTTTGCTGGTCATAGTTTACGCTCAGGTTTTGCGACAGTAGCAGCTGAGTTTGGTGCAGATGAAAGAAGTATAATGGCAATGACAGGACACAAAACAACACAAATGGTCAGAAGATATATCAAAGAAGCAAATATATTTAAAAATAATGCTTTGAATAAAATAAAAATCTAATCTCTAATATTTTCGTGAACAAAAATTAAATCAGCATGAGACCAATTAATAAAATGATAATTGTTAGAGATAAAATATTTGTAGATTTCAGATTC